>JADYYO010000165.1 GCA_020853615.1 Thermomicrobiales bacterium
CATCCGTCTCCTGTCACCCATCACCCCATCACGACCAGGTCCCGGGTCGCTTCGTTGAGGCGGCGACCGCCGTCCGCCGTGCAGACGACGGTGTCCTCGATCCGGATCCCGAACTCGCCCGGGAAGTAGACGCCCGGCTCGTCGCTGAAGACCATCCCCTCCGCCAGGGGGAGCATATTCCCCTCCACCAGATACGGCTCCTCATGGAGCGAGAGCCCGAGACCGTGGCCGACGCGATGGATGAAGGCCTCGCCATACCCCGCCGCCGCGAGCACCCCGCGCGCGGCCCGGTCGACCGCCTGGCAGGGGACGCCCGGCCGGACGGCGTCGAGCGCGGCCTGGTTCGCGGTGCGCACCGCCTCGTAGGCGCGAACGAACTCGGCCGAGGGATCGCCGACATGGGCGGTCCGGGTCACATCGGAGTGGTATCCCTGCAGTGTACCGCCCCAGTCGCAAACGATGGCGTCACCCGGCGCGACAACCCGGTCGCTGGCGGTCTGATGGGGCGATGCGCCATTCGGGCCGCTGCCGACGTTGCAGAAGACCGGCTCCAGCCCGACCGCCGCCAGCAGGTCGAGCAGCCGCTCTCGCACCTGCCACTCGCTCAGCCCCACGATCGAGGTGGTGATGAACTCGGCCCAGGTATCGTCGGTGCGGCGCGCCGCCTCGGCCATCAGGGCGATCTCCCGCTCGTCCTTGATCATCCGCAGCGGCCGCAGCAGTTGGCCCCCCTCGCGCCAGCGCGCCTCGGGCATGGCCCGCTGCAGGCGGAGGGTGAAGACGCTCCAGAGCTCGTCGCTGACGGCGATGGTGCCGCGCGCGGCGATGCCGGCCACCGCCGCGACTTTCGCTGCCGGGTCTTCCGTCTCCTCCCAGGGGACGATCTCGATCAGGTCGCGCTGCTCGCGCAGCAGCGGCGCCTCGAGCCCGGGCACGACGTAGTGCGCCGGCCCCTCGGCCGGGAGGACGAGGACGCTCATCCGCTCCGACTCGTGGCCGGGATAGCCGATCATGTAGCGCATGTCGGCGGAGGCGCCGACCACGAGCAAGTCGACCCCAGAGCGCGCCATCTCGCCCTGCGCGCGCTGCAGGCGGTCGCCGAAGACGGCGGCAGACTGGTCAGGAATGTCGATCGTCGACACGGCAGTACACTCCTTGGCATCAGGTGTCGCTCCGCTCACCTCCACGGGCACTCCCGCGCCGCGCGACCGGGTTTCTCGCCTGCAGCGTACTGTATCCTTCACGGAAATCTGACGTTGCACATGTGACGGACGCGCTGGGAGCCGCCCCATGCGCGCCGTTGTGGTCGCTCGCGAGAAGGAGGAGCGGATGCGCTGGCGTCAATCCCCCGCCATCGGCTGGCTCATGGGCCTGCTGATGGTCTCCGCGATACTCGTTGCCCCGTTGGCGACCGTCGCGCAGGACGCCACGCCGGCGAGCGGCGAGACGCGGACGTCGATGACCCGCGACGAGTTTCAGGCGGAGCTCGCCAGGGATCTCGGCTACACCGAGGCGGCGACACCCGGCGGCGCCTTCATCGATTCATCGGTGGCCGACATCCAGACAGTGCAGCCGTTCCTGGCCGAGGAAGAGGTCACGGCCAATGTCGTCAGCCTCATCTACGAAGGGCTGGTCGGCGGCGACCCGCGCAGTGGCCAGATCGCCCCGACCGGGCTGGCCGACTCCTGGGAGATCGGCCCGGACAATCGCACCTACACCTTCCACCTGAACAAGAACGCCAAATGGCATGACGGCGTCGACTTTACGGCCGAGGACGTCAAGTTTTCGGCCGACGCCCTCGCCAATCCCGACACGGGCAGCACCTACACCGCCACCTTCGTCGATACCGTCGAGTCGTGGCGGGTGATCGACGATGACACCTTCGAGATGGTGGCCAAGGAGCCGGTCTACACCTTCCTCTTCGATATCCAGCCGCTCCTGATCGTGCCGAAGCACATCTGGGAGAACGTGCCGCTGAAGGAGTGGCGGACCGACCCGGGCGCCACCGGCGTCGACCCGTCGCGCGTCGTCGGCACCGGCCCCTTCAAGTTCCAGGAGTGGAAGCAGGGCGAAAGCGTGACGCTCGTCCGCAACGACGACTACTACGGCAAGGTCCCACACCTCGATTCCTATGTCCTGCGCGTGTGGCCCGACCAGACCGCGCGCGTCAACGCGCTCCTCAATGGCGAGATCGACGCCGCCGATCTGGAAGCGTCGGATATCGCCTCGGTCGAGGGGACGCCCGGCGTCGCGGTCGAGCACTACCCGACGCGGGGCTTCACCTACTATGAGTTCAACCTCGACCCCGAGGTGACGACCAAGTGGCAGGACGTGCGGGTGCGCCAGGCGCTGCTGTACGCGCTCGACCGGGAGTCGATCGTCAAGAACATCCTGCTCGGCTACGGCGAGGTAGCACAGGGGACGCAGCCGATCGTCTCCTACGCCTACGCGCCAGATCAGATCACCACGAAATACACCTACAATCCGGAGAAGGCGAAGGCGCTCCTGGCCGAAGCCGGGTGGACCGACACGAACGGGGACGGCATCGTCGACAAGGACGGGGAGGCGATGTCATTCGACCTCCTCTACCCGTCCGGGTCGCCGACGCGCGACCAGGTTGTCGCCTACCTCCAGGACGCCTGGAGCGCGATCGGCGTGAATGCGACGCCGCGCTCGCTGGAAATGCCGGCGCTGATCGAGGCGACGACGACCAACCCGACTTTCGATGTCGCGCTGTACGGGTTCCTGTGGGACGCCAGCTTCATCCAGGATGCCATGTTCGGCTGCGATCAGTACCAGGTCGGCTTCAACGACATGAAATACTGCAACCCCGAACTGGACAAGATCAACGCCGAGGCGAAGCGAACGTTCGACGAGGCGGCGCGGAAGAAGCTCCTGATCGAGGCGAGCAACATCGTCAACGACGAGCAGCCGGTCGGCATCCTCTACTTCAGGCAGGATCACGCCGGCTACAACGACGCCCTGCAGAACTACCACCCGAGCACCTGGGGCGTCGACCTGCCGGAGGTCTGGATCAAGCAGTAAGGTGATGGGTGATGGGTGTTGGGGTGATGGGACAGCCGTTCCCTATGCGACCGGTCGTGGCGATCGACGGCGGGCGACGCAGGCGTCACCCCTACAACCGAACCCTCATCCCCCCATCCCTCACCACCCAACGCCCGCTTATGTATACTTCCGCGCACCCGCCCATGGTTGGGGCACTGTCCCTGTACAATCGAGTGAGCATGCCATGAGCGCACTTCATTCGCGCGCGAATTCCGCTTGCCCGCCGGGTTGGCCCTCCCCTCAGATCGTAGGGGCGACGCCTGCGTCGCCCGGGTTGATGCGCCGCGAACTTGCGAGGCTGGAAGCGCCGCTGCCAACCCTCGGCCGATCTGCAGGGGACGCGGGCGACGCAAGCGTCGCCCCTACGGACGGGTGGCGGTTGCGCCGATCGTGGTGGTCGGGTGATCCGAGGTCCGGCCGGTGACCGCCTACATCGTCCGCCGCCTGCTGCAGATGATCCCCCTCATCTTCGGGGTCACCTTCCTGACCTTCGCGCTGATCAACCTGATGCCGGGCAGCCCGGTGCTGCGCTTGCGCGACAACCCGAAGATCCGGCCGGAAGCGGCGCTGGAGCTGGAGAAGCAGCTCGGGCTCGACAAGCCGTGGCCGGTCCGCTATGTCAGTTGGCTCGGCGATCTGGCCCACGGCGACCTCGGCGTCTCCCTCTACAACCGGCTGCCGGTGGCGGACCGGATCTGGGCGGCCATCCCGAACACGCTGCTGCTTGCCGTGCTCGCCCTCGGCATCGCGCTGGCCATCGCGGTGCCGCTGGGGGTCTATTCGGCGGTCCGGCACGGCTCCCTCTTCGACCGCTCCGCCAGCGTCGGCGCGGTGGCGATGTACGCCATGCCCGACTTCTGGCTCGCGCTGCTGCTCGTCATCCTCTTCGCGCTCAAGTTCAAGGCGTGGGGGCTCCCCTCCCTCCCGGTCGGCGGCATGGCGGATGCGCGCGGCGGGGGCGATCTCCTCGACCGAATCCGGCACCTCATCCTGCCGGTGGCGGCGCTAGCGATGGTGCAGATCGGCTCCTGGTCCGCCTTCTTCCGCTCCTCGATGCTGGAGACGCTGAGCCAGGAGTACATCCGCACGGCGCGGGGCAAGGGGTTGCCGAACCGGACGATCCTCTACCTGCACGCCTTCAAGAACGCCTTCCTCCCCCTGATCACCATCGTCGGCCTGGCGCTGCCGGGGCTGCTCGGCGGCGCGCTCTTCATCGAGACGATCTTCGCCTGGCCCGGCATGGGGCGCCTCACCTACGAGGCGGTCGGCCGCCGCGACTACACGATGATCATGGCGACCACGCTGATGTTCTCGGTGCTGACGATGCTCAGCAATCTCGTCGCGGACGTGCTCTACGCCGTGCTCGATCCGCGCATCCGGCTGGAATAGGGCGCTCGCCATGGCACAGGTCATCTCCGACGAGCACGAGAGCGAGTATCAGGTCGCCCCGCCGACCGGCAACGCGGCGCCGGCACCATCGCGCGCATTGGCGACCCTCTCCGCCTATGGCGAGGGAGAGGCCTACGTCGGCGCGCTCGATCGCCGCTCGCTGCGCAAGACGCCAGGGCTCTACATCCGCGCCTGGCGCCGCTTCCGGAGCAACCGGGTGGCGATGGCGGCCCTGATCGTCCTCCTCCTGATCGTTGTCTTCGTCCTCAGCGCGGGGCTGATCTCGCGCTATGTGACGGGGTTCACCCCGCAGGAGAACCACCTCGCCGACAAGCTGAAGCCGCCAATGACCGACGGCTACATCCTCGGCAGCGACGGCAATGGCCGCGACATCCTGACGCGGCTCGCCTACGGCGGGCGCGTCTCGATCATGATCGCGGTCCTCTCCGGCCTGGCCACCTTCTTCATCGGCGGCGCGATCGGCCTCGTCTCCGGCTACCGGGGCGGCCTGACCGACACGCTGCTGATGCGGCTGGTCGACGTCCTCCTTTCCATTCCCGGCCTGCCGCTGCTGATCCTGATCGCCTCGCTCTACTCGCCCGGGCCGGTCGGGCTCGCCTTCGTGCTGGCGGCGGTCTCCTGGCCGGGAATCGCCCGCATCGTGCGCGGCGAGGTGCTCGCGCTGCGCGGGCGCGAGTACGTCGACGCGGCGCGGACGCTCGGCGCTTCCGGACCGCGCATCGTGCTGCGCCACATCCTGCCGAACATCCTGCCGCTGATGATCGTCTACATCTCGCTGATCATCCCGGGGCTGATCCTGGCGGAGACGGGCCTCTCCTTCCTCGGCATCGGCGTGCAGGTGCCGACGCCGTCGTGGGGCAACATGCTGGGCGATGCGCAGCAGTTCTTCCGCACGAACGCCACCAACGTGGTCATCCCCGGCTTGATGATCTACCTCACGTCGCTGACCATGTATCTGGTCGGCAACGGCCTGCGGGACGCGCTCGATCCGAAGTTGAGCGAGTAGACGTGAGAGCTATCGGCTATCGGCTATCGGCTGTTAGCTATTCGCTGATAGCCGATAGCCGATAGCTGATAGCCGATAGCCAGCGAAGGAGTCGACGCGAGCATGGGGAGCGGGCAGGGTTCGGGATTGGGGCGGATGGTCACGCTGGCGCTGCTTGGCGTGCTGCTGGGGGCGCCGTGGGGGGTGCTGGCGCAGGAGGCGACGCCGGGGTCGGCATCGGTCCACTCGCTCACCCGTGAGGAGTGGACGGCACAGTACGTGGCGGACCTCGGGCTGAGCGAGGCGGCGACGCCGGGCGGGACCTTCATCGGCGCCAACGCCGGCGATATCCAGACGATTCAGCCGCTGCTGGCCGACGACCAGTACTCCATCGACGTGGTCGGGCTGATCTACGATCAACTCGTCGGCACCGACCCGCGCACCGGCCAGCCGGCGCCGAATGGCCTGGCCGACTCGTGGGAGATCGCGCCCGACGGCCGCACCTACACCTTCCACCTCAACAGGGACGCCCGCTGGCAGGACGGCGTCGACGTCACCGCCGCCGACGTCCAGTTCTCCTTCGACGCCCTGGCCAACCCGGACGTCGGCTCCTCCTACACGCAGAGCTTCCTCGAGGCGACCGAGTCGTGGCGGGCGATCGACGACGACACCTTCGAGGTCGTCGCGAAGGAGCCGCTCGTCACTTTCCTCTACGATCTGGTGACCTGGGTCATCCCCAAGCACGTCTGGGAGGGGGCGCCACCGAAGGAGTGGCGGACCGACCCCGGCGCGACCGGGCAGAATCCGGCCCGCGTCGTCGGCTCCGGGGCTTTCCGCTTCCGCGAGTGGCTGCCGGGCGAACGGGTGACGCTCGACCGCAACGACGACTACTCCGGCAAGGTCCCCTACCTCGACAGCTACACGCTCCTCGTCTGGCCCGACCAGACCGCGATCGTCAATGCCCTGCTCGGCGGGCAGGTCGACGCGGCAATCCTCGAGCCGTCGGATGTGGCGACCGTCGAGTCGACCGAGGGCTTGCGCGTCCTCACCTACCCGACCGCCGACTTCACCTTCTACCTGACCAATCTCGACCCGGCGAAGTCGCCCTATTTCCAGGATGTCCGGGTGCGCCAGGCGCTGCTGTACGGGCTCGACCGGGAGTCGATAGCGAGGGACATCCTCCTCGGCTATGGCGAGGTGGCGCACGGGTCGCAGCCGGTCATCTCCTACGCCTATGCGCCCGACCGAATGACGAACACGTACGATTACGACCCCGAGAAGGCAAAGGCGCTGCTGGCCGAGGCGGGGTGGACCGACAGCGACGGCGACGACATCGTCGACAAGGAGGGCCAGCCGCTCGCGTTCGAGATCCTCTACCGCTCGGGATCGCCGACTGAGGATCAGGAGCTCGCCTACATGCAGGATGCCTGGAAGGCGATCGGGGTGCACGCGACGCCGCGCGCATTGGAGTTCTCCGCGCTGATCGGCGCCATCACGGGCGACCACGACTTCGACATGGCGATGCTCGGCTTCTCGTGGGACGCCAGCTTCATCCAGGACGCCATGTTCGGCTGCGACCAGTACGAGGGCGGCTTCAACGTGGTGAAGTACTGCAACCCGAAGGTCGACGAGCTCAACGTGCGGGCGAAGCGGACCTTCGATGAGGCTGCTCGCCGGGAGCTGGTCATCGAGGCGACGAACCTGGTCAACGACGACCTGCCGGTGGCCGTGCTCCACTTCACGAAGGATAACGTCGGCTTCAGCGACCGGCTGCAGAACTACCACCCGACCACCTGGGGCACCGACCTGACGTACGTTTGGGTGGACGAAGGGTGATGGGGTGATGGGGTTGTAGGGGCAACGCCTGCGTTGCCCCTACAACCCCATCACCCCATCACCCATCACCCCCGAGGAGCGACCGCATGACCGCGACGATGTTTGCCGTGCCTGTCCGCGCCGAGGTTCCGCTGGAGGAGACCTGGGCGCTGGAGACGATCTTCCCGAGCGACGAGGCCTGGGAGGAGGCGTACGACGCGGCCGAGGAGCGGCTGCGCCGCCTCGACGCCTATCGCGGGCGTATCGCGGAGGGGCCGGAGACGCTCCTGGCGGTGCTGCGCCTGGCGGACGAGGTCGATGCCGAGGTCTCGCGGGTCGTCATCTACGCGGTGCTGCGCCGTGCCGAGGATGCGACCAACACCCATTACGGCGAGTTGGCCGACCGGGCGATCGGGCTGGAGGCGCGCGCCAAGGCAGCGATCGCCTTCCTGCGGCCGGAGGTCGCCGCGCTCCCGGCGGAGACGGCCGCGGCCTGGCTGCGCGAGGAGCCGGCGCTCGAGCCGTACCAACACGCCATCGCGCGCATCACCCGGCAGCGGGAGCACATCCGCTCGCCCGAGATCGAGGAGCTGCTAGCGCGGGCGAGCGAGATGGCCGCCTCCTCCGAGATCACTCAGGGAATTCTCGAGGAGGGGGAGTTGCCGCTGGGCGAGATCGAGGACGAGGCGGGCCAGCGGGTGACCCTGGCGCAGGGGAACCTGCAGCGCTACCTCGATTCGAGCGACCGTCGCGTGCGGCAGGAGGCGTGGGAAGAGTCGGCCGACGCCTACCTCGCCTTCCGCAATACCTTCGCCTCCACCCTGGCCGGGGCGATCAAGAAGGATGTCTTCTATGCCCGCGCCCGGGGCTACCGCTCCGCGCTGGAGGCGGCGCTGGCGCCGGACGCGATCCCGCCGGCCGTCTTTCACACCCTGATCGACGCCGTCTGGCAGCACTTCCCGGTCTGGCACCGCTACTTCCGCGTGCGCCGCGAACTCCTCGGCCTGCCGGAGGGAGAGCAGCACGGGTACGACCTGGACGCGCCCCTCGCCGAGCCGATCGCCTTCCCCTGGGAGCGGGGCGTCGAGACGATCCTCGCCTCCCTCGCTCCGCTCGGGCCGGAGTATGTCGGCGAGGTGCGGCGCGGGATGGCCGAGCGCTGGGTCGATCGCGGCGCGAACATCGGCAAGGGGGGCGGCGCCTTCTCGTCGGGCGTCTATGGCACCGAGCCGTTCATCTCCATGGTCTACCAGGGAACGCTCACCAGCGTCTCCACCCTCACCCACGAGATCGGGCACTCGATGCACTCGCTGCTGACGTGGCGGCACCAGCCCGTGACCTACGCCGACTACGGGATGTCGGCCGCGGAGACGGCGTCGAACTTCAACCAGGCGCTGATGGGCGCGCACATGCTGGCCGAGCGGGACGACCGCGACTGGACAATCGCGGTGATCGAGGAGCGGATGGCGAATTTCATGCGCTACCTCTTCACCATGCCGATCCTGGCCCGCTTCGAGCTGGCCGCGCACGAGCGGGTCGAGGCGGGCGACGCGCTCTCGGCTGACTGGATGAGCCAGACGCTCCTCGGCTACTACCGGGAGGGGTACGGGCAGGAGGTGGTGATCGACCCGGCGCGGATGGGGATCACCTGGGCGCGCTTCCCGCACCTCTTCATGAACTTCTACGTCTTCCAGTACGGCGTCGGCATCGCGGCGGCGGCGGCCCTGGCCGATGCGGTGCTGCGCGAAGGGGAGCCGGCGCGGGAGCGCTACCTCGGCTTCCTGCGCGCGGGAGGATCGCTCGACCCGATCGACGCGCTGCGGCAAGCGGGCATCGACATGACCTCGCCCGAGCCGGTCGAACGCGCCTTCGCCATCATGAGCGGCTA
>JADYYO010000166.1 GCA_020853615.1 Thermomicrobiales bacterium
CATCCGTCTCCTGTCACCCATCACCCAACACCCTCGGAGATAGCCATGCGTATCAATGCCGAGCGCCTGCACGAGAGCCTGCGTGAACTCGCCCGCATCGGGGCGACGCCCGGCGGCGGCGTCACCCGATTGGCCCTGTCATCGGAGGATCGCGCGGCGCGCGATCTGCTGCGGCGCTGGATGGAGGATGCCGGCCTGCAGGTGCGGGTCGACGATTTCGGGAACATGACGGGCCGTCGCGCCGGGGCGCAGAGCGGCGCGGCGGTCCTGATGGCGTCGCACATCGACACCGTCCGGCGCGGCGGGCGCTTCGACGGCGCCTACGGCGTTCTCGCCGCGCTGGAGGTGATGCGCACCCTCAACGATTTCGACGTGACGACACGCGCCCCATTGGAGCTCGTCAACTGGACGAACGAAGAGGGGGTGCGCTTCGAGCCGGCCATGCTCGCCTCCGGCGCGGTCGCTGGCCGCTTCACCCCGGACTACGTCTACGGCCGGACCGACTGGGACGGCGCCACGTTCGGCGATGAACTGGCCCGGATCGGCTACAAGGGCGAGCGCCAGAACCGCCCCGGTCCCATCGCCGCCTACCTCGAGCTACATATCGAGCAGGGACCGGTGCTGGAAGATGCTGGCCTGCCCGTCGGTGTCGTCGAGGGGATCGTCGGCATCACCTGGAGCGAGGTGACGGTCGAAGGACATGCCGATCACGCCGGCCCCTCGCCGATGGGGCTGCGCCGCGATGCGCTGGTCGCCGCCGCCCGGCTGATCGCGGGTGTCGACGAGATCGCGCGCACGGTCGAGGGCGCGGTCGGCACCGTCGGCCGCATCGCCGCCGAGCCGAACGTCATCAACACCATCCCGGGCAAGGTCACGCTCAGCGTCGACTTCCGGCACGCCGATCCGGCCACGCTCGACACCCTCGTCGCCAGCCTCGAGCGGCTGGCGCGCGAGATCGCGGCCGAGACCGGGGTGACGATGAAGGTCGATCGCTTCTGGACGAGCGAGCCGACCCCCTTCGCCGCCGAGGTCGTGGCGGCGGTGCAGGGCGCCGCGGACGAGCTCGGCCTCTCGTCGCGCCGGCTCTGGTCCGGGGCGGGCCACGACGCCAAGTACGTGCAGGACGTCGCGCCGAGCGCGATGATCTTCGCCCGCTCGATCAACGGCCTCAGCCACTGCGAGGAGGAGTACTCCGCTCCGGAGGATCTGGAGGCGGGTGCGAACGTCCTTCTGCTCTCGGCGCTGCGCCTCGCCGGGGTCGAGGGGGAGCGGAGCAGCCGCAAGCGAGGATAACGCCAGGGTCACCACGGCGCGCAAGCTCACCTACCACGATCTGGAGGCGATTCCCGAGGAGCGGCCAGGCGACCGGCACGAGCTGATCGATGGGGAGATCTTTGTCACGCCATCGCCGATTCCGGCGCATCAGATAGCCAGCGGTAACATTGCATACCCGTTAGAGCATCACGTTCGTGTGCATGACCTCGGCATGGTGCTCCATGCGCCGGTCGATGTTCGTCTCACGCCCGACAACGTGCTCATCCCCGACATCCCCTTTATCGCCCGAGACCGGCTGCACATCATCGGCGAGAAGACGATCGACGCCGCGCCCGATCTCGTCTTCGAGATCCTGTCGCCCGGCGCCCGGCAACGCGATCTGACAGTCAAGCGCGCCCTCTACGCTCGATTCGGCGTTCGGGAGTACTGGATCGTCGACCCGGAGGCGAAAACCGTCATCGTCCTGGTGCTGAACGACGATCGTTACGAGCCGCTGCCGGTCACCGGTGACGGGCGGATCGTGTCGCGCGCCCTGCCGGGGTTGGAGCTCACGCTGGATCAGATCTTCGGCGGGCTGTTGTAGGGGAGTCGCACAACGCCGCTGGGCCACCGGGTTGGCTTTGGATAACAGCCCCGCTCCGAGAAGGAGCGGGGCTGTTGCGTGTGGCTGAGCCCTGAGGACGGATCGCTATGCCGGCGGGACCGTCTTCGGCACGACGACCTTGAGCAGCTCGTTCTTGCCGTCGGTCACCTTGATCAACGCGACCGACTTCGAGGGGATCCGGCTCCCATTCTCGTAGCTGATCGTGCCCGTGACCCCCTTGAAATCGTGGGTCGCGGCCAGCGCGTCACGGATCGCGGGACCCTCGGTCGAGTTGGCGCGGCTGATGGCGTCGGCCATCAGCTTGACGCCGTCGTAGCCGAGCGCGGCGAAGACCGACTCCGGCTCGGTGCCGTAGTCCGCCTTGTACGCTTCCTTGAACGCATTGGCGGCCGGGTCGTCGCCGTAGATGCCCTGGTGCGTCGTGAAGTAGATGTCGGTCGCGGCAGCCCCGGCGAGTTGCGCCAGCAGCGGCGTGTCGTAGCCGTCGCCGCCGACGATCGGCAGATTCAGGCCAGCATCGCGCGCCTGCTTGACGATCGTCCCGATCTCGTCCGGACCGGAGGAGATGAAGATGAAGTCCGGCTGGGGATCGAGATTCTTGAACTGCGTCATCTGGCTCGAGAAGTCGGTGTCGCCCGAGGTGTAGGTTAGCTCGGAGACGATCTGACCGCCCAGATCCTCCATCGTGAAGCGGTCCTTGAAGTACTTGGCGAGGAACTTGGTGTAGTCCATCCCCTCGTCGTAGAGGAGCGCGGCCGTCTTCCATCCCTGCTCGCCAGCGAACTCGGCCGCGACTGCCGCCTGCACGTTGTCACCGAAGGGGAGCATGAAGATGTAGTCACCGACGCTGGTGATGATCGGGGCGGTGCCGCCCGTGTCGAGGAACGGCTTCTGCGCATCCTGCGCGACCGGCCCCGCCGCCAGCACGTAGGAGGTGTCGGAGAGGCCGGCCAGCGCGTGCACGCCATCCTCTTCGATCAGCTTCTTGGTCACCGACGTGACGGTCGGCACGTCGCTCTTGCCGTCTTCGATCACCAGCTCCAGCGGCCGGCCGAGCACGCCGCCGGCGGCATTGATCTCCTTCGCCGCCAGCTTGGAGCCGTTCGCCGAGGGGCCGTCGAGCGAGGCCTGGCTGCCCGTCAGGTTGTACGGCATGCCGATCTTGACCGGTTCACCGCTCGGCGCGGCCGCCGGGCTCGCGTCCTGCGCGCCAGCCGGGGCCGCCTTCAGCATCGACGCCATCAAGGGCGAGGCGAGTCCCAGCACCATCGCCCGGCGCAGCACGGCGCGCCGATCGTAGTTGCCGAGCATGAGCTGGTCGGCGGGTCGAGGCAGACGTTCTTCCGTCATCGTTGCTGCTCCTTGTTGCGCGGGAGGATCGTTCACCGCTCCTCGTCGCATCCACGGTCACCCACGCGATCCACGATCGGAGACGCGTCTCCTCTCGTGACGCGACGTGATTCTGCACTATCCTAGCAGCCAGACGCGGATCGGGAGGAGTACGCCACGATGGACAACCGTGCCGGGAGCCCGGACAGGGAATGCGCGAGGGAGAACACTGGCTGGCCGCGCCCGATCGGGCTGACCGCGTCTATGGACTACCATGATCGTGGGACGATGCGGTGGTGCTCACCAGCAGCCGGCGTCCCAGCGCCCACGAGCCGGTGGGCGCGGTTCGACGATCGGAGGCGCCAATGTCCATCTCCGCCGCTCGCTCGCTCGCCCAGGTGCCGCGTCAGGCGCGCGCGCACGGCGCCAACCCCATTCTGCATGTAGAAGGGCTCGTTCACCGGCCGCTCGCGCTCGCGCCGGCCGACCTCGCCGCCCTGCCCCGCGTGCCCTTCGCTGGCCAACTCAGTTGCCTGGAAGCCGGCCCCATTCCGGTGACGGATTGGCTCGGCATCCCGCTCGCGGCGGTGATCGCCCTGGCCGGGCCGCGTCCGGAGGCGCGCTTCGTGCGCGTCAGTGCCGGCCCATACGCCACGCCGGTCGCCCTCGCCGACGCGAGCGAGGCGCTGCTGTGCGACCGCTTGAGCGGGCAGCCGTTGGCGCTGGAGCAGGGCGGGCCGTGGCGCCTGGTCATCCCCGGCAGCCGCTACTACACGAGCGTGAAGTGGGTCGATCGCCTCGTCCTGTCAGCCGATCCGCCGGACAACTCGGCGCAGCGGATCGCCGACGCCCGGGCACGTGCGAGGGCTGCGCGCGGCAGCACGCCATGCGGGAGCGAGTAATACGGATTCGGGATAATGATGGTCATCTCGCGGTGCTCACCCTCACCCCCAACCCCTCTCCCACTCCGGTGGGAGAGGGGAGATCTTTCGTGAGATTTCGCGGCAGAGCCGAATGCCTTGTGCGCAATCTGGACAAAGGCTTTACAGCGCCGTGCGGAAATGGTGTCATCCTGAGCGCAGCGCAGGATCTCGGCTCCCGGCAACCCCGTCTCCCCTGGGCCGAGATGCTTCGTGCCTCAGCATGACACGTCTTGCGCACGCCGCTGTATACGAAATCCGGGAAATCACCACCGCTTCGCCATGCACACCCTCACCCCCGGCCCCTCTCCCAGTGCACTGGGAGAGGGGAGCGTCTGCGCCAGCTCTCGTGCCAGAGGGAACGCCGTTCCCCAGCTTGGGGAGAACGTCTTCGGTGCTGATGCGCTCTCTCGCGACAACCCTCCCCTCGCCCACCGGAGTGGGAGAGGGGTTGGGGGTGAGGGCCTACTTCGGATTCCGTATCAGTCGATCCGGTAAAGCTCCTTCGCGGTCCCCGCCAGGATCATGCCGGCGATCTCCTGCACGTCGCAGGCGCCGATCATGTTGTCGGCCACCAGCGCGTCGAGCGCCTGCCCCAGCGCCTGCTTCCCGAGCTTGACGCTGGTGTAGTTGATCTCTGGCACCGCGTAGCCGTCGGAGCCGTAGACGACCTTCGAGACGGGGGCCATCTCCAGAATCTCGGAGAAGATGCTGCGCGCCGCGTGCCCAGCGAAGGGGATCCCCTCGCTGACGTCGCAGTAGACGCGCGGCAGCACTTGAGCCATGTAGGCCGCCTCGCGCGAGTAGGGGTAGCCGCCGTGGACGAGGATGACGCGGCAGGCGCGGAAGGCGGGCGCCCGCAGCAAGTCCATCAGGTACGCCGGGCGGCAGTAGACGAGGTTGACCTCGAAGTCGCCCATGCCGGTGTGGATCTGCATCGGCACGTCGTGCTCCATGCAAAGCTCCAGCGAGCGGCAGAGGAGGTGATCGCGGAGCTGCTTCATGCTGCCGCCGCCGAGGCCGCGCCGGATGGCGTCGAGCGCCTTGTAGCCCTGGTCGGGGTTGCGGCTGAGGGGCGAGACATCGAGGCCGGTGCGATAGGCGATGATCGACTTGACGCCGCGGTAGCCCTGGTTGGTGAGGGCGTCGCTGATGCTGTCGTCGAAGCGGCGCTGGAACTCGGCCCAGCCGATATCCGTCTTGAGCAGGTCGGCGATCAGCGGCTCGATGCGCACGATCGGCACCACCTCGACCGGCAGCTCGGCCTTGACCTCGTCGACATCGAGCATCGGCAGCGGGACGCCGAAGTCGAAGACGAGCGCCTCGAGGCTCGCGTCGGCGTAGAGGCGGCGCACGTACGCGGTGTAGCCCTCGGTCGCGACGGCCGCGTTGCGCGCCTCCATCACCGCGTCGATGGTCGGCTCGGTCCCGAGAAAGGCGGCGAGGTCGCGCACCATGCGCCGGAAGTAGATGCTGTCGCGCTTGACCCGCTGCAG
>JADYYO010000167.1 GCA_020853615.1 Thermomicrobiales bacterium
CCGGGTCGGCGAAGGCGTCGGGGTCGCGGTCGGCGGCGATCCAGATCAGGGTCAACTTCTCGCCCGCCGCGATCGGCCTCCCCCCGATCTCGACATCGCGGGTTGTAGTCCGCCGGTTGGCGACCAGCGGGCCGTCGACGCGCAGAATCTCGTCGATGGCGTGCGGCAGCAGGTCCGGCTCGGCGCGCAGGCGCTGCTGATCCTCCGGATGCCGCGCAAGGGAGAGCGCCAGAATGCCGATCCCGGCGGCGACGGTGCCATGCCCGGCGACCCAGTTGCGGAGGATACTGACGATCGCCTCGTCGCTCAGCGGCGCGCCGTCGATCTCGGTCGCCATGAGCCGCGAGGTGATGTCCTCGCCGGCCTCTCCCGACGCCTGTCGCCGCATCTGGATCTGCGCCTCGACGTAGCCGGCGAACTCTCGGGCGAGCCTCTCCCCCGCTTCCCGGTCGCGCGAGAGTGAGGCTTCCTGATTCCCATGCGTCCAGCCCAGCAAGTCCTTCCAGGTCGCGGGCGGCCAGCCGAGGAAGGCGCAGGCGCTCTGCAGCGAGAAGGGCTCGGCGAAGCCGGCGACGAAGTCGGCGTTGCCGCTGGCCAGCAGCGTCTGCACGAGGTTGACCGCGAGCGGGCGGCAGCGCGGCTCGAACGCTGCCATCCATTCGGGGGTGAAGTAGGGCTCCAGGGCGCGGCGGTAGATCGTGTGCTGGGGCGGATCCATCCCATTGGGGATGGCGAGGCGCCGGGAGGCGCTGCTGTAGGTCTCGGGGTCGGCGAGGACGTCGCCGATATCGGCATGCCGGAAGAGCGACCAGCCGAGGAAGTCGCTGTAGGCGACCGGGCAGCGCTCGCGCATCTCGTCGTAGGCGGCGCGCTGGTCGCGGAGGACCGCGGGATCGCGCGGATCCCAATCTGGTGCTGGTCTGCTCGGCATCATGGATTCTCCTTGGCGCGGCGCGGCGCGCCGAAAGTCCCCGCGAGGCGTGCATGACGTTGCGCGGGGAACGCAGATTCGCGTGGTGCATCGACTCGGCGCCTCTGAGAAGGCACGCATCGGCCATGCCAGCCGGTTGGAAGGACGGGAACGCCGCCTTAGCGCGAGATGGCCGATCCCAGCACCAGGGAGGCGTTGATGCCGCCGAAGCCGAAGGCGTTCTTCACGAGATAGCGCGCCTGCCGGTCGCGGCCGCCGGGCGGGATGATGTCGAGGTCGCAGGCGGGGTCGCGCTGGGCGAGATTCGCGGTTCCCGGCAAGTGTCCGCGCTCCAGAGCCAGCGCGCAGATCGCCGTCTCCATGGCGCCGGTCGCGCCGAGAGCGTGCCCGTGCAGCCCCTTCGTGCCGCTGACGGCGACGCGCTCGGCGTGCGGCCCGAGCGCGTTGCGGATGGCGACGCATTCGACCGGGTCGTTGAGAACGGTCGAGGAGGCGTGCGCGTTGACGTAGTCGATCGCTTCCGGCTCCAGCCCGGCATCGGCGATCGCCTCCAGCATCGCCCGCCCCGACTGCGCGCCATCCGGGCGCGGGGCGGTCATGTGGTGGGCGTCGTTGGTGGTGGCATAGCCGAGTAGCTCGGCGTAGATGCGTGCCCCGCGCCGCTCGGCGTGCTCCCACGCCTCCAGTACGAGCATCGTCCCCCCCTCGCCCATCACGAAGCCGTCGCGGTCGCGGTCGAACGGGCGCGAGGCGGTGGCGGGGTGGTCGTTGCGGCCGGTGAGGACCTTGATTAGATCGAAGGCGCCGAAGGTGAGGGGGGCCAGCGGCGCTTCCACCCCGCCGGCCAGCATCGCCTCCACCCGCCCATCCCGGATCAGCCGCGCCGCCTCGCCGATGGCGATGGCGCCCGAGGCGCACGAGTTGGCGTTGGCGACCGAGGGGCCGGTGAAGCCGAGCTCGATGGCGATATTGCAGGTCGAGGCGCCGCCGAAGACGGAGAGTGCCAGCGTCGAGGAGACGGCGCGCAGCCCGCGATCGACGAAGACGCCGTGCTGCTCCTCGGCGAAGGCGATGCCGCCGAGGGCGGAGCCGCTGTAGATCCCCATCCCGCGCGCGGCCGCGTCGGCTGATGAGAGGCCGGCGTCGAGGAGGGCCATCTGTGCGCAGGCGAGCGCCATCTGCGAGAAGCGGTCGAGCCGCCGCGCCTTTTTCGGCGGCATGAAGTCGAGCGGCTCGAAGGTCGCCTCGGCGGCGACCCGCGACGAGAAGGGCGCGGGATCGAAGCGCCGGATGGTCGTGACCGCCGAGACGCCAGCGCGCACGCCGTCCCAGAGCCCATCGACGCCGTTGCCGATCGGGGTGATCGGGCCGAGGCCGGTGATAGCGACGCGGCGGCGCTCGCTCATGACCGGTTCACGCCCCGCGCCTCGCGCTCGACGATCTGCCTGATTGTCTGCAGGGTGCGCCGCGCCACGTAGTCGATGAAGTGCGGCCCGATGATCTTGTCGGCAATGGCGTTCCCGACGAGCGGCCAGGGCGGCCGGAACTCGTGCCCGATGGCGACGTCGACGCCCACCGGCGTCTCGGCGAAAGTCCATGCCACATCCATACCACGGGTTGGTCCCCAGATGTGGTGGTAGGTAATGCGCGGGGTGGGGCCGGAGCGGTCGATCTCCTGCACCGCGTGCCAACGGAGGGGAATGCGGCCCCGGCGGGCCGCCATCTCGACCACCTTGCGCTCCCCGCCCCCCTCGAGCAGGGTCACCCAACGGTAGTGGGGCAGGATCTCTGGCCAGCGCTCGACGTCGGCGGCGAGCTCGACGACGCGCGAAAGGGGGCCGTGGATCGAGGTGGTCGTCTCGGTCTGCATCGCGGGCCTCCCGTCACGAGCGGAGATGAGCGCTGGCGACCATCCTATCGCGACAACGGATGGACGAGCGCGATCAGGGACGCAGGAGTCTTGCCAGGAACGCCGGCGTCAGGGCGCGGTGCGCGGCGTAGAGCCCGCCCAGGACGCCCGCGAGCGTCTGCGACGATTCCGGGCGGCGGTCGAGGCGCGCCGTGGCGTAGTCCATCAGCGGCGGGGTCGCGATGAAGGCCTGCACCAGCCAGGCGACCTGGTGCTTCGCCCGGAAGGCGCGCCGCCGCGCTGCGCGATAGGGGGCCAATGCGCGCGCCGAGAGGTCGCCGGCGCGCAACGCGGCGTCGGCGATCGGGGCGGCGAGGAGCGCCCCCTGCAGCGCCTCCGCGATCCCCTGCCCGGTAAAGGGGTCGAGAAAGCTGGCGGAATCGCCGACGAGGAGAAAGCCGTCGCCGGCTGCGCGGCGCGTCCCGTGCGCCATCGGGCCGACGCCCCGGATCGCGCCGATCCGCTCCGCGCCAGCGAGCTTCTCCGCGACGGCGGGAATGCCTTCCAGTCCCGCGACGAAGTACGCCTCCAGCGAGCCGGGACGCGCCATAACCGCCTGACTGGCCGAGACGAACGCGACGTTGGTCAGGCCCTCTTCCAACGGTGCCAGCCCGGCGTATCCGCCTCGCCCGACGTGCATCTCGCCCCAACGGTCGAGCCCGCCAATGCCACGATAGTGCGCCGCCAGCCCCGTGTGGCGCGGCCAGGGCGGGGAGCAGCCGATGCCCAGCGCCCGGGCGACGACGCCATGGCGGCCGTCGGCGCCGATGATGAGCGGCGCGCGCAGAAGCTCCCGGCTGCCGTCAATCGTGGCCACCACCCCGCGCGCGCCCCTCGTCTCCACGATGACGTCGCGCACATGCGCCCCCTCGCACACCTCCACCCCGGCCGCCCGCGCGCGATCGAGCAGGAGGACGTCGAGCCGGTAGCGGGTGAGGCCGAGCACGCGCGCCCCCGGCGCGGCGGCCCCGAAATCAGCCAGGAATCGCTGGCCGCCCGGCGCGTGGATGAGCATCGCCTCCATCCGGTGCGCCCCCAGCGCGGCCAGCTCCGCGTCGAGCCCGAGATCGGCGAGGATGCGCGCCCCGAACGGATTGACGTAGTCGGAGCAGGCCTTGTGGCGCGGGAACCGCGCCTTGTCCAGCAGCAGCACGCGCCGCCCCCGCTCGGCGAGGAGCGCGGCGGTGACGCTCCCGGCAGGCCCGCCGCCGACCACGATCGCCTCCGCGTCATCGCCCATTCGCCCTGGCACAGTCAGGTCGCTGCCTTGCGGCGCACCGCTGCCATGCGAAAGAGTGGATGGGTGGTGATCGTGGCATCCGGGATGCCGGCTTCTGCCAGAAGGGCGCGCAGCTCACCGGGCGTGTAGGCGCGGCGGACGGAGAGGGGCATGTCGTGGCGGGTCAGCCGGTTGCGGGTAGCGACGCGCGATGCGGCCCAGGCGGCGAGGTAGCCGGCGACGCAGCGGCGGATGTCATTGACGATGAAGCCGGCGCGGCTGAGCCGCTCCATCTCGCGCAGGACGCGGACGGCATCGGCCGGCGCGAAGTGGTGGAGGGAGAGGGAGCAGAGGACGATGTCGAAGGTCCCGGCCGGCATCGGCGCGGCGCGGGCATCGCAGCAGGCGAAGGTGACGTTGAGCGCCTTCGCCAGCGTCCGCTCGGCCTCGGCCAGGATGACGGGCGAGCGGTCGGTGACGGTCAGGTGGAGCGGGCGGGCGTTGCGCGCAGCCCAGGCCGCGAGCGCGAGCGGGATGTCGCCCGATCCGGAGGCGAGGTCGAGGATCTCGACGGGCCGGCCCCGGGGCACGTCCCGGACCAGGCGCGGCAGGTGGCAGAGGATGGTGGCGCTGCCCCCGGCGAGCCGGTTGACCCGCCGGATGTCGTCGAGGTTGGCGGCGAGCTCGGCGGGGTCGTGATCGTCCCGGTCGAGGAGCTCCTCGCCCTCGTCGCGGCGCGCCAGGAACCGAGCGGCCGGAAGGCGGTCCCTCCCCGCCGCGAGCGTCGATGCAGGCCATTCTGGCGGCATGGCGGCTCCTGTCGCGAGTGCGAACGCTGCGATCGACGATACGCGGTGGCGCGTCGCCGGGCAAGCGCGGAGGCGACGGCCGTGGCATGTAGGGCATGAAGGGAGACGGTTTGGGGAGGGGGTTCAGGAGGTTGCGGGGGGGTGAGGGCTTGCTCCGGGGAAGAAGGCTCCCGACGCGAACCGCACGCCCCCCGCCGGCCCAGCCCTACGGCGCCGACGTGGCGAGCGGTGTGGCGACCGGCGTGGCGGTGATCTGGGGCACGCCCATCCGCTCGGGCATCACCACGACGAGGACGCCGAGCACCATGACCAGCAGCGTCACCACGACGATCGCCCAGAAGTGGATGACCGAGCCCCCGGGCCGCCCCGGCGTCGGAGTGCTCACGAGCGGAGAGAGGGAGACTTCATCGCCGGCCAGAAGGTGATGGCGACGAGGGCGAAGAGGAGCCCGGTGAGCAGCACACCGTTCGGAATATGGAGCGCCGCCGGGATGCCGCCCTTGCGGCCGGCGTAGCCCAGCCCGAGCTGAGCGATGAGGAGGAGGGTGGTGAGGGCGCTCATCCCCAGCACTGCCGCGCTCGCCTCGCCGCGGCGGAAGGCGAGGAAGGCGACCACGGTGAGGATGACCGCGACCGCGAAGGTCACGTTCCCGAGCCAGCCGTGGGTTCCGAGGGTGGCCATTTGATTCACGTAGAGTGCCTGCCCGATCAGCAGGGCCTGGATCAGCACCAGCGCCGCGGTGACAATCGCGAGCCAGCGAACTCCGGTCGTCATGCGTCTCCTTTCTCCTGCCCATGGCGGCTGTCCGCCATGGCGTTCAGGAGACTGTACCCCGTTTGGCGATGGGAGGCAGACGAAAACGGGACGGGGCATGCGCCCCGTCCCTGAAAACCTCGATGATGCGAGCAACTACCGCTTGTGCTTCTTGCACACCCTGGTGGCGCCGTTACTCACGCACTTCCGGTTGCCGCAGCAGTCGGAGTCCTTGTTGCAGGTCTGGTTCGATCCCACGCACCGGCAGCGGTTGTCCTTCGGATCGCAGAAGCCCTTGCAGCAGGCGGCGTCCTTCTTGCACTTCTTGCCATTGCCGAGGCACTTGCATTCGCCCTCGCGCTTCTTCTTGCCATTCTTGTCGTGCTTCTTGCGGCCCTTGCAGACGCCGGAGCAGCAGTTGTTGTTCCGCTTGCACCGCTCGCCAGTCAGCCGGCACCCCTCGATGAGCACGTCATCGTCGGCGGCCAGGCCGAGGTCGGCGCGTGCCAGCGAGATCAGCGCCGCCCCGGCGCCCGTCAGGGTTCGGAGCGCCGAGCGCCGATCCTGCAGGCCCCCGAGCATCCGGGTCAGATTATCGAAACGACAGTCGTCCATGCCGGCTTGCTTTCCTCACTTCGGTCGCGCGCCAGATCCCCGCCACGACGACGGACGCCAGCGCCGCGATGGGCGATTCCGCGGGCAATAACGCGTCAAGAATCGAGCCGGTTTCGTGCCGTGCCTCGCGGGCAGCGTCCCATTCGAGATGTGCCGTGTCAAGCAGCGAGACGCACCGCGGCAGGGTATTCGCGCCGAATCGGGACCAATGGAAAGGGCGGGCCATGTGGCCCGCCCTCCGAATGATTTCAGCTCGTGACATTTCCGCGGGTGTTAGCCGTTGGTGCAGAACCCGCTGGAGCACTTGCCGGAGCAGCACTCCTTGTTCTCGCCGCAGCGATTGCCCCCCTTGGTGCAGCGGCACTTGTGATCCTTGCAGAGCTTGGTGCAGCAGTCGCTGTTGTTCTTGCAGTAGTCGCCCTTGTCGCCGCACTCGCACTTGCCGCTCTTGCAGGAGCCGGAGCAGCAGCCATTATCGCGCTTGCAGGGGGCGTTGTTCCCGGCGCACTGGCACTTGCCCTTGTTGTCGCACTTCTTGGAACAGCAGTCCTTGTCCTTCTTGCACTTGGCGTTATTGCCCTTGCAGTTGGCCTCCAGCGCCACATCGGCGCCCTCGGCCAGCCCGAGCCCGGCGCGAGCGAGCATGGCCAGCGCCGCGGCGCCCGCCGCGAGCGTCTTGACCGTCGTGCGCCGGTCGCTTTCGCCGGCCATGATGCGAGTCAGATGGTCGAAACGACAGTCGTCCAACCTTCCCTCCCTATGCGATTGGAGCCTCGGATTGCGGGCGGCGACACACGCCGGTATCCTCGCGCAGAATTGCACGGAGATTCATAATCTGTCAAGGTATTTCGTCGGGATGTGCTGGCGGAGGTTGGGTCAATTCGGCCCGCGAGACGAGGGTGCGAAGGCAGACATGGCAGAAGCAGTGTTGTCCGCGCGCGAAGGGGCCGCGCTCACGACATCGGGAGCGCTCGCCGGGCTGAGCGAGGCCGAGGCCCGATCGCGCCTGGCGAGCGAGGGGGGCAACGCCGTTCCGAACGCGGGCGGCCGCTCCTGGTGGGACATCGCCCGGCGCAACCTCTTCACCTTCATCAACGTCACCCTCCTGATCGTCGGCGTCGTGCTGATCGCCATGGGGCTCCCGCGCGATGCCCTGCTCGCCTCCGGGCTAGCGGTGATCAACGGCATCGTCGGCGTCGTGCAGGAGGCGCGCGCCAAGCGGCGGCTCGACCAGATCGCCCTGCTCAATCGCACCCAGGCGACCGTCGTGCGGGATGGGGTGGAGCGGGCCATCGACCCCGAGGCGATCGTTCGCGGCGATGTCCTGCGCATCGGCGCGGGAGATCAGGTCTTCGCCGATGGCGTGGTGATCGGCGATAGCGCCATGGAGATGGACGAGTCGCTCCTGACTGGCGAGTCGGACCCGGTGCGCAAGCGCGCGGGCGACACCATCGCCTCCGGCAGCTTCTGTATCTCCGGCTCCGGTTGGTACCAGGCGGAGGAGGTCGGCGCGAAGAGCACCGCCGCGAAGATGACGGCCGGCGCCCGCGCCTACCGTGTACCGCTCACCCCCCTGCAGACGCAGGTAAACCTCGTTGTCCGCCTCCTGCTCGTGATCGCCTCCTTCTTCCTCGTCACCATCGTCCTCGGCTCGCTGATCTGGGGCTACCCGGCTGAAGAGACGATCCTGGCGGCGGCGGTCGTGCTCGGCATCGTCCCCTCCGGGCTCTTCCTGATGATCGTCGTCACCTACTCGATGGGCGCGGTGCGGCTGGCCAACCAGGACGCGTTGGTGCAGGGGACGAACGCGGTCGAATCGCTCTCGAACGTCAACGTCTTCTGTATGGACAAGACCGGCACGCTGACTGCGAACAGGATGCTGCTCGCCGAGGTGCGGCCGATCGGCCTGCCGGAGGAGGAGGTGCGCGCCATGCTCGGCAGCTTCGCGCGCAGCACCTCCGGCGGCACGAAGACGAGCGAGGCGCTGGCCGACGCCAACCCAGGCGAGGCGCGCCCGATCGTGGCGGAGGTCCCCTTCGCCTCGGCCTACAAGTGGAGCGCGGTCAGCGCCGACGTCGATGGCTTCCGGGGCATCTTCGCCATGGGCGCGCCGGAGTTCCTGGGGCCGCAGCTCGAGACGGAGGGGCCGCTCGAGCCGCCGGAGGGCTGGGCCGAGCAGGGGATGCGCACCCTCCTCTTTGCCCACGGGCCGCACCCGGCGCCCTTCGGGGAGGCGAACGGCGTGCCAACGCTGCCGCCGGGGGTGAAGCCGGCCGCCTGGCTCGGCTTCACCGACGAGCTGCGGCCGCACGTCGACAAGGCGCTGCAGGGGTTCCGCGATGCCGGGATCACGCTGAAGGTCATCTCCGGCGACAACCCGGAGACGGTCGCGGCGCTGGCGCGGCAGGCGGGGCTCTCGGGTGATGTCCGGCTCGTCTCCGGGCTCGATCTGGAGAAGATGGGCGAGAGCGAGTTTCTGGAGGCAGCCGAGCAGGCGACGGTCTTTGGCCGGGTGACGCCGGAGCAGAAACAGCGGCTGGTCGAGGCGCTGCGCGGCCGCGGCCACTACGTGGCGATGACAGGCGATGGCGTCAACGACGTTCTCAGCCTGAAGCAGGCGAATCTCGGCATCGCCATGCAGAGCGGGAGCCAGGCGACCCGCGACGCGGCCGACATTGTCCTGCTGCGCGACTCGTTCGGTGCGCTGCCGGACGCGTTTCGCGAGGGGCAGCGCATCCGGCGCAGTCTCTGCCGCATCCTGGAGCTCTTCCTGTCGCGCGTCTTCGCCGTCGCCCTCCTCATCCTCGGTGTCCTGATCGTGCAGGCTGGCTTTCCCCTCTCGCCGGGGCAGATCTCGCTGCTGACGCTGCTGACGGTCGGCATCCCGACCTTCGGCATCGCGCTCTGGACGCGGCCGGGACCGCCGCCGCGCAGCCTGCCGCGCCGACTGCTGCAGTTCGTGCTGCCGGCCTCGATGCTGCTCGGCTTCGCCGCGTTTGCCGTCTACCTCGGCATGTACGTCCTCTACGACCTCGCCCTGCCGCCCACCGGCGAGGGGGGCGTGGCAGCGGCGACCTCCCTCCCCGCGCGGGATTTCGTCAGCCGCGAGGCCGCCACGCACGTCCTCGTGCTCGGCGGGCTGCTGCTGGTCCTCTTCGCGTCGCCGCCCGGACCCTGGTTCGCCGTCGTCGAGGAGATGGATGGCGAGCGGCGCCCGGCCTATCTGGCGCTGGCGATGGCGCCGCTCTACGCGGCGATCATGGCGACCCCGATGCTCAGGGGCTTCTTCGGGATGCGCGGCATCGACGGTACCGCCTTCGGCATCGTTGCCATCGTCGTGCTGGTCTGGATGTACGTCCTGCGCTGGGTCTGGGCGACGCAGGCCTTCGACCGTTTCTTCGGCTACGCGGAATGAGTCGAGGAGTCGAGGAGTCGAGAAGAAGAGACGGCGAGTCGGCTAGCCGGCCAGCCGGCAAGAACGACGGCAGTCGTGAGCCAACAGCCAATGGCCAATAGCCCCGGGAGCGATGGATGAAGAAACAGGGGATCCTGCAGCGGGCGCTGGCGGAGACGATCGCGGGGATGGGGCACACCGATCTGCTGGTGATCGGCGATGCCGGGCTGCCGGCGCCGCCGGGCGTCCCCTGCATCGACCTGGCCGTCCGCTGCGGGCTGCCGCGCATGCTCGACGTGGCGAGGGCGGTCGCCGACGAGTTGCAGGTGGAGGAACTGACGATCGCCGACGAGCTGCTGGCGCGCGACGACGATCTGCCAAACGCGCTGCACGCGCTCTTTCCGGACGCGCACGTGCAGCATCTCTCGCACGAGGAGCTGAAGCGGCTCAGCGCGCGGGCGAAGGCGGTGGTGCGGACGGGCGAGTGCACGCCGTACCACAACGTCGTGCTGGCGGCGGGGGTGGTGTTTTAGGAGTATCGCATCGCTGGGCCGCTGCAGGCGTTCGGCCTCGATCCATCGAACGAAAGCCCGCTGATGACGGTTGCTGCATTGATGTGGCCGTGTGTCAGGGGGGGACGGCCGCCCAGGTCCACCAGAGGCTGAAAGCCTCAGGCTACGAAATAACGGAAGGACTCTGAAGGGCCCTGAGATGTGGCGGTCACATCATTTCAGCAACCGTCATACGGGGTCTGAGACATGATGGATGCATCATGTTCGCAACCGGCATGAGGGCCATGAATGCGGTGGTCGGATCTTCAACGCAGCTGCCGTTAGTGGGCTGAAAAGGACACCTGCTGGAGGTGTTAGCCCCCGTTGATGGGGCTTTTCGTCAGGTAGCCAAAGGCTTTCAGCCTCTGGTACAACGGCGGACGCAGCGAGGAACCATGAGCGGCATCTTCGACGCCATCGTCATCGGGGCGGGGTTTGCCGGGCTGGTCGCCGCGCGCGATCTGGGCGAGCGGGGCCATCGCGTGACGCTGCTGGAGGCGCGCGACCGGGTCGGGGGCAGAACCTGGCATCGCCCTTTCCCCGAGGCGGGGCGCGCGGTCGAATTGGGCGGGACCTGGTTCGACCCCGCCGCGTAGGCGCCGATCCGAAGAGGCGGAGCGCTACGGCGCCGCCTTCGCCCTGACGACGGCTTCGCGGTCGACGCGCTGGCTCACCGGTGGAGTGCTCCGCGACGATGCGCCGGTCGGCCCCGAGGAGCGGGGCGATCTGGAGCGGGCGCTGGCGACGATGCGGCGCGCCGCCGTCGCGCTGGACGGCGCATCGATCGAGGCGCTGCGCGAGCACGATGTGTCCGTCGTATCGTGGGTCGACCGGCTGGGCGTCGGTCCGGCGACCCGCGGCTACCTCTACGCCTGGACTTCTGCTGTGGCGGGCGCGCCGCCGGAGGCGCACCCGATGCTCGCCGTGCTGCAAGTGCTGGCGCGGCAGGAGGAGGTCTCGCCGGCCGCGGAGGCTAGAACGGTCGCGCTGGCCAACGGGGCGACGGCGCTGGCCGAGGCGATCGCGGCCGCGCTGCGATTCTTTGTCCCTGAAGCCGAGCTGCTGGCGGCGACTGGCCATGACTGGACGCGCGATCCCTGGGCGCGAGGCGGCTGGATGAGCGAGCCGCCCGGATGGGCGACCGACGGGACGCTCGACCTCCTGGCCCGGCCGCATGGCCGGGTGCTGATGGCCGGGGCGGGCGTGGCCCTCCAGACGCCCGGCTGGATCTCCGGCGCGATCCACTCTGGCCGCGCGGCAGCAGTCACCGCCGATAAGGAGTTGGTACGCCGTTGAGTCGTGAGTCGTGAGTCAGAAGTCAGAAGTCGGAAGTCGGAAGTCGTGAGCGAACGACTATCGGCTATCAGCCAAGAGCCAGAAGCCAAGAGCCGACAGCCGATAGCCAACAGCCATCCGCGCCGGGGTAGACTGGGGCGGTGATCGGCGACGGCTGGAGGTGATTGTGCCGAAGTGGACCGAGCGCAACATGCGACTGGACGAGAATCACGGCTGGCGCTGCAAGCCGGGATACCGGATCTTTGTCGCCGATCGGGGCGCCGTGCGTTTCGATGTCCCCCAGTCGTGGGTCGTCCAGCCTGACGCCGAGGGGATCAAGATCTACGACCAGCCGCCGCCGGACGACAACGCCCGAATCCAGCTCAGCATCTTCTTCCCGCCGCCGGTGATCGCATGGGACGATCTACCGCTGGCCACGATGCTCAACGACGCCCTCGACGGCCGCGGTGGGCCTCCAGCCGGCCGCGATCCGGATGCCGGGCCAGGACACCGCGCCCTGCTTCGCCGCGACCGCACCGACCCGCAGGCCAGCGTCAGGGAGGATGACGACGTCATCTCGCGGGACCCGATCACCCACGTCTTGCGGCCCAACCTGGAGATTGTCTGGACCGAGTCCCGCTACGTTGAAAAGGTCGAACAGCGAGAGGCGCGCTCCCGCCACCTCTTTGCGCGGGGCCGCGGGACGCCTCCCGGGGAGGCCCAGCCGCGCGACATCCTCCCCTTCGTCACGATGGACTTCTGGCCCGAGGACGCCCCCCGCTGCAACGCGGTCTGGAAGGAGTTGGTTCGCTCCCTGCGGATCGGCGAATACGTCGCCGACCCGCGCCGCGGCCCTGGCCGCTGAGCCGCCATCGCCGCGCCCGGGTTCCCCGTTTGCTCGTCGTTCGTCTCCCAGATCCGGAATTTCTCGCTACAGCGGCGTGCGCCCAGAGATCGTCGCTCACGAGGGGGTTGGCCATGGATCACGTGTGCCATGCCACCAGCCGGTTTTGATGGGTGATGATGGATGATGGAGGTTGGGTTATGGGTGATAGGTGGTGAAGGCTGCCAAGGTTGCCAAGGCTCCGGGAGGCCGAGGGGGGCAACCTTCTCCCATCACCCATCACCCATCACCTTCCGCCCCGGCAGGCCGCGGGCGGCGACGAAGGCGAGGAGCAGGACGGCGAGCATCGCGCCGAACTGCAGGGTGAGCGCCTGGGTGAGCGGCCCGCCCTGGTCGTGCATGCGGGCGACCACCGCGCCGCCGATGCCGGCCCCGAACCCGGAGCCGAGAACGCTCGCCAGTTGCAGGGAGGCCGAGGCCTCCCCCTCCTGGCCGGGCGCGGCCAACTCGAGCATCGTCAGCGAGAGGGTCGTGTACGCGATCCCCATGCCGAGGCCGGCGAGACCCCAGCCGACGATGCCGACCGGCAGCGGAATCCAGGGCAGGAGCATGGCGATGGTGATGCCGACCGCGGCAGCCAGGATGGCCGTCCCCGATCGCGTCATCACCCGCCGCGAGAGGCGCGCCGCCGTGCGCGCCTGCAGCCAGGAGCCGGCGGTCCAGGCGATCGTCGCCGCGGTCAGGGCGAGGCCCGCGAAGGCGACCGTCGTGCCCCGTACGTCGACGAGCGCCAGCGGCACGAAGACGTCGACGCCAAAAAAGCCGAGGTTGAGCAGCGCCATGGTGGCAATGGCGGCCGGCATCCCGGCGCTGGCGCGCAGCGTCCCCTCCGGCAGGAGGCGCTTGAGCGAGGGGACGGTCAGGATGATCCCCACGAGGGAGATGGGGAGGGCGAGCTTCGCATCGGGGATGCCGATGCCGGCCAGGATCAGGCCCGATCCCGCGGCGAGGACGACCGCGCTCAGCGTCCGCGCGCGGGCGTTCGGCGCCGGCACGCCGGCGCTCATGCGGCGCAGCCACGGCCACGCCAGCATCCCAGTCAGGAGCGGCATGGGCGCGAGGAGGAGAAAGACCGAGCGCCAGCCGAGCCCCTCCGCCAGCAGGCCGGCGATGGCCGGCCCCACGAGCCCGGGGACGACCCAGGCGGTCGAGAGGAGCGCCAGCATGCGCGGCTTTGCCGATTCGGGGTAGCCGCGGCCGATGGCGACATAGGCGACGGAGGAGATGGCGCCCCCGCCCAGACCCTGCAGGGCGCGGCCGGCGATCAGGACCGGCATGATTGGGGCGAGCCCCCCGACGAGCAGGCCGGCCGAAAAGAGGAGGACGCCGAGGGCGAAGGGGAGCGCGGGGCCGCGCTCGTCCGCGAGCAGGCCCGAGATGACGATGCCGACGAGCTGAGTCAGGAGGAACGCGGAGAAGGCCCAGCCGTAGAGGTTGAGCCCGCCCAGATCCTCGACGACGGCGGGGAGGATCGTTGCAATCGCCAGCGATTCGAAGGCGACGCTCACGACGGTCAGGATCAGGCCGAGCGTCAGCCAGCGGTGCTGGGCGTCGAACGGGGTGGCATCGGGCGCGGCGGGCGGGCGTGGCGAGCGGCCATCCGGCTCGTGCGGCGGACGCGCGTGGAAGCCATTCCCCGAGGCGGTTGTCTCGGCGACCGGCCCGGGGCGCGTCTCTCGGTCATCGTCCGCTCGCCGGGCCGATGTCTGCAATGGCATCCTCGCGCGTTCTCCTGACAGCCCCGTCTGTCCCGCCATCGGTTCGGCGGCCACATGGGCGTCGCGCCAGCATAGGCTCGCCGGTCCGGCACTCCCCGGATGCGATCATGATGACATCGATCGATTGATGTTGGCGGCGGCCCTTCTCGCTCGCGCACCATACATCCGCGCTGGCAATAAAGCAATCGATGGCTTGTAATATTCCCGAAACGTGACGAGCCGCGCCGACCGGGGCGACGAGGAGGCCGCCGATGACGACAACGCGCGACGCGCTCTCGAGCCTGCCCGCCGCTCATCGCCGCATCCTCGAATATGTCAAACGGGCCGGCGACGCCTCCGCCGATGGCGTCGCGGCCGACCTCGGGGTGACCGCCAGTGCCGCGCGGCAGCATCTGGTGGCGCTGGAGCGGGACGGCCTGCTGGAGCACCGGGCGGTGCGGGCTGGGCCGGGCCGGCCGCGTCACCTCTTCGCCCTCACCCCGGCTGGCGACGCGCTCTTCCCCCGCGCCTACGCCGAGTTGACGAACGAGCTGCTGGAGTACGTCGAGGACGAAGATCCCACCCTGCTGGAGCGGATTTTCGAGCGGCGCGCCCGTCGGCGGCTGCAGCGGGCGCGCGAGCGGATGGCGAGGCTCGGCTTCCCCGACCGGGTCCGCGTGGTGGCGGAACTGCTCGACGAGGAC
Source organism: Thermomicrobiales bacterium (assembly GCA_020853615.1). Lineage (GTDB taxonomy): Bacteria > Chloroflexota > Chloroflexia > Thermomicrobiales > UBA6265 > JACCXM01. Next base: position 14,762 of record JADYYO010000167.1, read on the forward strand.
GGCTACCTGGCCGAATTCGCGCGCCGCGACGACGGCGCCTTCGTCATCACCGAGCACAATTGCGCGGTCCTCGGCGTCGCCCTGCGCTATCGTCACGCCTGCTCCAGCGAGCTCGATTTCCTGCGCGCGGCGCTCCCCGAGGCCGAGGTCACGCGCATCGCGCACCGCATCAACGGCGGGCACGTCTGCGCCTACCTCGTGCGGCCGGCCGACATCGAGACCCCCGACGCCCCCTGACCGCGATTGCCACGCACGACGTTCCCATCCCCTTTTTGGGCGGTCCGCGGCAAGACCGCATCCGTGCGCCCTGCTACCATCCTCGGGGATAACCCATCGCAGGCCGGAGGTAGAGAATCTTGAGCGTCTATGATGAGCGCCGGGTAAAGATCGTGGCGACCTTGGGCCCGGCATCGCGGGAGCGCGAGACGCTGCGCGAGATGTTCGAGGCAGGGCTCGATGTCGTCCGCATCAACGCGGCGCACGGCTCGCCCGACGAGCGCGCGCGGCTGGTCGAGGATGTTCGCTCGGTCGCCGACGAAGTCGGGAAGCTGGTCCCGATCCTGTTCGACCTGCGCGGGCTCAAGATCCGCACGGGGCCGGTCTCCGGCAACGGCGACGAGACGATCGGATTCGCCCGGGGCAGCACGGTCGAGGTCGTCGCCTCCCCGGTGCCGACGACGCCGGAGCGGATCGGCATCAACTACCCGCCCCTTTTCGAGATCATCCATCCCGGCAGCCGCATCCTCATCTCGGACGGGTTGATCGAGCTGCTGGTCGAGAGGATCGAGGGAGACGTCGCCCACTGCCACGTCGGCCGCGGCGGACCGCTGCACGGCCGGCAAGGGGTGACCCTGCCCGAGGCGATGATCAAGGGGGGCTCGCTGACCGAGGTCGACCGCGAGGATCTGCGCTGGGGCGTGGAGCAGGGCGTCGACTTCATCGGCCTCTCCTTCGTCTCCGACGCGGCCGATCTCCGCTTCGCGCGGGAGGTCGCCGGCTGGTACAGCCAGAAGCCACCGCTGCTGATCGCCAAGATCGAGCGCCCGCAGGCGCTCGCCAATGTGCGCGGCATCGCGGCTGCCGCCGACGGGGTGATGGTCGCGCGCGGCGACCTCGGCGTGCAGATGGCCCCGGAGCGGGTGCCCCGGGCGCAGAAGGAGATCATTCGCGTCGCCAACGAGTTCGCCATTCCGGTCATCACGGCCACGCAGATGCTGGAGTCGATGATCACGCAGCCGGTGGCGACCCGCGCCGAGACGAGCGACGTGGCGAACGCGGTCTGGGACGGCACCGACGCGGTGATGCTCTCGGCTGAGACCGCTATCGGCCAGTACCCGGTCGAGGCGGTGCGGACGATGGGCCGCATCGTCCGCGAGGCGGAGCGGGACGGGCCGATCCGCACCAGCGCCTCGATGATGCCGCTGCCCGACATCTCGGAGCCGACGCTGGCGATCGCGGATGCCATCGCGCGCGCCGCCCGCGAGCTGGCGGACGAGGCGCCGGTCGAGCATATCGTCGTCTTCACGCTGACGGGAGCCTCCGTGCGGCGCGTCGCAAAGTACCGGCCCCGGCCGCCGATCATCGGCATGGCCGCCGATCTGGAGACGGCGCGCAAGCTGAACCTGATCTGGGGGGTGCGCGGCGCGGCGGTGCCGATCGAGGAGAACCCGGATCACCTCTTCCGTGTCGCCGGGAAGAAGATCATCGAGGAGGGGCTGGCCACCGACGGCGAGTTCGCCCTCATCGCCGGCTCGCTCCCGATGACGCGCGTCTCCGGCCGCACGAACATGCTCCACGTGCGGCGCCTGGGGACGTAGGGCGATGCCCGCGTCGCCCGCGGTCCCAACCGATCGGTCGGGCGCTGGCGACAGCGTCGAGAAACGCCAGCGCCGCCGCGGATCGGAGGCGGTCGATGCAGGCGTCACCCATCACCCCGTCAGTTGTCGGGGCTGTTCTCCGCCGTGCGCTCGCCTCGGCGCGGGCCGGCGCGAACCCCGACAGTCCCTCGAGCGGCTCGTCGATCCGCTGCCTGAAGGCGCGCGACCGCGGGCAGCGGGCGCCGATGAGCGATAGCGCTACGCGGCAGTAGGTAGACCTGACTCCCATGGGGAGATCACCGGCCGCGCGCCCGGCGACATGCAGCGCGAGGCGAGCAGGCTCAGCGTGGAACAGCCGGAGCCCCCGCGACGTTTCCTGAGCACGACCGATGAACGAGGTGAGCGGCCGCGGCGGCCGGGTCAGGCCGCTCCTCGGTGCGACTGCGACCTTCGGCGCATTATGGCCGAACGTGCAATGTTATGCATACAGCGACGTGCGCACGTCGTGTCAAGCTGAGGTATGACGCATCGCAACGCCGGGGACGCGATGATTCGGGACGCCGAGACGCTCAGGATGACCCCGCTTCCGCATGGTGCTGTAGTACGCGAGTGGCCATGATCCCCGCCCCGAACTCTGGATCGGATACGGGTGCAATGGGGCGGGTATTGCCCGAGGATTGGCGCAGGAGACCGGAGGGATGGCGGCGATGCCGATGCCCGGGACAGAGTGAGAAAGCACGACGATGGATCTGCTGCAATGGTGGAATCTGATCTTTCTGTTGCCCGCCGTGGCGGCGCTCCTCTATCTCCTCCTGCTCGCCGTTGGGGCGATGCCGGGGGAGGGACACGAGCTGCATCCCGGCGGGCACATCGAGCTGCATCACGATCACGATCTCGGGCACGGGGACGGCGATCCGTTCCACGGCGCGCTCAATCTGATCGGTGTCGGGCGCGTGCCCCTCTCGCTCATCCTGATGAGCTTCGGGCTCCTGTGGGGGTTCTTCGGCTGGCTCGGCGTCCAGATCTTCCGCGCGGTCCTCGTCTCCCCGGGGCTCTTCATCTGGCCCGCCGCGGTGCTCGCTCTGATCGGGGCGACGGTCTTCACGGGCGTGCTGGCGCGCGGCCTCGGCCGCCTGATGCCAGCGACCGAGACGTACGGCGCGGAGGCGAGGGAGCTGGTCGGCCGGGTGGCGGACGTGCGCTATCCGCTGACCGAGAGCGCCGGGACGGTCCAGACCTACGATCGCTTCGGCTCGCTGCACGAGGTCCCCGCGAGAGTCCTGCCGGGGGAGGAAGCGATCCCGGCCGGCGCGCGGGTGATCCTCTGGCGGTTCGACGAGCAGGCGGGCGCCTATCTGGCGCTCCAGGATGAGGCCATCGAGACATTGGCGCCGGGGACGCTCGCCGGCGATCGACCCGCGCGGTAGCGGGTAAAGGAGTTCAGGTATGGATCATCAACGCGGCAATGTCGCCGGCATCGGGCTTCTCGCGATCGGCATCGCGCTCGTCTTCATTCTCGCGCCGCTGCTGCTCGCCGGGGCGGGCAGCGGCGTGCTGAGCGCGCCGGCGCAGGCGATCCTCGTCGGGTTCGGCGTCCTCCTCCTCCTCGTGGGGGCGGCGATCGTCACCATCACCCGGCTTTACGTGAAGACCTCGGCCGATCAGGCGTTCGTGCGCACCGGTATGGGCGGGCAGGTGCCGATCATCGATGGCGGCGCGCTCGTCATTCCGGTCGTGCACGAGATCGTCCCTGTCTCGCTGCAGACGATGCGCCTCGATGTCGACCGCTCGGCGCACGACGCGCTGATCACCGGCGACAACCTGCGCGCCGACGTGGCGGCCGAGTTTTATATCAAGGTGCAGAAGATCAAGGAGCACATCCTGGCCGCGGCGACCTCGCTCGGCGAGCGCTCGGTCGACGCGGAGAGTGTCAAGCACCTGGTCAACCAGAAGCTCGTCTCGGCGCTGCGCACGGTGGCGGCTACGCGACCGCTGCACGAGCTGCACACCAAGCGGGACGAGTTCGCGCAGGCGGTGCAGGTCATCGTCGAGAAGGATCTGGCGCACAACGGCCTGACGCTGGAGTCGGTGACGATCTCCCGGCTTGACCAGACGCCGCCGACGGCGATGCGGGGCGAGGACAACGTCTTCGACGCCCAGGGCCTACGCACGATCGCCGAGATCACGCAGCGGCAGCGGGTGGAGCGGAACCAGATCGAGCGCGAGGCGGACCAGCGGGTGACGGCCCAGGATGTCGCCCGCGACCAGTTCGTCTTCGAGCAGGAGGTCTCCCGCTCCAACGCCGAGGCGCAGAAGGACCGGAACATCGAGATCGCGCGCGCCCAGGCGCAGCAGGAGGCGAGTACCTTCTCGGCCGAGCAGGCGCGGCTGGCTGGGCTGGCCGAGGTGAAGCGCGACGAGGCGGTTCAGGTCGCCGAGGTCGAGAAGGCGAAGGCGCTGGAGGTCGCCAACCAGCAGCGGGAGCAGGCCGCGCGGGTGGCCGAGATTCAGAAGCAGCGGACCGTCGAGCTGGCGACGCGGGAGAACGCCATCGCCATCGCCGCCAAGGAGCGGGAGCGAGCCGAATCGGAGGCGCAGCGCTTCGCCGCCGAAGCGCAGATGGAAGCCGAGCGGCAGCAGGTGCGGACCGTCGAGATCACGCAGTCGGCGGAGCGGGACAAGGCGCGGGCAATCATCGACGCGCAGGCCGAGTTCGAGCAGCGGCGCCTGCAGGAGCAGGTGCAGGCGGACGTCGCCGCCTACGCGGTGGTCAAGGCGGCCGAGGGCGCCGAGGCCGCCGCGGCGAAGGAGGCGGCGGCGCGGCTGACGATGGCCGAGGCGCAGAAGCAGGCGATGGCCCTGCAGGCCGAAGGCGAGCTGGCAACGCAGATGGTGCCGGTCGATGTCGAGCGGCAGCGGGTCGAGATCGAGCGGGCGCGCGTCGAGGTCGAGCGCCAGGATCTGGCGAACAAGGCGGAGTTCGAGTCGATCGCACGCGGCATGCAGGTCGACCTGGCGCGGATCGAGGCGGAGAAGGAGATTCGCATTGCGGCGGCGCAGGCATTCGGCGAGGCGATGGCGAGTGCCAGAATGACGGTCTGGGGCGACCCCGACACGGCGGCGCGGATGGCCGAGAGCTTTTTCAAGGGGCAGCAGTTCGGCTACCTGGCCGACGGCCTGATCAACAACACGCCGGACGGCGTGAAGGACGCGCTCGGCCAGGTCGGCGCGGCGATCCAGCAGATGACCGGCGGCCGGAACGGCGACGGGGCGAAGGCGGACGGTCCCGAGCACACGCCAACGGAGCCGAAGCCGGAGGGGCGGTGATTCACGATCGAGTGCCGTTGACGGTGTTCATGCGAGGGGCCGTATTTTGCGGACCCTCGTTGTTTTGGTCGTGTTGGTGGCGGACGGTGTTTCCAGGCTGTGCCGCCGCTTTGCCAGCAAGCCTCACCCCTGACCGCCACCCAAGGGGACCCGGCCCTGTGCGCAGGGAGAGGGGAGCGTTTGGCGATCATAATCGGGAGCGACGCCGGACGCTCGCCCTCACCCCCAACCCTCACCCCGGCGCCACCCAGAGGGGACCCGGCCCGCTGGGTGGCGCCGGGGTGAGGGTTGGGCGTGGCCGGAAAGACTGTTGATTCGCGGAATATCGCTCTCCTCTCCCATCCAGATGCGAGGGGCTGGAGGTGAGGGAGCCGGCCCTCACCCCCGCGCCGCCCGCCGGGCGCGCCCAATCGCGGTCATGGACTCGATGAAACGGAGGAGGGCGTCGACGACCAGCGCCAGAGCGGTGATGGCGATCGTGCCG
>JADYYO010000168.1 GCA_020853615.1 Thermomicrobiales bacterium
AGATCCAGCACGAGGGGCCGGAGCTGGTGGCGGCCTTCATCGCCGAGCCGGTGATGCAGGCGCACGGCGTGCAACTGCCGACCGCCGAGTACTTCGGGCGGGTGCGCGAGATCTGCGACCGCTACGGTGTCCTGCTGATCGCCGACGAGGTGATCACCGGCTTCGGCCGCACCGGGGCGTGGTTCGCCAGCGAGCATTACGGGATCGAGCCCGACATCATGACGATGGCGAAGGCGCTGACCGCCGGCTACGTCCCGATGGGGGCGGTGATCGCGAAGGCGGAGATCATCGACGCGATGCCGATCTTCCGCCACGTCCACACCTTCAGTGGGCACCCCGGCGCGGCGGCCGCGGCGAACACGGTGATCGCCATCAAGGAGCGCGACGGACTGATCGAGAAAGCGCGCGGGCTGGGCGCCTACTTCCTCGACGCGCTGCACGAGTATCTCGATCCTCACCCGATCGTCGGGCAGGTCCGGGGGATCGGGATGTGGCTGGCCGTCGATTTCACCGCCGACAAGGCGACGCGCGCCCCGTTCGAGGATGACACGGTGAGCGCCATTGTGAAGCGGATGTACGACTACGGCGTGATCGCCTGCACCATCGGCGGCAGCGCTTTCGAGATGGCGCCGCCCCTGATCGCCACGAAGGAGGATATCGACGAGGCGGTGCGGGTGGCGGCGACGGCGATCGACGAGGTCGCCCGGGAGCGTCAGCTCGTCTGAGCGGAGGCGGGCGGCGCCTCATCGCCCTGTTCGCCCTGGTAGAGCCGGTGGGTCGCGATGTACTCCGCGACCCCCGGCGGCACCAGGCCGTCGATCGGCAGCCCGGCGCGGGCGCGGTGGCGAATGTCGGACGAGGAGATGGCGACCTCCTCGGTCGGGACCAGCCAGACGCGGTCTTGCAGCGCCGGGATGGCGCGGATCAGCGAGATGAGGTCGGTCTCGATGCCCGGCCGCTCGGCGACCGCCAGTTCGGCGACCCGGAGGATCCGCTCCGGGTCGCGCCAGTTCGGGAAATCGCGGAGGGAGTCCTCCCCCATCAGGAAGACGAGGCGCGCCGGCCGATGCTGCTCGTCGAGCAGTTCGAGCATGTCCGCCGTGTAGGAGGGGCCCTCCCGGTCGAGATCAACGCGGCTGATCTCATCGCATGGCGACCCGGCGATCGCCAGCTCCAGCATCGCGAGGCGGTCGCGGTCGCTGCTGACGATCTGCCCGCGCTTGTGCGGCGGCCGGCCAGCCGGCACCCAGATGATCTGGTCGAGCTCGAGCGCATTGCGCAGCGAGTTGGCGACGTGCAGGTGGCCGTTATGGACGGGGTCGAAGGTGCCGCCGAGGACGCCGATCCGGCCGGGGGTGGCGTTCTCGGTCACGGTGTGCTGGTCACGGGCCTGGCGTTGATGGTGGCCTCCGGAAACTGCTCCCGCAATCGCGCCAGAACATCATCGCTGATGCGCTGGTCGGCGGCGTGGGCGACCGTGACGTCGACATCGGTCCCGTCCGGGCGCGACTCGACGACCTCGACGATGGGCGGCCGATGGTCGAGGTGCGGGACGCCGGCGAGCGCCCGCGCCACCGCGTCGTCGATATCGGCGATCGCATGCTGAATGCCCTTCACCCCGTAGGTCTCGCGGCAGAGACGGCCGAGCGATGCATTCTCGATCGTACTCGAGAAGACTACCGTGTTGGGAACGATGATGCGCTCGCCCGTTTCGGTGCGCAACGTGGTGACGCGCACGCCCACATCCTCGACCTCGCCTTCCGTCTGTCCAATGCGGATCCGATCCCCGATCCGGAAGGGGCGCTCGATCAGGAGGTAGACGCCATTGACGAAGCTGCGCCCGACATCCTGCAGCGCGAGGCTGAGGCCGAGCGTCGCCGCGCCGAGGACCGCGGCGAGCGCGGCCCAGTTGACGCCGAGGATCGCCAGGACGAGGCTGACGCTGAGGGCGTAGACGCCGATGGACGCCGCGCGGCTGAGGAGGACGGCGACTTCCGGCGTGGCATGCCGCGAGCGCATGACAGTCTGCCGGATGCGGCGGTCGAGCCAGCCCGCGAGCCAGATCGTGACAAGGACGACGACCAGGACCTCGATCGCCTTGACGAAGGTCTGGTGCGCCCAGGAGTCGTCGAGCCCGAGTGCCGAACTCAGCACTTGCAGTAGCGACAGGTCGTCCACGATCGAGAAACCTCCGCGGCGGGGCGGCGAGCGGCGCGTCGGGCGTCATCACACGCGCGCCCCGCGCCGCGCACGAATTACCATTGCCCCAGTTCGTGACCGCCGTTCGGGAAGAGGTAGCGCCCTCGTGTTCGATTATCACGTCCACAGCACGTTTTCGGTCGACTGCAATATCCCGATGGAAGCGTCGTGCCGGGCCGCCATCGCGGCCGGGATCACGGAGATCGCCTTTACCGACCACCTGGACAACATCCCGAGCGATCCTGGGTACGGCTACTACCGGCCCGACGACTATTTTCGCGATCTCGACGCGATGCGGGATCGGTTCGCCGGCGAGTTGACGATCTTGCGCGGTGTCGAGGTCGACTACAACGTCGGCACGATCGAGCCAGTCAGCAAGTTCATGCGCGAGTACGGCGCGGAATACGATTTCGTCATCGGCTCGGTGCACTACGCGCCCGATAGCTCCATGATCTTCCCTGACTACTTCGCGGGCAAGCATCTGGACGAGATCTTCCTGCCCTATTTCGATCAGATGCAGGAGGCGGTCGAGACGGGGTGGTTCGACGTGATTGGCCACCTCGACCTGCCGAAGCGATACGCGCCGAAGACGCATCGCGACTACGATCCGCTCCGCTACCGCGAGCGGCTGCTGCCGATCTTCGACGCGATGATCGAGCGGGGCGTCGGCTTCGAGATCAACACCTCGGGGCTGCGGCAGACACCGCGCACCAGCATGCCCGGCCCGTCGGTCGTCCGCTGGTATGCCGATCGCGGAGGCAAGATCATCACGACCGGGACCGATTCGCACGCGGCGCAGACGGTCGGCGCCGGCGTGGGGAAGACGCTCGATATGCTGCGGTTGTGCGGAATCGATTCGGTAGCCTCGTTCCGGGGGCGGAACGCCACGCTCGTTCCCATTAGCGCGTTGCAGACCGAGGAGCGGTAAGACGGCCGGCTCTCGACAGTTCGGGACGGGTGCTTCGCAGCGCACGGCCGGGCGCCAGCGGGCGCGGATGGCGCCGGGCGGCGACAAGGGCGGGCGCGGCGTGCCCCGCGCCGATCCGACGCGCGACGCCAGCCGACAGGTCAAGCGCGCGGCGTGGAAAGCCGCGCCCCTCTTCCTGACCGCCGCGCTCGCGCTGCTCGGGGTGGCCGATGTCGTGCGATTGCCGCCGATTTCCGGGCCAATCCGGCTGCTGATCATCCTGATCGTGCTGGCTGTCGGGGTTGGTCTGTCGTCGGCGCTCGACCGCCAGGCGTCGCGGCCCTACTGGCAGATGGCGCTCTTCAGCACGCTGATCCTGCTGCCGATCGTGGCGCTCCAGGCCTCGGCCTCGCGGGTGCCGTTCGTCGCGCTGACGCGCGGCTCGGCCGGGCCATTGCTCTGGCTGACCGTTGCGACGAGCCTGGCCCTGATCGGCCTCTGGCTCTTTGCCGCCTTGCAGAGCGGCCACGAACCCGAGCAGGGGGGCATCCTCTTTCTGCCCGCCGCGCTCCTCGTCCCCGCGATGCTGGGCGCGCCGTCGTCGCTCGACGAGGCGTCCGCGCTGACGATGCTTGCCGAGGCGTTTCTGGTCGGCGGTATCGCCGTCTTCGCCGGGCTCCTCTCGCCGCCGAAGTGGAAGCCCCTGGCGGGAGCGTTCGCCATCGGCGCGCAGTTTCTGCTCCTCTGGGTGCTTGGCCGGGGCCCGGTCATTGGCCAGGAGAGCGGGTTCGTCGTGCCCGCGCTGGCGATCGCCCTGCTGGCGTTGACGCTGCTGCTCGCCGTGCTGGCGCCGCTGGCGGCGCTCGTCGTGCAGCGCTTCTTTCAGACGGTGGAACGCGAAACGGGGGGCCGGGGACCGGCGCGCGCTCCCGCGAGGGGAGCGCGCCGGTCGACCGATCCGTAATGGTGGCGAGGGTCAGGCGATCGTCGCCGCGTCCCCGTGGCCGTTGAGCGGCGGCAGCGAGGGGTCGCGCTCCTCGTCCTTCTCCTCGGCGATCGTCATGCTGGCGACCATCTCGTCCGTCTCGAGCTTCATCAGGGTGACGCCCTGGGTCTGCCGGCCGATCGTCGGAATCTGAGAGACGGGCAGGCGGATCACCTTGCCCGAGGTGCTCATCAGCATGAGCTTGTGGTCGTCGTTGACCATGCCGGCGCCGACGATCTTGCCCGTCCGCTCGGTGAGCTTCATGGCGGTCACGCCCTTGCCCGCGCGCCCCTTCGTCAGGAACTGGTCGGTGCTGGTCCGCTTGCCGAGCCCCTTCTGGGCGACGACGAGCAGATCCTTGCCCGGCTCGACGACCTCGGAGGCGATGACGCGATCGCCATCGCCAAGCCGGATGCCGATCACGCCGGCCGCCGGCCGGCCCATGGGCCGCACCGCCGACTCCTGGAAGCGGACCGCCTGACCGCCCTCGCTGACGAGCATGATGTCGTCGTCGCCGCTGGTCATGCGCACCCACGCCAGCTCGTCGTCCGGCTCGATGCCAATGGCGATGAGCCCGGAGGAGCGGACCGACATGAACTGGTTCAGCGAGGTGCGCTTGACGCGGCCGAGCCGGGTCGTGAAGAAGAGGTACTGGCTCTCGCCGTAGTCGCGCACCTTCAGCAGCGTCGTGACCGTCTCATCCGGCTGCATGTTGATCAGGTTGATGATCGGCATCCCCTTCGCGGTCCGCCCCGCGTCGGGGAGCTCGTGCACCTTGAGCTGGTAGACCTTGCCCCGGTTGGTGAAGACGAGTAGCCAGTCGTGGCTGTTCGCCGCCAGGATATGGTGAATGGCGTCCTCGTCCCGCATGGTGACGCCCTGCACCCCGCGGCCGCCCCGCCGCTGCGTCCGGAACGACTCGTCGGCGCTCCGCTTGACGTAGCCGCGGTTGGTCAGCGTGACGAGGACGTTGACCTCGGGAATCAGATCCTCTTCCGAGAGGACCCCCGAGATGTCCTGGATGCGGGTGCGGCGCTCGTCGCCGTACTTCTCCTTGAGCGCGGCCATGTCCTGGCGGATGACGCCGAGGATCAGGGCGGGATCGCCGAGGAGCGTCTCCAGACGGCGGATTTCGGCGAGCACCTCCTTCAGCTCGTCCTCGACCTTCTTCCGCTCGAGGCCGGCCAGGCGGGCGAGGCGCATGTCGAGGATCGCCGAGGCCTGGATCTCGGTGAGGGTGAACTTCTTCATCAGGTTCGTGCGGGCCGTCTCCGTGGTCCGCGACGAACGGATGGTGGTGATCACCTCGTCGATGTGGTCGAGGGCGATCTTGAGCCCTTCGAGGACATGGGCGCGCCGCCGCGCGCGCTCGAGCTCGAACTCGGTGCGGCGGGTGATGACCTCCTGGCGGTGCCCGATGTACTCCTGCAGCGCCCTCTTCAGCGTCAGCAGGCGGGGCTGGGTGCCGCGCTCGACCAGGGCGAGCATGTTGACGCCGAAGCTCGACTGGAGCTGGGTGTGCTTGAAGAGGTTGTTGAGCACCTTCGCCGGCTGCGCATCGCGCTTGAGCTCGATGATCGCGCGCATGCCGGTGCGGTCCGACTCGTCTCGCAGGTCGCTGATCCCCTCCAGCTTCCCCTCGCGGACCAGTTCGGCGATCCGCTCCAGGAGGTTCGCCTTGTTGACCTGGTAGGGGAGCTCGGTGATGACGATCTGGTAGCGGCCGCCGCGCGCCGCCTCTTCGACGAACGCCTTGGCGCGGATCACGATCCGGCCGCGGCCCGTCGCGTAGGCCGCCTTGATCCCTTCCCGGCCGAGGATCGTGCCGCCGGTCGGGAAGTCTGGCCCGCTCACGACCTCCATCAGCTCGTCGAGCGTCACCTCCGGGTTGTCGATGACCATGGTGACGGCATCGCAGATTTCGGAGAGGTTGTGCGGCGGGACGTTCGTCGCCATGCCGACGGCGATGCCGGCGCTGCCATTGATGAGCAGATTCGGCAGGCGAGCCGGCATGACGCGCGGCTCTTCGGTCGAGGCGTCGTAGTTGGGAATGAAATCGACGGTGTTCTTGTCGAGATCGGCGAGGAGCTCATCGGAGATCGCGGTCAGCCGGGCTTCGGTGTAGCGCATCGAGGCGGCGCCGTCGCCGTCGATCGAGCCGAAGTTGCCCTGGCCGTCGACCAGCGGGTAGCGCAGGTTGAAGTCCTGCGCCATGCGCACCAGCGTGTCGTAGACCGCGGCGTCGCTATGCGGGTGATAGTTCTTGAGGACTTCGCCGACGACCCCGGCGCTCTTGCGATAGCGAGTGGTCGAGCGCATGCCCATCTCGGCCATGGCGTAGAGCACGCGCCGGTGGACCGGCTTCAGCCCGTCCCGGGCGTCGGGCAGCGCGCGCTGCACGATCACGCTCATGGCGTAGTCGAGGTAAGACTGTCGCATCTCGGTTTCGAGGCTGGCCAGCCGGACGTTTCCTATTTCCACGAGCGGAATCCCCTAACACGACATGCAGAATTTGCCAATAAACAGCTATAAGTCTAACACAAATTGTATGCAGTGTCGATCCAAAAGGCGCGTACGGACGCCAGAAACCGGCTGACCGAGGGGAAAGACCGGGATGCAAAAACCGGGGATGACAATGCTGTCATCCCCGGTGCATAAAAGGCCATCTTCACGCCGGCGGCGGCGCGCAGCATTCGTGTCATCCTGAGCTTGCGAAGGATCTCGGCTCCCGGGAACGGTGTCCTGCTTCAGCCGAGATGCTTCGTTCCTCAGCATGACACGATGTCCTGGCGGCGGCGCTGAAGCTACGGCTTCGGCATGGCCTTGGGCATCTTGCGGTTCCGGTTGCCCGGCGCATCGACCTCGTACGAGCCGCCGGTGCTGCTGACGGCGATATCGGCGCCGCCGAGGCTCGTCATCGTTGCGTCGCCACCGCCCGCGGCGCCCGGAATGCCCGAGGCGCCCGCCGGCGTGGTTGGAACGAAGGGCGTCCCGATCGCCATTGTCGCGCCGGAGTCTCCGGCTGGATCGACCTGATCGGCCCCGGTTGCCGGCGTCTCGCTGACGACCGCGTCATTCTGGGCATGCGCATCGTCCGGGAACGCGAGATCGAGCGCCCCGCCGCCAGCAATGACGCTGACCGAGCCGAGAAGGCCTATCGCGGCAACGAGAGGTCGCCGCATCGCCGCGCGGCGCATCTACTGCGCGACCGCGGCCGAATCGCTGCCGCCGGAGGTCGTGCCAATGGAGGAGCCGCCGCCCGCGTCGATTCCGATGCCGGTTCCGTTCGAAACCGTGCCGCCGCTGATCGTCACCCCGGGTGCGACCAGAACGGTGTCGCCGCCGCCGACCCCCGCCGTGCCGCCGCCGACCGTGACTGTCGAGCCGAGTGACTCCGCCGAGGCGGCGGTTGCGCCGGCCACGCCGATCGTGAGCGCGGTCATCAACGCGACGGTCGCTCGCCGCCGTGCTCCGGTTGCCATGGTCGATCCCCTTCCCGTTTCGTGGCCATCGCCGGCAGGATACCGCCAGCCGATGCCATCATGCGCATTGTGCGCGCGAAGATCCTCGATCGTGCCTGCCGGGGGCTATTGTCGCAACTGCTGACCGCAATTCGGGCAGAAGCGCGCGTCAGCCGGTACCTCGGCATGGCAGTTCGGGCACTCGATGGTCCCTTGCTTCTCTAGACGCGCGGGCTGGTTCATCGTTTCGCGCAGCGTGTTGGCCATCGCCTGTCCCAGCCCCATCCCGGCGCCGAGCTCCAGACCGGTTTGCGCCGGGTTGAGGGCCTGTGCGCCCTGCTCTCTGCCCAACGCCTTCGCGGCCTGGAACTGCATGTAGCGCGTCGGGTCGCCGAGGATGGCCATACCGGTCCGCTCGTCGATCCGTTTCTGGACTTCGTCCGGAGGCGTGATCGCCATGACCTGAAAGCTCGTCAGGTCGAGGCCGAGGCGTTCGAAGTCGTCGGCCAGCGCGTTGCGCATGGCGGCGGCGATCTCGTTCGACTGCGCCGGCAGGTCGAGGAGGGAGATCTGCAGCGAGCCGAGCAGATCGTTGAACTCGTTGAGGATGATGCTGCGCAGGAAATCCTCGATCAGCCCGGTCGTGTAGGCGCCGCGCGCGCCGACCACCTGCTGCACGAAGAGCTCGGGGTTGGCGACCCGGATCGAGTAGGTGCCGAAGCCGCGCAGGCGGACGATGCCGAACTCGCTGTCGCGCACCGTCACCGGCTGCGCCGTGCCCCACTTGAGGTCGGTGAACTCCCGCATCGAGACGAAGTAGACCTCGGCGGTGAAGGGGGTGCGCCCGCCGAAGGGGATGCCCATCAGCCCGGTGAGGAGGGGAAGATTGTTGGTGCTCAGCGTGTGCCGGCCCGGCCCGAAGACGTCGAGCGCCTTGCCGTCGCGGTAGAAGACGGCGGCCTGGCCCTCGCGGACGATGAGCTGCGATCCGAACTTGAACTCGCCGCTCCCCTGCTGTGGCACGCGGTAGACGAGCTCATCCGAGCGCTCGTTCGGGTGTTCGATGACGTCGATGATGGCCATGCGGGTCTCCTCGCCTCGTAGCCGATCGATCCTTCCGGGCAGCGGCGGCGCAC
>JADYYO010000169.1 GCA_020853615.1 Thermomicrobiales bacterium
CTCCCCTCTCTCACCGCAGTGGGAGAGGGGCTGGGGGTGAGAGTGTGCATGGCGAAGCGGCAGTGATTAGCCGGTTTTCATGTGAGGGAGGGACATGGACGAGCCTGATGGGCGCTGCCAGTCCCGCCGCGGCCTACCGGCTCCGCCTGATTGGCCGTGGGGTCACGCTCGGCGCGTGGCCGACGTCTGTCCAGTCCGACAGGCGGTGGCTGACGCCGATCACCGGCGCGTACGCCTCGCGAAAGATGCCGTACATCTCCAGATAGCGCTGGTGGCGGCGCATGTCCGGCTCGGTGGCCGGCCCATAGGTCGCCCAACGCTGGGCCGTCTCGACGGGGTCGCTCCCCCGGATCCCGGAGTAGGCCAGCAGGGCGGCGCCCATCGCGGCCTGATCGGTCGTCGCCAGCGCGTAGACGGGGAGGCCGAAGACATCGGCGACCATCTGCCGCCAGAACGGGCTGCGCGCCCCTCCCCCCGCCATCACGACCCGCTCGGGATCGCTGCCGGCCTCTTGCATCGCCGCGAAGGCGTCGAGGCAGGCGAAGGTCACGCCCTCCATCACCGCCCGGACAACATCGCCCGAATCGTGATGCGCGGCAAGACCGAGGAATGCGCCCCGTGCGCGGGCGTCCATGTGCGGCGTCCGCTCGCCGACGAGATACGGCAGGAAGAGGAGGCCCCGCGCCCCGATGGGGGACGCCTCCGCCCAGGCCGTCATCCGCTCGTAGGCCCCGGCCGCCGGCAGGCGCAGCATCTCATCGCGCAGCCAGCGCATCGCCATCCCCGCGACCAGCGTCGCGCCCATCTGGTACCACGCCGGGCGACCGGCCGCGGGCTCGAGCGCCGAGCAGAAGGTGTGCGTCCGTCCTTTCAGGTCGGGAGTGAAGACATCGCGCGGGACCATCACCTGCGCGCCCGTGCTGAGGGAGAGGAGCATCGTCGCCGGGTCGACGATTCCCGCGCCCAGGAGGCCGCTTGGCGCGTCGCCCGTCCCCGTCACCACCGGCGTCCCGACCGGTGCCCCGAGCAGCTCGGCCGCGCTCTCCAGCACCTCCCCGGCGATGGCCGCCGACGGCTTGACCGGCGGCAGGAGGATGCTCGCCGTCTCCGTCGCATCGAGGAGCGCGGGCGACCAGTTGCGCCAACGGGCATCGAAGAGGAGCGATGCCGACCCATCTCCGGGATCGGTCGCCTCGACGCCGGTCACCCGGCGGCGCAGATCGTCCTTCGGCGAGAGCAGGCGCTTCGTCCGCCACCAGATCGACGCCTTCTCCTGCTGCATCCAGACGACGGTGGCGGCCATGAAGCCCGCCGCGACCGGGCTGCCGGCGATTTCGATCAGCCGCTCCGCGCCGACCTTCGCCGTGATCTCCGCCGCCTGCCGTGCCGACCGCTGGTCCGCCCAGATGACGGCTGGATAGAGGGCACGATCGTTCTCGCCCAGAAAGGAGACACCGTGCATCTGGCCGGAGAAGCCGATGCCCGCGATCGTCGTCGCGTCGCCCATCCAGCCGATCGCCTGCTGCACGGCCGAGGCTGTCGCGCTCCACCAGGCGTCGGGGTCCTGCTCGGCCCAGCCCGGGTGAGGATGATGCACCGCGTACTCGGCGCTGCCCGTGCCGCGCACCACCCCCTCGGCGTCGACAACCAGCGCCTTGACCGCCGACGTGCCGAGGTCGATCCCCAGAAACGCCTCGCGGGACGCGTCAAGCGTCGGCGTCATCGCCATCGTCTCGATCGCCCCGGGCGCCCTGCATATCGCTGATCGTCTGGCTCAACGGGGCGATGGCGGGGTAGATGCGCCGGTAGACATCCTCGTACAGCGCTGCGTAGATCGGGACCTCCGCAGCGTCGGGCGCGACGGCGCGCACCCCGTAGCGCATCGCGGCTCGCGCCTCGTCGACGTTGGCGTAGATACCGGCGCCGATCCCGCCGAGGAGCGCCGCGCCGAGCGCGGTCGCCTCCTCCGCCTCGAGGACCGCGTAGTCGAGATTCATAACCGACGCCTTGATCTGCATCAGGAGCGAGGTTCGCGTTCCGCCCCCGATGGCGACGACCGAGCGCGGGGCGACGATCTGCGGATAGGGGAGCAGCGGTTGCAGCGTGCTGAGGCTCTCCATCGCCAGCCCCTCGAGCACGGCCCGGGTCACGGCCTCGCGGCCGGTATCGGTCGTCAGCCCGATGAGCGCCCCCCGCGCGCGAGGGTCGACGCGCGGCGGGCTCGCCATCCGCAAATGCGGCAGGAACGTGACGCCGTGGCTGCCGGCGGGCACCTCGCCCGCCGCCGCCACGAGCGCGTCGTACTGCGCCGGCTCGCGCGCGCCGACGAGGTCGCGCAGCCACTGCACGCAGGCACCGGAGGTGTACTGGCCAGCGAAGACGTAGTAGCCGCCGCCGGTGACGAGCGCCCCCTGCGAGTAGCCTTGCCGGCCGACCTCCGGATCGGTCAGCGGCGCGTCGGTCGGCAGGAAGAGCGCCTCGGCCGTCCCGAGCGAATTCAGCATCTGGCCCGGCTTCGTGACGCCCGCCGCGAGCGCGCCGCAGACATGGTCGTGCCCGCCCGCCGAGACGCGGGTGGTCGTCGGCAGGCCCGTCGCCTCGGAGGCCGCCTTCGTCACCGGTCCCAGCAGCGTCCCCCCGCCGACGGCGGGCGCGAGGAGATCGCGATCGATCCCCGCCCGTTCCAGGATGACGTCGTCCCAGCGCAACTCGCGCAGATCGAGCATCAAGGTGCGAGAGGCGAGCGAGAAGTCGGTCGCCGCCACGCCGCTCAGCCGAAACGCGATGTAGTCGGCGAGGAGGAGCCAGCGGACCGAGCGCCGCCACGCCTCTGGCTCATGCTCCTTGTGCCAGAGGATCTTGTTGAGCGAGAAGATCGGCTGCAGCGAGAGGCCGGTGCGCGCGAAGAGTTCGGCGGCGCCGATCCGCTCGTCGAGCCATTCGGCCTGCGGGCGCGTCCGCGTATCGAACCAGGCGATGCTCTCCGTCGTCGCCTCGCCGGCAGCATCGAGGAGGACGCCCGATTCGGCCACCGAGGCGACGGCCACCGACGCGATCTGGCCCGGATCCGGGACGCCGGCCACCGCCTCCCGAATCGCCTTGACGACAACCGCCCAGAGCTCGTCGGGCCGGTAGAAGGCGGAGCGGGGCCGCGGGACATGGGTCGGGGTCGGTGTCGACGCGCTGCTGACGGCCATGCCATCCGTGCCATAGACGACAGCCTTGATGTTCGTCGTCCCCAGATCGATTCCGAGAAGGAGTGTCACGCGGTTCCGTTCCCCATTTCAGGCTGGTCATCGAGTTCCAGAATTGATGGCGCACCACGCCGGGGAGCGCTGTCTGCGCACCCCGCGAGGCCCGTTCGTTGCGCGTCGAACCCGATCATAGGTCTGGCTCCGGTGAGCGTCAATGCGCGCCGGCCGGCCCCGCGTCGCGCCGCTGGCGCTGCTAGAATGCGTGCGCCATGGCAGACCTGATGATGTCACCCGAACGGGCGCAGGCCGCGCGCGAGCAGACCGAAATCGAGCTCGCCGTCGCGGCGCTCCATCCGGAGCGATTCGGCCTGCGCAAGCATCGGGACGGTTGGCGGAAGGCGTTTCCCGGGATCGGCGAGGTCGTCTTCGCCGCGCTCGGCTGGCAGCACGCGCAGTGCGCCTCGTACGACCTCGTGGATGGCGCCCGCCAACCGGTCGATGCGCTGACGCTCGTCGTCCGGCTGCAGGAGCGCGTCTGGGGGATGCCGCCCGAGGAAGTGGTCCCGGTCAACGTCCTGGCGATTCTGCCCGATACCGGCGGCTCCGTCCTCGTCGCCTACCGCGAAGTGGCGGGGTTCAACGCCGATGGCTGGCTCGGCTTCGCCATCGCCGCCGGCGGCCGCCCGGGCGCGCTCGTCTCCCACATGCTCGGCGTCCGTGAAGAGCAGCGGGGCACGCGCGACCTCGGCTGGCACCTGAAGCTGCTGCAGGGCTATGAGGCGCTCCGCGCCGGCCATCGCGCCGCGATCTGGACCTTCGACCCGATGCGCGGCGTCAACGCCCGCCTCAATCTCGAGAAGCTGGGCGCCACGGTCCGCGAGTTGACGCTCGACAAGTACGGCGTCCTGCGCAGCGACCTCTACGGCAGCGTTCCTAGCGACCGCTTCACGGTCCACTGGGACCTCGATTCCGCCGTTACCCATCGCCGCCTCGAGGACGTGCGCACGGGCCGGTATGCCGGCCCCAATCCGGCCGAGGTGCTCGCGCTGCCGGAGATCGTCGCCGCCGATGCCGAGCGCCTCGCGCGCAGCGCGCCCGCCGGGGCGCGCTACCGCATCCCCGCCGATGTCGACGAGTTGATGGTGGCCGACGCCGCGACCGCGACGCGCTGGCGCGAGGAGATGCGCCGCTCCCTCTCCCCCTTCATGACTGTCAAGGCGGCGCGGGTCAGCGACGCCTCGGCCGGCTCGCCGATCAACGTTGGCATCGATCTCGCGCCAGGCGCGTATGATGTCGTAGGCTTCGCCAGCGATGTCCGAGACGGCGCGGAGCGAGAGAATTGGTACGTCCTGCGGCGGCGCGGCGGCCGCTGTTGACGCCATTCCGGGAGGCAGGCGGCTCGTGGCGATCACCCGCATCACGCTCTATCTGACGTCGCTGCAGCTTCGCGCCCCCTTCACCACCTCGTTCGGCACCTATCAATCGCTCGAGCGCCCCTTTGTCGTCATCGAGACGGCTGACGGCCTGCGCGGCGTCGGTGAAGTGCCCACGCTGCGCGATCCCGCCTACAAGGCCGAAGTCGACACGCCGGCGGTGCTGACCTCGCTCCGGGAGTTCATCTTGCCGGCGGTCGCTGCCTGGCAGCGAGAGCATGGCCCGATCGACGACGTTGCGTGCCTGCGCGATAGCTACGCGTGGGTGAAGGGAGCGGTCTTCGCGAAGAGCGGCGTCGAGGCGGCCATGTGGGACATCGCCGCCCAGCGCGCCGACCAGCCCCTCTGGCAGCTCTGGGGCGGCGAGCGGCGGGAGTTCCCGGTCGGCGTCAGCATCGGCGGCAAGACGCTCCCTCAAATCCTCTCCCTGGCCGAGCAGGCCGTCGATCTCGGCTACCGGCGGTTGAAGGTCAAGATCTGGCCCGGATTCGACGAGGAGGTCGCCCGCGCCCTGCGCGAGCGCTTCCCCGATGTGCTCCTCCAGGTCGACGCCAACTCCGCCTACACGATGGAGAACTGGCGCCGCCTGCAGGCGCTCGACGATCTCGATCTGCTGCTGATCGAGCAGCCCCTCTTCGACGACGACATCATTCTCCACAGCGAAATCTCGCGGGAGCTGCGGACGCCGATCTGCCTCGACGAGAGCATCCACTCCCTGCGCGACACGCAAGCGGCGGCCAGCCTTTGGGAGCGGAACAACGCCCTCGACCGCCTGATCGTCAACATCAAGCCGCCGCGCGTCTCCGGCTTCGCCGAGGCGATCGAGATCGCCCGCTTTTGCGACGCCAAAGGCGTGCGCACCTGGATTGGCGGCATGCTCGACTCGGCGTGGGGCAAGGCGATGAATCTCAACTTCAACGGACTGCCTGAGATCGGCCTTCCGGGCGACCACTTCTCGCCCGGCGGCGCCTACTTCGTCGCGGACGTCACCGAGGCGCCGCTCGTCAGCCAGGATGGCACGTTCACCCTGGGCGAGGGCGTCTCCGCCGGGGTCGCGTTCGACTGGCCCCGCTTCGAGCGCCTGAGCGAGCGGCTCTACCAGGAAGAGACGACGTCGTAGGGACGACGCCTGTGTCGCCCGCCTCGCAGGGGAGGCGGTTCATGCCTGGCAACATTGTTGCCATCATCGCAGTTCGCGGCGGGGCGATCCGGGCGCCGCGGGCGTCGCCCCTACGAAGCCGTGGTTGACACCCTCTCTGGCGTCAATTGTCGACGACGCGCTCGCCGACCATCGCCCCCGTCATGATCGCCACGGCGTCCGACATGCTGAAGTTGCGCGGCTCGATCACCGCCACCCGCTTGCCAAGCCGCTGGATGTGAACCCGGTCGGCGACCTCGAAGACCTGGGGCATGTTGTGGCTGATGAGAATCACCGGCAGCCCGCGGTCACGCACCTGGCGGATCAGGTCGAGCACCATGTGCGACTCCTTCACCCCGAGCGCCGCCGTCGGCTCGTCCATGATGACGACCTGCCGGGCGAAGGCCGCGCTGCGCGCGACGGCGACGCCCTGCCGCTGACCGCCGGAGAGGGTTTCGACCGCCTGGCTCATCGACCTGATGCCGATCTTCA
>JADYYO010000170.1 GCA_020853615.1 Thermomicrobiales bacterium
CGACTTCTGGCAGCTCGGGCATACGGCAACCGTCACGCGCCCGGCCGGCGCGAAGCAAACATCGCCCGCCAGGTCACATTCGAGGCGCGATGCCAGCTCCCCATTCAGCGCGCGTTGTTCGGGCTCGCCGCGTCCCGGTGCATCTCGCTCCACCGCGGGCGCGACTTGATCCATTGCACGGCCGAGTGCCCCACGCGCACCATTTCGGCCTCGTTGTTCGACGCGTTCTGGACGCGGGCCATCACGTCCCACGTCGCATGCTTCGGATCGCGGTGGCGGGCCTGGTGGAGGATCTGCGGCGGGCCGAGCAGCCGGCCGATCGTCGAGTATTGCACGATCCAGCCGTCGCTGGCGATTGAGAGGGTCACTTCGGCGCGGTCACTCTTCCACACAAAGGCCTCGCCAGTCACTATGGCGTACTCTCCCCCACCCACTGCCGCCCCCATCCCCTACCAGCAGCGCTCCGCTGCGCCGAACACATCGTGCTAGGCACCGCGTCGGGCTCGCATGGGCATGAATCGCCGTCCCCGGCCGGATCAGGTCGAGTTCTGTCGCGTCGTTGCCCGGGTCCGTAGCCGCCCTATCAGGCTCGATACGGAATGCGCAGTTTAGCGCATCCCGCCGACTTCCTGTCAGCCCTCGGCGACAATGCGCACGCCGCTCCCCGATCGCTCGTCGAAGTCGCGCGCCACCCGGATGCGCTCGGCGATCGGCGGGTGCGAGCCGAGCATGAAGACGACCGGGCGCGGCGGCTCGGGGTCGGCCAGGCTCTGCACTGCCAGGCGCTCCATCGCCCGGGCGTATGCCTCACCGTTCTGCGTCGCCTCGAGGGCGAAGCGGTCGGCCCGGCGCTCGATCGCCCGGCTGAAGGCCGCCTGCACCGGCATCAGGAGCAGACCCAGCGCCCCCATCACCAGCGCCAGCACTGGCAACGACGCCTCGTCGGCAATGTCGTCAACACCGGTCTCCTCGCTCGTGCGCCGGATCAACGGCGGGGCGATCCGGGCGAGGAGCCAGGCGAGGCCGAAGCCAGCTCCCGCGCCGAAGGCGATCAGCCGCCACAGGTCGCCATGGACCTGATGGCCGAGCTCATGGGCGACCACGGCCTCGACCTCGTCGCCGGGAAACCGCTCGAGCAGGGTGTCGCCGAGGACGATGCGGCGGGTGTTGCCGATGCCGGTGAACATGGCATTCGGCTTCTCGCTCTGGCGGCTCATGTCCATCTCGTAGACATCGCTGATGCGCACCCCCTCCTGGTTAGCGAGGTCGCGCAGCCGCTCGGCCAATGCCTCGTCGCGCAGCGGCGTGAAGCGGTTGAAGAGGGGCATGAGGAGGACCGGCGCCAGATTCCCCAGCACGACCGTCAGGGGCACGGTCGCGCCGGCGAGGATCAGCCACCAGTCACGCGGGCGGCGGCGGATGACCGCGTAGGCGGCGGTCAGGAGCGGCGTCTGCAACACGAGCCCGACGAGCAACGCCTTGAGCTGGTCGCCGAGCCACGCCCTGTCCGACTGGCGCGTCAGCCCGAAGCGCCGCTCGACGAGCAGGCCACCAGCGAAGGCGACGGGGAGCGACGCCAGCCAGGAGAGCGCGGCCGTTATCGCAAAGAAGAGGGGTCCAACCAGACGACCATCGGGCGCGCGGCGAGCGATCTCGCCTTTCAATCGCGAGGCTCGCCGGTCGGAGGCGAACCAGAGCAGCCGCGCCGCCGAAAGGACGGTCGAGAGGGCGAGGATGGCCAGCCGGATGCGGCTGTAGCGTTTGGCCCGGGCGATATCGAGGCCGGGGATCTCGATCGGCTCTCGCCGCTGCTTCTTCATGGCATCATCTCCTGTCGCGGGTCGCCTCCTGAGGCGCTATCGCCGATCGGCGCAGCCCGTGATAACGGTTGCGCCCATGATGCGGCCACCGCGCCCAAGGCCCCTATAGCAATCCCCCTAATTGGCCAGATACCACCCATTAGGGCCCTTCAGGGTCCTTCCCTCTTCTCGTAGCCTGAGGCTTTCAGCCTCAGGCGGCCCGGGCGCCTTTCCCTGCTCGCCATCTGGCCGCATCACGTCAGCAACGGCAATCACGGGCCGGGAGTCGCCATCGGCGTCCCGAGATCGCGCGGCTGGAAGGGGGCGTAGCCGGTCAGCTCGACGTAGCCTTCGCCACGCACCGCCGCGCCGTTCCGACTGCCGGCGACATCGACCTCGCCCTCCCAGTAGATCACCCCCGTCGTCCGCCGCGTGTCGAGCTCCTGATCGCGCATCACCGGCGTGACGTCGAGCTGGAGGTTGTGCGCGGGGATGTCGATCGCCCAGCCGGAGGGATAGGTGGTGCCGGTCGCCGGGCTCGTCCACTCTCCTTGCGGCGTCAACGTGAAATCCCCCTGGTGCAGGAAGCTCGCCTCGCCATCCGGCGCGACGATCGTGCCGTCGACGCGCAGCGGCTCCCCATTCGGGCCACGGATCAGGTAGAGCATCACGTCCGTGTCGTCGGCGAGCTGAATCGCGAACCAGTCCCAGCCCCCGCTCTGGTACGTGGCGAAGTTGCCCCACTGGTGATCCATCCAGGCCGATCCCGTGACCGCCACCGGGCCGGAACCGGTGTCGAGCGTGCCCGATACCGCGAGCCGCGTCCACGAGTAGTAGTACGAGGCCGTGCCATTGCCATAGTCGATGTAGCCGTCGCCATCGTGCAACGCCGCCGGCTTCGTCGTCACCACGTCGAGGTCGATCGCGTAGCCGGGCATCGTGACGGCGAGCGCGAAGCGCCCGTTCTCCCCGCGCATCGTCCAACCGTCGAGCGTCAGGTCGAGCGCGGCGCGGTCGCCGGCGGCTCTCTTCGCGCCAAGGATGCGCTGGTCGTAGGCGAACTGCCCGCGCGGATGGTCGGTGATGGCGAAGTGGGAGACGTAGCCCTCGGCGCTCCCCGGCCGCGCCCGAAAGACGACGTACTCGAAGCCGTAGCGCTCGCCCGCCGCCGTCTGCAGGTGGCCGGTGAAGTACCACCACTCGATGCTCGTGTCATGCCGGCCATCGTCGCGCGGGAAGGCGATGGGAACAGGCGCATTGGAAGCGACCGGCGTCGCCTGCCCCAGCGCCGGCAGAGGCGCACTCGCGATCAGGAGCACGAGGCAGGCGAGCAGGGCGACGGGCCAGCGGCGACGGGAGCGAGCACGGGACAAGCTCATGACGAGTCCTCCAGGAGCGGCCGCCGCGGGAGGAGCCGCTGCAGGGGCGACGGGAGCCACCAGTTCCAGTGCCCGAGGAGCTTCATCGTCGACGGCACCAGCAGCGCGCGGACGACCGTGGCGTCGAGGAAGACCGCAAGAGCGATGCCGAAGCCGAGCGCCTTGATGATCACCACGTCGGCCGTCACGAACGAGGCGGTCACCACCACGACGAGGAGCGCCGCCGAGGTGATGATCCGCCCGCTCCGCTGCAGCCCGACCGCGACCGCGCGGGTGTTGTCGCCCGTCCGCTCCCACTCCTCGCGCACCCGGGAGAGGAGAAAGACCTCGTAGTCCATGCTGAGGCCGAAGAGGACGCAGAACATGATGATCGGCAGGGAGGCCTCGACGAAGCCGAGCGCGCTGAAGCCCATGAAGCGGCTCAGGTGCCCCTCCTGGAAGACCCAGACGAGCGCGCCGTAGGAGGCGAGGATCGAGAGCCCGTTCATCAGGATCGCCTTCAGCGGGAGGAGGAGCGAGCGGAAAAGAACGAGCAGGACCAGATAGGTGGCCACGACGATGAGGGCGATCGCACGCGGGAAATCAGCGTACATCTCCCCGACCGAGTCGACGATCTCCGCCGTCCCCCCATCGACGAGGAGCGTCATCCCCGGCGGATCGAGGGCGCGCAGCTCCGCCAGTAGCGCCTTGTTCTCCTCGTCGTTCGGAAGATACGCCGTGTAGGCGAAGATGACCGCCGCGTTGTCGTTGGCGAGGCGGCTGGCGCCGGTATCGACGCCGACCTGTTGCAGGCCGCGCTGCAGGCTCGCTACCCCGATCGCCTGTTCGCGCGGCAGGGCGGGCGGGGTGATGCTCTGCACCCGCGTCACCCGGGGATCGTTCGCCAGCCGCGAACTGATGTCGTAGATCTCGCCCAGGGCATCACGGTCGAAGATGCGGCCGGGCGACTCGAGTACGATCAGGAAGGGCGAGATCTCCCCGGCCCCGTACTCCTGAACCAGGATGTCGAACGCCTGTCGCGACGGCTGATCCTTCGGCAAAATCGTGGCGTCGGGTGAGGAGATATTCGCGTCGAGGAAGGGCGCGCCGACCAGCAGCAGGAGCGCCAGCGTCGGGATGAGGACGGCGACCGGCCGCGCCATCACCCCCTCCGAGAGGCGGACCCAGAAGTCGTCGCCGTGATGGCCGAGGAAGGAGCGGCCCCGGACCGAGAAGCGGTCGATGCGCGTGCCGGCCACCGCCAGCAGTGCTGGCAAGAGGGTCAGCGCGGCGATCGTCGACCAGGCGACGACGACGACCCCGGCGATGCCGACCGAGCGCAGGAACATGAACTCGAAGAGAGCGAGCCCCGTCAGACCGATGAGGACGGTCGCGCCGGAGAAGAAGACCGCCTTCCCCGCCGTCGCCATCGTCCGCTCCAGCGCGCGGGGGACATCGCGCCCCTGCCGCGCGAGCTCCTCCCGGAAGCGGGAGGTGATGAAGAGCGAGTAGTCGACGGCGAGGCCGAGGCCGAGCATCGTCGCCAGGTTGAGGACGAAGATCGAGAGGTCGACGCGGCTGGCGATGGCGAAAAGCGTCAGCAGCACGACGGCGACGCCCGCCGCGCCGACGAGGAGCGGCATCATGGCGGCGATCACCGAGCCGAAGACGAGGAGGAGCGCGATGGTGGCGAAGGGGAAGACGATAAGCTCGGCGCGGCGCAGATCGCGCTGGCTGACCGTCTCGATGTCGCGGTAGAAGACGGGGCCGCCGGCGATCGAGATCTGCAATTCCGGCTGCGGCTGCACCGCCGCCTCGAAGGCGGGAGCGAGACGCTGCGCCTCCTCCGGCGGCAGGTCGAGGCCGACGATGGCGTAGGCGGTCGTGCCGTCCCGCGAGATCATCGCCGGGTCGGTCGACGGGAGGAGAACGTCTGTCACGCCGGGCAGCGCGCGGACGTTGGCGAGCGAGCGCGCCACCGCCTGCTGGAAGCGCGGGTCGGTGGCGGGCAGCGACTCCGACTGATAAACAACGAGCAGGGTCGAGGGCGCGAAACCCAGCTCCCGCTCGAGCACGGCGCGAGCGTGGGCCGCCTCCGTGTTCGGCGACGAGAAGCCGCCGACCTTCAGCACTTCGCTGACGCGCGGCACAATCGGCGCAGCGACGAGGAGCGCCAGCGCCCAGAGGAGAAGAATCACCCACCGCCAGCGATAGGCCGCCCTGCCGAGGATCGAAAACACGCGATCGACCTAATTCCCGGATCTGCCCGAGGCAATCACGATCGCAATCGCCTGTTCACGGCACCACTCCGAGCAAACATCGTATTTCCCCGGCA
>JADYYO010000171.1 GCA_020853615.1 Thermomicrobiales bacterium
CTGTCGCGGGTGCGCGATGCGCCCCGCTTTCTGTTGTGCGGCGTCTGGGCCCTTCCTGGCCGGAAATCATCAAGAGAGCGAGCAAGTATCGTCATGGCCGATTCCGTAGCGAGCACCGACACCTACGCCATCATCGAGACCGGCGGCAAACAGTATCGCGTGGCCGTCGGCGACCGCCTGGCGATCGAGAAGCTTCCGGTCGAGGCCGGCTCCAGCGTCACCTTCGACCGCGTGCTGATGGTCGGCGGCGACGGGACGGCCCGCGTCGGCACCCCGGTGGTGCCGGGCGCCTCCGTCCAGGCGCAGGTCGAGGAGCAGTTCCGCGGCGAGAAGATCGTCGTCTTCAAATACAAGCCGAAGAAGCGGTACCGGCGCAAGACCGGCCACCGGCAGTCGCTCACCCGCGTGGCAATCACCGCGATCAACGCCTGAGGCGCGAATACAGATAAGGAGATCGAGCAATGGCTCACAAGAAGGGCGTCGGCAGCTCGCGCAACGGGCGCGACAGCGAATCAAAGCGGCTCGGCGTGAAGCGGTCTGACGGCCAGTACGTCCGCTCGGGCACCATCGTCGTGCGGCAGCGCGGCACCGAGTTCTGGGTCGGTGAGAACGTCGGCATCGGCAAGGACCACACCATCTTCGCCAAGATCGATGGCGTCGTCCGCTTCGAGCCGGTGACCCGCGCCAAGCGGCGCATCAGCGTCTACCCGCCCGATGTCTACCCGGTCGGCGGGGCGAAGACCCTGCTCAAGCCGGCATACGAGTCGGTCGCACAGATGGAGACGGCCACGCCGGCCGACTAAACGGGGCTTCGCGCGAAACCTAAAATTGTCGAAGCGACCCCGGAGATAGAGAGTTCAATGAAGACTGGCATCCACCCGCGGTACGTCGACGCGACTGTCACGTGCGCCTGCGGCAACACCTTCCAGACACGGTCGACGAAGCCGCAGCTTCGCACCGACCTCTGCAGCGTCTGCCACCCGTTCTATACGGGCGAGCAGCGCATCGTCGACACCGCCGGCCAGGTCGAGCGCTTCATGCGCCGTGTCGAGGCCGCCGCCAGCGCCAACCGGCCGTCGAAGCGGCAGGCCCGCCTGGCCGCCCGCGCCGAGCGCGAGGCGCAGAACCGGCGTGCGGCCGCGCCGGAGGCCGCCGCCGAAGAGCCGGCCGAGGCTCCCGAGGCGAGCCCAGACGTCGTCGCCGAGATCGCCTGAGCCGCCCGCCAACCTGTTCTCCACGTCGAGAGGCCCGCATCCCGCGGGCCTCTCGCGCTGTTCCCGCGGCGTATCAGCGGCCGCGTGGTACCGTTTTTTGCCGCCGGCCCCGCGACGCGAGTTCCGGGATCGCGGCCGCGCGAGCATGGGGAGTAACGCGATGCGCGAGAAGCACACCGTCGCGGCGTCCTGGAAGAACCCCCAGGAAGATCTGACGCCGGAGCCGAGCGACGCGCAGACCACGGTGACGGCCTTCATCGAGATTCCGCGGGGCAGCCGCAACAAGTACGAGTACGACGAGCAGACCGGCCGCTTCCGTCTCGACCGCGTCCTCTTCTCCTCCGTCCACTACCCGACCGACTACGGGTTCATCGTCGAGACGCTTGCAGAGGATGGCGACGCGCTCGATGTGCTGGTGCTGGTGCAGGAGCCGACCTTTCCCGGCTGCCTGATCGAGGCCCGGCTCCTGGGCGGCCTCGACATGGAGGACGAGAAGGGATCCGACTTCAAGGTCCTGGCCGTCCCGGTCCACGACCCGCGCTTCTCCCACGTCCGCGCGCTGGACGAAGTCGGCGAGCATTGGCTGCGCGAGATCGAAACCTTCTTCGATACGTACAAGCTGCTCGAACCGAAGCAGACGGAAGTCCTCGGCTGGCACGATCTGGACGAGACGGTCCGGATGGTGACCAAGTGCCGGGAGCGTTACCGCGCGGTCCGTGGCGAGCGCTAGCCCGCCGCCGCCAGGCCGTTTTCCCGGGCTCGCGAGCGCGGCCGGGGCCGCCACGATCGGCCGGGTGGCCTCAAACGTGCAGTGTCCCACTCCGAAGTGGAATCGTTGATGTATCGATTGCGGCGAAGCGGCATCATCTGCCATCCGACCTCGTTCCCCGGCCCCCATGGGATCGGGGATTTCGGTGAGGCCGCGTTTCGCTTCGTCGAATGGATGGAGCGCGGCGCGCAATCGGACTGGCAAATCCTCCCCCTCGGCCCGGTCGGCCCGGGGAACTCGCCGTATGCGTCGCCCTCGGCCTTTGCCGGCAACACCCTGCTAATCTCGCTCCCCTGGCTGGCCGGCGACGGGCTTCTCGACGCGGAATCGCTGCAAGGGAGCAACGAATCCGACTCGGCGCGGGTCGATTTCGACGCCGTGCGCGCCTACAAGCTGCCCCGCCTGCGCGAGGCGTTCGACCGCTTCCGGCGCGGCGCAGGCGGCCACCTGCGTCCGGAGTTCGAGGCCTACCTGAGCGAGAACGCGGCCTGGCTCGACGACTACGCCCTCTTCATGGCGCTCAAGGAGGAGCATGGCGGGGCCGCCTGGAGCGCGTGGCCCAAGGAGATCGCCCTGCGGCGGCCCGACGCGCTCGACCATGCCCGGCAGGCGCTGCGGGACGAGGTGCGTCGGCATCAGTTCAGCCAGTTCCTCTTCGACCGTCAGTGGGCGGAGGTGCGCCGCTATGCGAACGACCGGGAGATCGAGATCATCGGCGACCTGCCAATCTTCGTCGCCTACGACAGCGCCGACGTCTGGGCCCATCGCGATCTCTTCCGCCTTGACCAGCGCGGCCTGCCGATCGCCGTCGCCGGGGTGCCCCCGGACGCCTTCACCGCGCACGGCCAGCTCTGGGGCAACCCGCTCTACGATTGGGACCGGATCGAAGAGACTGGCTACGGCTGGTGGATCGACCGCGTGCGAGCGTCGCTGGCGCGGGTCGATATCCTGCGCATCGACCATTTCCGCGGATTCGCCGCGTCGTGGGTCGTGCCCGCCGGCGCGCCGACCTCGGCCTCGGGCCATTGGGAAGCGGGTCCGGGCCGGCAGATCTTCGATGCCATCGAGCGAGCCCTCGGGGCCACGCCCTTCATCGTCGAGGACCTGGGCCTGATCACGCCGGACGTCACCCTGCTGCGCGAGGAGCTTGGCTTCCCTGGCATGAAGGTGCTGCAGTTCGGATTCGACAGCGGCCCCGCCAACGCCTATCTCCCCCACAACTACACTCACGACACCGTCGCCTACACCGGCACGCACGACAACCAGACGACGATCGGCTGGTTCCGCACCGTGCCCGCGCACGTTCGGTCGCACGTGCAGCGCTACCTCGGGCGGGACGGCAGCGACATCGCCTGGGACTTCATCCGCCTGGCGCTGGAGTCGGTCGCCGACCGGGCGATCGCCCCGCTGCAGGACGTAATGCGGCTCGACGACGACGCGCGCATGAACACCCCCGGCAGCCCCGTTGGCAATTGGGCCTGGCGCTATGCTCCGCACCAACTGCACGAGGGGCTGGCCGACGGCATGCGCGAGTTGACCGATACCTACGGGCGGGCGCGGCCGCCGGAGGGGCCGCGCGGCTACGACCCGTTCGACTACAGCGCCCCCGGAACGACGCATCCGTTGCTGCCGCGCGGCGCCATGAAGTCGACGTGAGAAAAGAGTGACGTCATCGGTCGTGCCGGACCAGATGCAGGAGGGGAATGACATGGATGCACCGGTCGGGGCCTTCACCTTCATGCTGCACAGCCATCTCCCGTACGCGCGACAGGCGGGCATGTGGCCGCACGGCGAGGAGTGGATTCACGAGGCGATCGGCGAGACCTACGTGCCACTCCTCAACGCGCTGCACGATCTGCGCGAGGAGGGCGTCCCCTACCGGCTGACGATCGGCATCACCCCGATTCTGGCGGAGCAGCTCGCCGACCCCCTGATCATCGAGCACTTCATCGGCTACGCCACCGAGCGCGCGGCGCGGGCGGCAAAGGACGTGGAGCGCTTCGAGCAGGTGGGCGACGAGACGATGCGCGATCTCGCCCGCTTCTACCACCATTGGTACGCGCGGGTGCTCACCTCCTTCCGGGACCGGTTCGGCAGCGATCTCCTCAGCGCCTTCCGCCAGTTGCAGGAGGCCGGTCTGGTGGAGCTGGCGACGAGCGCCGCGACTCACGGCTACCTGCCGCTGCTGGCGCGCGACTCCTCGATTCATGCCCAGTTGCAGACCGGCGTCAGGACCTACCGGCGCCACTTCGGCAGCGATCCGCTGGCCATCTGGCTCCCCGAGTGCGCCTACCGCCCCGCCATCCTCGAGGAGGAGCACGGCAGGACGACGCGCCGGCCCGGGCTGGAGTCGTTCCTGGCCGAAGAGGGTCTGCTCGTCTTCTTCGCCGAGACGCACACAGTCGAGGGCGGAAAACCGGTCGGCATGGCCGTGCCGGGCACGGTCGGCCCCTACGGGATGATCGCGCGCCGCTACGCCTCGAGCATCACCCCCCCGGCTCCCGGGCAGCAGCTCAACCCGGGCACCTCCCTCCTCCCTTACTGGGTCGGCGACGCGCCGGGGCAGGTGGCGGTGCTGGCCCGGCACGAGCGGACCGGGCAGCAGGTCTGGTCGGCCGCGTTCGGCTACCCGGGCGACTTCGTCTACCGCGAGTTCCATCGCAAGGACGCCGAATCGGGCATGCAGTACTGGCGCGTCACCGGCGCCGGGGTCGATCTCGGCAGCAAGGAGCCGTACAACCCGAGCCGCGCCGCTGAGCAGGTCGCATCACACGCCAGTCATTATGTCCATCTCGTCGAAGAGCAACTGCGCGACTTCCACGAGCGGACCGGGTCCTTCGGCAGCATCACCGCCTCGTACGACACCGAGCTTTTCGGGCACTGGTGGTTCGAGGGGGTCGACTGGCTGAAGGCGGTCCTGCGCGGCCTGGCCGGGCGGCCGGCAGTCGAACTGAGCACCGCCAGCCGGATCATCGAGGAGCACCCGCCGCGCGAGGTCCTCTCCCTGCCCGAGTCGAGCTGGGGGGCGGGCGGCGGCCACTTCACCTGGCTCAACGAGGAGACCGAATGGATGTGGCCGATCATCCATCAGGCGGAGAACCGGATGGAGGAGCTGGTCGCGCACTTCCCGGAGGCAGAAGGGAGCCGGCGCGAGGTCCTCGATCAGGCGGCGCGCGAGCTGCTGCTGCTACAGAGCAGCGACTGGCCCTTCCTCGTGACCACCGGCCAGGCGAAGGAGTACGCCATCGAGCGCTTCCAGGAGCACGTCGCCCGCTTCGACCAGCTCGCGGCGATGGCCGAGGCGGACGAGATCGGGCCGGAGGCGATGGAGACGGTCGCGGTGCTGCGCGAGCGGGACAACCCCTTCCCCGCGATCGACTACCGCGATTGGGCCGCGCGGCAGGGTTATGCCGGGGCGGCGCCAGTCTCCGCGACGGGCTGATCACCGAGGTCGGGCAGCAGCGCGCGCAGGGGAACCTCGAGCCAGTCGGGCCGGTTTCGCGCCTCGTAGGCGATCTCGTAGAGCGCCTTGTCGAGCTCCCAGGCGCGGAGGGCTCGCCCGAACGCCGCGTCATCGGCCGGGACGAGCGCCATCCGCGCCGCGCCGACCGCACCCCGGTAGCCTTCGAGAAAGGCCCGGCGCGCTCCCGCCTCCCAGATGGCCAGCCGCCGCGCCTCGTCCGCGCTCGCCGCCCCCGAGGCGCGCAACGCGGCTCCTCGCGCATAGGCAAACGAGCGGAGCATGCCGGCGACATCCTTCAGCGGTGACCAGCGCTGTCGACGCTCCGCGACCGGCCGCGCCGGCTCCCCCTCGAAGTCGATGATCACCCAATCGCCATCGGGCGTCCGCAGCGTCTGCCCGAGGTGGTAGTCGCCATGGACGCGGATGCGAGGCATGCCGATCTCGTCGCGGAACCCACGTGCCTGCTCACGGAGCGCGCGCAACTCCGAGATCATCAGCGGCAACGCCTTGCGCAGCCGAGCCGGGGCGCGCGCGGCAGTCTCCTGCAGTAAGTCGGCCGCGCCCTCGATCGCCGCGTCCACCCGCCGCTCGTTCTCCGCGACCCCGGCCTCGTCCTGGGCGAGCGGCACGAAGTCGGGCTCGGCGATCTGGCTCAGCGCCGCGTGCAACTCCCCGGTGCGGCGGCCAAGGAGCCACTCCGCCGCGTACGCATCGTCCCCGGCCTCTCCCTCGCCAGCGGCCGCCATGTCCACCCGCTGCAGGAGCCACGACCAACCATCGCCGACGTTCGGCACGAACGCCAGCGCCAGGGCGACCGGGTAGTCGATCCCCTCGCGGGAGCGCCACGATGCGGCGCCGATAAAGCGGGGCACGCGGGCGAACCCGGCACCCCCGAGGGCGCGCAGAATCTCCTCGTCTGGATTCGGCCCCGGCTGCAGACGGCGAAAGATCTTGATCATCAGCAGCTCATCGAATCGAATCGACGAGTTGCTCTGCTCGACGCGGACGAGCGTGGCTGGCTCCTCGCGAGCGGCGGCGATGATCGGCTCGACCCCCTCGGCGACGGTGAAGCGCCAGGCGCTGTCGCCGCCTGACGTTCGCCCCGCCAGCCGGTCGAGAGCCCAGCGGCCGAACCAGGGCCGCTCGGTGGCATCGACCACGGTCTCGCCGCTCACCAGCGTCACGATCGGCGCGGCATCTCCAGCACCATCCGTCACGGCCAGCGGAAGAACGTAGCGCGCCTCGCTCCCATCGGCGAAGTCGACGTGGAGGATCGTCAGCGCCAGCACGTCCCCGTCGACGCCGTCGATCTCGATATCGTCGAACCCGACGCCGGTGATGTCGCGCCCCTTGTCGGAGAACCAGCGCCGCGTCTCCAGCCACGCCGGCAGACGCGGCAGCGCCTCCTCGCGCAAGGTCCGCTCCAGATCGTTCCGCTCGGCTTCTGGCTCGCGCATCCGCCTCACTCCTCCGGCAACGGCCGCTCCAGCCGGAACCAGTAGAAGCTGTGCGGCCCGAGCGTCAGGAAGTAGGGCAGCTCGCCGATCTCCGGGAAGGGCGTCTCGCCGATCAGCTCGATCGGCCGCCAGCCGTTGTAGGCGCTCAGGTCGAGCTGGGTCGGCTGCACGAAGCGGGAGAGATTGACCACGCAGAGGAGGATTTCAGCCTCGTAGGCGCGCACGTAGGCGAGCACCCGCCGGTTGTCGGCGTCGAGAAACTCGATCGTGCCCTGGCTGAAGGCGCGGAAGCGCTTGCGGACGCGAATGATGCGCCGCATCCACTCCAGAAGCGATGTCGGCAGCCGCTCCTGCGCCTCGACGTTGACCGCCTGGTAGCCGTAGACCGGGTCCGCGATGACCGGGTCGTAGAGACGGGCCGGGTCGGCACGGGAGAAGCCGGCGTTGCGGTCGGACGACCACTGCATCGGGGTGCGGACGCCGTTGCGGTCGCCGAGGAAGACATTGTCGCCCATGCCGATCTCGTCACCGTAGTAGATGACGGGGGAGCCGGGGAGCGAGAGGAGGAGGGAGTTCATCAGCTCCATCTTGCGCCGGCTGTTCTCGAGCAGGGGCGCCAGCCGCCGCCGGATGCCGAGGTTGCGGCGCATCACGGCGTCCTTCGCGTACTCGGCGTACATGTAGTCGCGCTCTTCGTCGGTGACCATCTCCAGCGTCAGCTCGTCGTGATTGCGGAGGAAGATCGCCCATTGCGCATTCTCGGGGATCGCGGGCGTCCGCTCCATGATCTCGACGATCGGCAGGCGGTCTTCGCGCCGCACCGCCATGAACATGCGCGGCATCACCGGGAAGTGGAACGCCATGTGGAACTCCGGGTGCTCCGGGGTTCCGAAGTACTCCACAACATCCTCCGGCCACTGGTTCGCCTCGGCGAGGAGGATCTTGCCGGGGAACTCCTCGTCGACCGTGCGCCGCAGCCGCTGCAGGAAGGCGTGCGTCGCCGGCAGATTCTCGCAGATCGTCCCCTCCTCCTCGTAGAGATAGGGGACGGCGTCGCAGCGAAAGCCGTCGAGCCCCAGCGAGAGCCAGAAGCGGACGACGTTGAGCATCTCCTCTTCCACCGTCGGGTTCTCGTAATTGAGATCGGGCTGGTGGCTGAAGAAGCGATGCCAGAAGTACTGCCCCGCCTCCGGATCATACGTCCAGTTGGAGACCTCGGTGTCGATGAAGATGATGCGCGCGTCGGCGTAGCGCGTCGGGTCGTCGCTCCAGACGTAGTAGTCGCGGTAGGGCGAGTTCGGGTCCTTGCGCGCCTCCTGAAACCACATGTGCTGGTCGGAGGTGTGGTTCATCACGAGATCGGCGATGACCTTCAACCCCCGCTCGTGCGCCGCGTCGAGCAGCGCCTTGAAATCCTCGACGGTGCCGTACTGCGGGAGGATGCTGACGAAATCGGAGATATCGTAGCCGTCGTCCTTGCCGGGGGTCGGGTACATCGGCAGGAGCCAGATGCAGTCGACGCCAAGCTCCTTGATGTAATCGAGCTTCTCGGTCATCCCCCGGAAATCACCGATCCCGTCGTTATTGGAATCGAAGAACGACTTGACGGGCGCCTCGTAGAAGACCGCATCCTTGAACCAGAGCGGATCGGTGGTCATCAAATCCCCCACGACATACAACGGTGGTTCGGCCCGAGCGGGGCCACGCCCGCCAGCATGGCGCAATTATCGTCAGCAATGCCGACTGTTGCCGATACGCCTGACGAAAACGCGCTTGCGCGATATCATGATGATGTGATGAACCCCGCGCTCGGGCCGGGAAGGGTGGCTCCCCATGGGTGAGCTGGTCGCTGGACAACCCGCGCTCCGCATCGAGACCGCCGTCTCCCTGCCCCTCGACCTCGTCTCGGTCCTCTCGCTGCTCCATCGCGCGCATCCCGAGAGCGGCCTCGACCCGTGGCTGATCGCCGCGCGGCAGCGGCTCTCGCCCGCCCTGCGCGCCGATCTCGACCTGCTCCACGGCTTCACGGGCCGCCTCCTCTACTACCCGGAAGAGCCGGTGATGCGCTTCCAGCCGCTGCGGCCCGACCGGCGCGATGCCAGCTTCGACGACCTGATGGCCTTCATGGAATCGCTGCCGGCCGCGGAGTACCGAGAGATGGTCGCCCACGCCCTGCAGCGCGTCGCCTACGACATCGAGCGACGCTGGCGCCCACCCGAGGACGAGGAGGGATGGCGCCGCGCGCTCGCGCCCGCCCTCACCGCCGCCTCGCTCGAGGAGGCACTCACGCTGATCGCCGATCCCGATGATCTGAAGCGGCGCACGATCGCCATGTATTGCGGGGTTTGGGAGAGCATGTACGCGGAGGCGCGCGCCGACGAGCTGCCCGCCCTGCAGGCGGCGGCCGAGTGCGGAGCGGCGTTCGGCGACCGGGGCTTCGCTCAGGCATACGCGGCGCTGACCGGGCAACGGGTGCCGGAGGTGCTCGACCAGCCGCCGGCGACGATCACCCGCGTCACCTTCTGCCCCTCGGTCCACCTCGGGCGCTTCGTCAGCTACATCGCCTACGGCCCCGACCTGATCGTCTACTTCGCCGCGCCGCAGCTCCTTGACCGGTTCCACCGGTCCGGCGGCGAGCGCATCGGCCTCCGCCCCGACGGGCAGGCCGTCAACGGGCAGGCCGACCTCCTCGAAGGCGCGCGCGCCCTCGCGGACCCGACCCGGCTGCGCATGCTCGACCTGCTCCTGGAGGGCGAGCTCTACGCGCAGGAGATCGTCGCCCGGCTCGGCCTGGCGCAGTCAGCGGTCTCCCGCCACCTCTCACAACTCGAGCGGGCGGGCCTGGTGACGGTGCAGGCCCGGCGCGGATCGAAGTTCTACGCGGTCAACCCCGACCGGCTCGACGCGCTCGCCTCGGCGCTCCAGGCGCGCGGCGCACGGGCGCGGGCAACGGAGGATTGACCGCA
>JADYYO010000172.1 GCA_020853615.1 Thermomicrobiales bacterium
ATTCGCGCCCTTCACCAACTGCGTCACGCTTTTACAACCGCTTGCACCCGAACGCCTCGACGTGACGATGGCGGCGATCGCCGCCTTCCACGCCGTCGCCGATGGGGCACTCACGGGCGAGGCCATGCTCTTCTCCGCCTGGCCGACGAGCGATCTGCGCCCGTTCGGCTGGGATCTGATGGCCACCCGCCCCTGCATCTCCTCCCGGCCGGAGCGACGCCGCGGCCAGCTCCCGCCGAGCTGTGCATCGACGAGGTTTGCGACCTGGAAGGACTCCTCGCCTGGGAGCGCGCTGCAGTCGACGGCTTCCCCATCACGCTGCCGACGGGAACGCCGCCGGTCTCGGTCGTCCATGAGTCGTGGCTGGCCGATCCGCGCCGCATGTGGGTCGGCTGGCTCGACGACCGGCCAGACTGCGCCTCGGCGACCTGGACCTCATACGGGATCAACAACGTCACCCTGCTCGCCACCATCCCGGAAGCGCGCCGCCGCGGGTATGGCGAAGCGCTCACGTGGCGCGCGGCGCAGGCCGATCCCTCGCTGCCGGCGATGCTCTTCTCGTCGGATGATGGCCGGCCCATCTACGATCGGATGGGGTTT
Source organism: Thermomicrobiales bacterium (assembly GCA_020853615.1). Classification (GTDB taxonomy): domain Bacteria; phylum Chloroflexota; class Chloroflexia; order Thermomicrobiales; family UBA6265; genus JACCXM01. The sequence goes on from JADYYO010000172.1 coordinate 601, forward strand.
CTCTCCCTCACGCGGCTGACGCTCTGGCATCGCGCCCGCGGGGGTGCCGGCGGCGGCTAGCCCGCCGGGCGCGCCTGCATCAGCTTGATGACCGGCTTGCGCGGCTTCGTCGCGGCATCTCGCGCGAGCTGCATGGCGACCGCTTCGGCCAGATGATCGAACGCCCGCGCGGTTTCCGACTCCGGGTGCGCCGCGACGATCGGCTTCCCGGTGTCGCCACCCTCGCGCACCAGCGGCTCGATCGGCACCTCGCCCAGGAAGGGGACGTTGTTCTGCTCGGCCGTCCGCTTGCCACCCCCCTCGCCGAAGATCGGCGTCTTCTCCCCGCAGTGGGGGCAGATGAAGCCGCTCATGTTCTCGATGATGCCGATAACCGGAGTCTTCACCTCCTGGAACATCTTCAGCCCCTTGACGGCATCCGAGAGCGCCACCTCCTGCGGCGTCGTCACGATGACCGCGCCGGAGAGGGGAATCTTCTGGGTCAGGGTGAGCTGGACGTCGCCGGTGCCGGGGGGAAGGTCGATCACCAGGTAGTCGAGATCCTCCCAGAGGACGTCGTTCAGAAACTGGGTGATCAACTGGGCCACCAGCGGCCCGCGCCAGATGAGCGCCTTCTCCGGATCGAGGAGGAAGCCGATGCTCATCACCTTCACGCCGTGCGCCTCGAGCGGGACGATCTTCCCGCCCCGCACCAGCGGCTTGGCCGACTGCCCCATCATCAGGGGGATACTGGGGCCGTAGACGTCGGCATCGAGCAGCCCGACCTTCGCCCCGGCGTTCGCCAGCGCGACTGCGAGGTTGGCCGCCACCGTCGACTTGCCGACGCCCCCCTTGCCCGAGGCGACGGCGATCGTGTTGCGGACGCCCGGGATCGCTTCCGCATCCATCTTGCCCGAGCCGGAGGGGCGGACCCGGGTAAGGAAGGTGATCTCCACCGACTCGACGCCGGGGAGGGCGCCGGCCGCCGCCTTCAGCTCGCGCTCGATCGTCCCTTTGTAGGGCGCGATCGGGGAGAGCAGCTCGACCGTGAGATTGACGCGGCCGCCGTCGATCTCGACGGCGGGGATCATGCGCAGATCGACGAGCCCGCGCCCGATCGCTGGCTCCTGCACGCCGGAAACCGCCTCCAGCACCCGCTCTTTCGTGAGCTGGCCGTCGGCGGGGGGTTCTGTATTGGACATGTCCACGACTTTCCAGATTCGAGGCGCCGCGCCTCCGCGTATATCCTGCTACAAGAGACGATACCTCACGCTGCCAAATCCCCGTCGTCATACCTCGGGAAATCGCCCATTGCGCTAGGGCGCGAATCTCTCGCACAATCGCCACATGACGAGCGGCGCGGATGGCGCCGGAGGCAGGGATCGAGGAGCAGCATGTCCGACACGGAGCGGGACGAGACGCAGAGCGAGCCATCGGCGGCGGTCGATGCCGAATCACTGGAAGTCGCGGTCGAGGCCGCCGAACACGAAGGCGAGCCGGAAGGACCGAAGAAGGTCGCCGTGATCATGGCCCACCCCGACGACGCGGAGTTCATCTGCGCGGGGACGGTCGCCCGCTGGGCGGAAGAGGGGAACGAGGTCGTCTACGTTCTCCTGACCTCGGGCGACAAGGGAAGCGACGATCCGGAGATGACCCCGGAGCGGCTGGTGGCGACGCGAGAAGCCGAGCAGATCGCCGCCGCGCGGGTTCTGGGGGTGCAGGACGTCACCTTTCTCAAGTACCCCGACGCCTACCTCGAGCCGAACCTGGAGCTGCGCAAGACGCTGGTGCGCGTCATCCGCCGCCTGAAGCCGGACGTCGTCATCTGCCAGGATCCGACGGTGCGCTGGTCCGACCGGAGCTACATCAACCACCCGGACCACCGCGCGGCCGGCGAGGCGACGCTCGCCGCCATCTTCCCGTCGGCGCGCGACCGGCTCACCTTTCCCGACCTCCTGGCCGAGGGGCTGGAGCCGCACAAGGTGCGCGAGATCTACCTGGCCGGGGCGCAGGAGCCGGACGTGGCGATCGACATCACCGCGCAGATGGCGAAGAAGATCGACTCGCTGCGCGCGCACGCCTCACAAGTGGGCGATTTCGAGTTCGAGCCGATGGTGCGCGAGTGGGCCAGCGAGACGGCGAGCAGATTCCCCGGCCACGGCGAATACGCCGAGAGCTTCCG
>JADYYO010000173.1 GCA_020853615.1 Thermomicrobiales bacterium
ACGGCGAGCTTCTCCGCGCCGCGCTGTGCCGAGGAGCGGCAGGCCGCGCCGGAACCGCTGGAGCCGGAGATGTAGGCGGTGCCGATCGGATCGCCATATGGCTCGACGCCGCCGGAGTTGCCGTTATCGACCGGGGTCTGGTCGACCGGGGCCGGCTCGACCCACTGGTCACTGACAGAGTTGTCGGTCGGTTCAACCCATTCGTTCTGCGAGGCGCTATCGTCCTGAGCGACGGGTTGGGCTGCCGGGTCGCCTCCTGCCACGTCGGTCGGCTCTTCCCACTGATCCGCCGTGGCTTCCTGGAAGAGCGCGACGCTCTGCTGCTGCGGAGCCGCGGTCGACGCGTCGACCCACTGCCCCGTGTTCGGATCGACCCAGCCATTGCTGGCCGTCGCGCCCTGGGTGGTGACGCCGTCCTGAGTGACGGTCGAGCCATCGACCCATTCGCCGGTGTTGGGATCGACCCAACCCTCGGTGCTGGTCGACGACGCGTCAACCCACTCGCCGGTGTTCGGATCGACCCAGCCTTCGCTCGTCGTCTCGGTCGCGACCGAGGAGGCATTGACCCACTCACCGGTGTTGGGATCGATCCACCCGTCGGTGGCCGTCGAGGCGTCGACCCACTGCCCCGTGTTCGGATCGACCCAACCCTCGGCAGGCGCCGCGGCGGTCACCCACTCACCGGTATTGGGATCGACCCAGCCCTCACCGGTGGCCGCGGGGTCGACCCACTGGCCGGTGTTGGGATCGATCCATCCCTGGAGGGTCGTCGGGTCGGCCGGGGCATCGGCGGCGGGCGCGTCAAGCGTCTGGGTCGCCGCGGGGGCGACGCTCGAGACGGCGTCGACCGGCACGAAGCCGCCATCGACGGGGTACCACATGCTGCCGTCAGGCGCCGCTTGCGGGGCATCCCAGACGGTCACGTACGACCCGTCAGCGACTTCGTAGGCGACCGCCGCGTCCCAGCCTGGGGCAACGCGCACCGCGAGCGGCTGGCCGGCGGTAATGACCGCGCCGCTTCCTGCCGGGATGCCGTATTCGGCAAGCGCCGAGATCGGAAGAATGGTCGTCGTAATCAACGTACATGCGATCAGCGCTGCGAGGCGTGCGCGCACGATCGATCGTGGTGAGGTCAAGTCCCTTCCCTCCATGTTTCCCGGTCAAGCAGCCCCTCGACCGGCCCGCAGGTGTCGGGTTGTCAGAACCTGGTCACATCCTCCTCATGCACGGGGTTCAGACGCATCGAGCGCCGGCAGTCCATCCCTAGTCTGCCGGGTCAATGAAATCGGCCCCGGAATGTGGCGTTCATCCTCGCCAACTCCGAAGCCGCTGTCCCTTCAGGTGAATTTGCGCGGTTCCCTCACCGCTGAAATCGTCCACGCCGGGGTATGGCACAGCTCCTGCAGATCCGTAGCACAGGAAGAACTGGCCTTCCGCATGTGCGGCTCCTCAAGCGTGAATCGCAAGTCGGGGCGCAAATCCGCCCGCATCGAGTCCTGATTCGTGGCCCATCCCGACCACGAACTGCGGCGACAGTATCAAAGGGCGCAGGAAGTGTCAAGCGGTCTTTGGCAGGCGTTGCCCCTGGCCGGCCAGAACCCGCGCGCCTTGCATACGCGATGTGTCGTTCGTACGCAGCACAGCGTTGTGTTCCTCACTACAAACACCCCTAGTGATCGCCGGGCCGGCGGACGCGCCCGGCGCCGGTCTCGCCATCGGCGTCGCGGCGCTGCGCGGTGATCAGATCGAGCTCCTGCTGGGCCTGGTCGAGCCGCAGCCGGACCCGCTGCTCGTTGAGCAGCCAGAGATCGCGTCGCACCGCGGCGTCGACGAGCCGCAGCTCGTCGAGCTGGCCGCTCAGGTGGCTGATGCGGAAGCCCAGCTCGCGGTGCGCCTCGTTCAGATCCTCGATCCGCTCCGCCAGCCGCTCGTGGCGCTGCTCCAGCGCGACCCGCACGTCGGCGAAGCGCGCGTCGACATCGCCGCGCATATCCTCGACCCGCTCCATCACCAATTCGTGCCGCTCGACCCCCTGCGCCTGGATTCTGGCGATCTCCTGCCGGACCGTGGCGTCGGCGGCGCGTAGCTCCTCGAGGGACGGGTCGATATGCACGATCGAGCGGCGGGTGTCGTCGATCAGGTCGAAGAGGTGCCCGAGGTCGGAGCGGAGCTCGTCGATGCGCGCGGTGATCGTCTCGCCGCTCTGGGAGACCTCCGCGACGCGGCGACGCGCCTCCTGGTCGACGATCTTGATGCTGTCCTCGGCGCGGACGATGTCGCGGCGCAGGCCGTCCGTCTCCTCGCGCGTGGCGTCGATCGAGTCGCGCACCTGGTGGATCAGCACCCCGGTGCGGTCGACGTGCGCCGAGAGGTGCTCGATCTGCGCCTGCAGCTCGTCGTCCCGCTGCCGGTATTGCGAGGTGTCGTCGGCCTTGACCCGCGCGGCCTCGACCAGCTCCATCACGTGCGCCTGCAGCGAGCGAAGGGGCCGGGTCACGTCTTCGAGGCGGGCGTCGAGATCGATCACCTGCTGCCGGGTGCGGTTCTCGTCGAGGGCCCGCGCCTGGGCGCTCTGCTGGCTCTCCTGCCGGAGCTGCTCGATGGCGATCCGGTTCTGCGCGGTCGCGCTTTCGTAGTGCTTGAGCAGCTCTTCCTCGCGCCCCTGGCGGCTGAGGACCTCGCGCATCGCCTGGCGCAGCTCGTCGACCTGGTTCTGCAGGGCCGCGAAGCGGGCCTCGTCGCGGCGGCGCTCGTCGTCCTGGCGCAGGGCGGCCGGGTTGATCTGGGCCGGGGGCGTGCTTCTGGTGCTGCTCATGAAGGCGCGTCTCCGTGTCGTGGATGGCGGAGCCGGTCGCTCCGCCGCTCTATGATGCGTTCTCCCGGTCGAGCACGGCCAGCGTCGCCACAACGCTCTCCGCCAGCGCCTCGGGGTCGTAGCCTCCTTCGAGGACGGCGACGATGCGCCCTTCCGCGTGCTCGTCGGCGATCTGCAGCGTGCGCCGGGCGAGGTCGGCAAAGCCCCGCTCGCTCAGCCGCATGTTCGCCAGCGGATCGCTGGCGTGGGCGTCGAAGCCGGCCGAGACGAGCACCAGCTCGGGGCGGAAGGCCGCGGCGGCGGGGGCGATAACCCGATCGAAGACCTCGGCGTAGGCCGCGTCACCCGCGCCGGCGGCGAGGGGGATGTTGATGGTGTAGCCGAGCCCTTCCCCTGCTCCCCGTTCGGACGTGGCGCCCGTGCCCGGGTAGAGCGGCGACTGGTGGATCGAGGTGAAGAGGACCCTGTCGCTCTCGTAGAAGGCGTCCTGCGTGCCGTTGCCGTGGTGGACGTCCCAATCGACGATCAGGACTCGCTCGATCCCCTCCGTCAGGGCGTGCTCTGCGGCGACGGCGATCGTGTTGAAGAGGCAGAAGCCCATGCCCCGGCCGGGCGTGGCGTGGTGCCCGGGCGGGCGCGCGAGGACGAAGCCGCGCGGCGCGGCGCCCGAGAGCGCGGCGTCGATCGCGGCGATGCCGGCCCCGGCCGCGAGCGCGGCGATCTCGACCGATCTCGGCCCGACCCAGGTGTCGGCGTCGAGCCAGCCGCCGCCCTGCTCGGCGAAATTGCGCAGGCCGGCGATGTAGCGGCGGTCGTGGACGCGCGCGAGCGCCTCGTCGGGAGCGACCGTGAAGGGGATCTCGGGGCGGCCGGCGAGGAGATAGCCCCGCTCGAGGGCGGCGTCGATCGCGATGAGCCGGCGCGCGTTCTCCGGGTGTGTGCCCGTGTCGTGCTCGCGAAAGCGCTCGGAGCGATAGAGGGCGGCGCGCGATGGCGTCGCGCGGTCAGAAGGCGTCGTCATGGGTGACCAGGGAGCGCGGCGGCGCCACGAACCGCGGCGGCCGGGGAGCCGTCGTCAGGGGCGCGGCGACCGCGTAGGCGAGCGGTCCGAAGATCGGGACGATGAGGATCAGGATGCCCCAGGCGATCTTGTTGCCGCCGCGCACGACAGGGCGCCGGATCAGGTCGCGCACGGCCCAGACCATCAACCCGTATTGCGCGCCGCTCCACAGGAGCACCGCGCAGATGAGCAGGAATGTCTGCAGATCAGGCACCACAGCACCCGGGTGAAGCGTTCGGCGGGTTGCCGCTCCTGCCATTGTAGCGGCGATCGACGCGGCGGCGCGGCCATCGCCGCTGCTAAACTCCGCCTTCTGTGTCGATGAGCGGAACGAGGGGACGGCGCATGGACGCCGAGGAGCAAGTGCGGCAGGTTTCGCTGGAGAGCGCGGCGACGGCGAGTGTCATCACCGCGCGGCCGCCGGGCCTCGACCTGCGCCGCTTCTACGCGTTCCAGGTCATCAACGACTTCAGCTTCACCGCCGCGATCTGGATCATCTACCTGCAAGCGCGGGGATTCTCGCTCGCCGAGATCGGGCTGGCCGAATCGGCCTTTCATCTCGCGCCGCTCACCCTCGAGCTCCCCTCCGGCTCCTTCGCCGATGTCCTCGGCCGCAAATGGTCGATGACGGCCGGGGCGCTGCTGACGGCAATCTCGGTGGCGCTGATGTTCGCCGCCGATTCGCTCTGGCTGCTCCTGCCGGCGATGTACCTGCACGGGGCGTCCTATGCCTTCCGCTCCGGGGCGCAGCAGGCGTTTCTCTTCGACAGCCTCGACGCCGAGCCGAGCGGCAACCGGTTCACGCAGCTCCTCGGCAAGCTCAACGCCGCCTCGTACGTCGGCATCGCGGCGACCTCCGCGCTGGGCGCGACGCTGGCCGAGCGGAGCTTCGCCCTCCCCTTCGGACTGGCGGTCGGCTTCGCCCTGGCCGCCACCGGGCTCGCCGCCGGGTTGCGCGAGCCGGAGCGGCCGGCGGGGGAGCGGCTCGGCATGGGGGGCACGGTGGTCGAGGCGCTACGCATCGTGCGCGGCAACCGGGCCCTCCTGGGGCTGATCGTCTTCACGGCGACGCTCTGGACGGTCTCCGCGCTCGTCCATCTCTACGCGCAGGCGCTCCTGGCCGAGCGAGGCGTCCGCCCCTCCTGGATCGGGCTCATCCTCGCCGCGTCCTTGCTGACGACGGCGGCCGGCGCGTGGCTGGCGGGCCGCTTCTCCGGCCTGCGGTCGTTTCGCTTCTGGGTCATCGCCGCGACGGGCGCCATCGCCGGCTCGGGTCTCCTCCTGGCGGGCGCGCCGCTGGCGATCGCCGTCGCCGGGTTGATCGTCGCCGAGTTCTTCGCCGGCTCGTTCGAGCCGATGGTCTCGCAGCGAGTCAACGACGCCATCACCTCGGCGCAGCGGGCCACGGTCCTTTCGATCGAGAGTTTTCTCTACTCCGTGATGATGATCTGGGCCTTCCCCCTCTTCGGCTGGAGCGCCGAGCGCTGGGGCTGGCTGCTCGCCTACGCGGTGGCAGCGGGAGTCATGGCCGCGCTGCTGGCGATCTTCCTGCTGCTCACCTCGCGTGCCGATGGCAAGGAAGCCTTGGCGCCCTCTGGCTCCTGAATCCCGTTCGCGGGGGCCTGCCGCGGCGAAGACAACGCGTAGCATGTTGATGGAGGAGCAGCTCGGTACAAGGGACGGGCACACCGAACGGGGGAAATCTTCGGCTGGATCGTGCTTCCAGGTTGTTACGCCGTAGACCGGCACGGGAGCTCGGCGAAGGTCAGCCAATCCGGTTCGTACTCTACCGGCAGCCGGTCGAGCAGCCTCCACAGATGGGTATCCGCCTCGTCGACTTCGCACAGGACGGGCCAGGTCGCGGCTGACGCGTGGCGAAGGCAGCGTCCAACAAGGGCAACGACCAGATCCCCTTCGTGTGCCGTGGTGGCTGGCAATGCGCCGGCCCATGCCAGCTCCACGTGTGGCGATGTTTCGCTTCGCCGCAGGCTGGCGACCGCGACAGGGCGCTTCTCGGCGAGGGCGAGGTACATCGCCTCGGGCAGGAGCTCGCGCCGGTCCAGAAACAGCGCGGTCGCTTCCTCATCCGACAGCGGCCGCACGGGATCCCACTGATGTCCGAGCCGGTACAGTTCGGCGTGCAGGTGCGCCAGGGTATCCCCGGGGATCTGAACGCCCTCCAATCCTGCCAGCGGCGCCACACGATATCCTGCTGCCGCAACCCGCGTCTCGGCCGCGTCGACCTCCGCCGCCAGGGGCCTCGGCACGGCGGCAGGGCCCAGCACGCCGCGCCGCGTTCGCATCAGGGGCGCGAAGCCATGCTGTTGGACGAACTCGCGGCCGGACGCGTCGAGAGCAGACATCGCGGTTTGCAGGAGGCGGTGATCAGGCCGGAGCGCGCGCAGTTGGGCAAGGAGCGCTGCTGCTGAGCCTTCCGTCCAGAAGCCGCGCTGGCCGTGCAGCGTCACGCGCCAACGCGCGGGGTGGAGTGCGTTCTCCCAGAGCGTGCCGACGCCGAGGATGGCGCCCTGATCGATGGCGACCAACGTGCGACTGAATGGGCGCGGCCGGTCCTGGTCGGGGCCGTGGACCTCGAGCTGAGGTGAGGTGGATGCTTCTCGCCCGACCAGGGATGCAACCGATAGCTGGTCAGGCTCAGCCCACGGGCGGATCAGCATGCCGCGCCCTCCGCTGCTCGTCGGCCGGTCTTCTGGTGTTTTCC
>JADYYO010000174.1 GCA_020853615.1 Thermomicrobiales bacterium
ACCGTCCGCCGGCGGCCGAGGCGCGCCGGGGCGACCTTCGTATCTGGCGTGTACCAGCCGGCGACCTCGCGCACGCGGCGCGGGTCGAGGGTGATCCCCTGCCAGAGGTCGTAGTGCTGGGGGATGAGCATCCGCGCCCGGCAGTCGCGGGCGGCACGGGCGGCGTCGGCCTCGTCCATGTAGAGGGTGGCGCCCGGCGGGTTGTTGCCGACGCTGACACAGAGGGCGTCGAGTGTCCAGCGCGTGCCGAAATCGACGAAGCCGTCGAAGTAGAGGCTGTCGCCGCAGTGGAGGAGCGTCACGCTCCCCGTCTCGAGGACGTAGCCGGCGCACCCCTCTGCCAACGGATCGACGATCCCCACGGGAGTGACCCGGAGATCGCCGGCAGTGAATGGCTCGTCACGCGTCACGACCCGGCAGCGGTCGCCGGGAACGCCCGCCGCCTCCGCGACGGCGATCGCCGATGCGGGGCCGTAGACCACCGCCGTCGTCCCGTTCGCCACCGCTGCCAACGCCACGGGGTCGGCGTGGTCGGCGTGCTCGTGCGTGATCAGCACGGCATCGAGCGGGCCAAGCTCGCCGATCCGCTCCGGGGCGAAGGCGGGCGGGATGGCGCGCAGCCAGTCGGGCGGGTTCGACGGCCCGAGGAAGGGGTCGATGAGGAGCGTCGCCCTGGCCGTGCGCACGGCATACCCCGCCCCGCCCGTGTACCAGAGGGCGATCTCTCCCTCGTGCACCCGCGCATCGCGCACCCGCTCGGGGAAGCCCTCCATGCCCGGATCTGGCCTGTCCATCCCGTCCTCCGTGTGCGCGCTGGCTATCGGCTATCGGCTATCGGCTTCTGCCTCTTGGCTGATAGCTGATAGCCGATAGCCCACGACTTCCGACTCGCTTCTCGACTTGTCGGCTTGCCGACTCGCCGTCTCGCTCAATACGTCCACGCAATCGGCGTGTCGATGATCGTCGGGCCGGGGCGCTGGCTCGCCTCGACGACGGCCGCTTCCAACTCTTCCGGGGAGTTGGCGCGGACGCCGGGGATGTCGTAGGCGGCGGCCAGCTTCAGGAAATCGGGGTTCTCCAGGTCGACCGCGATGTAGCGCCGGTCGTAGCGCATCGCCTGATCGAGCTTCACCGCCGTGTAGGTCGAGTCGTTGAAGATGACGATCGGCAGGCCGATCTCGAACTGCTTCGCCGTCGCCAGTTCGTGCATGGTGAACTGGAAGCCGCCGTCGCCGACGATCGAGACGACGACCTTGTCGGGTTGCGCGATCTTCGCGCCGATCCCGGCCGGCATCGAGAAGCCGAGCGTCAGATAGCCGGCCGGCACCAGGAAGGTGCGCGGGACGTAGCAGGGATAGAACTTCGCCGCCGCGTAGGTCATCATCGTCGTGTCGTTGACGAGGATGCCGTCGCGCGGGATCGCCCGGCGCAGCGCCGCGAGGTAGGCGGCGTTCTGCGCGCCGAAGGCCGTCTCCAGCGCACCGTCGCGCGCCTTCGCCACCTCCGCCGGCTGCCAGCCCGTCTTGCTGACGCCCGCCTCGGCCAACGCCGCAGCCAGCGCCTCCGCCCCCTTGCGCGCATCGGCGACAATGGCGCGGCTGGGGCGGTAGTTGCGCTCGATCTCCTCCGGATCGATGTCGATACGGATCATCGTCCGCGGCAGCGGCATCTCGCCATCTTCCGTCTCCGCCCCGCCCAGCTTGGTGCCGATGACGATGGCCGCGTCCGCCTTGCGCAGCAGGGCATCGACCGGGTTGCCGGTCGCCCAGAGGTTGCCGAGCGCATACGGGTGATCCTCGGGGATGACCCCCTTCCCCGTCTGCGAGACGATGACCGGCGCGCCGAGCCGCTCGGCGATGGCGCCGATCCCCGCGCCGGCATCGGCGTTCGCCGCGCCGCCCCCGGCGATGATGACGACCCGCTTCGCCGCCGCCAGATCCGCGACCGCCCCCGCGATCTGCTCCGGCGCCGGCGCCGGCCGCTCGGTCGCGATCGGGCCGGGGATGACGACCTCCCCCTCCGCCTCGAGGACATCGCGTGGGACCTCGACGTAGGTCGGCCGCGGCCGCGCGTTCGCCATGCGCGCGAAGGCCGCGCCGATGGCCGGGGCGATCTCCGCGACGGCGGTCGCCTGCGACTGCGAGGCGGTGACGGGGCGGATCGCCTCGGTCTGGTCGCGGATGTCGTGGAAGTGGCCCATCATCTTGCCGGCCCAGCGCTGATCCTCCGCTGAGGCGAGCACCAGCAGCGGCGAGGAGTCGGTGTACGCCTCACCGACGGCGGTGGCGACGTTGGTGACGCCGGGGCCGGTGATGACCAGCGCGACCCCCGGCTTGCCCGAGGCGCGGGCGTAGCCGTCGGCCATGAAGCCGACGCCCTGCTCGTGGCGCCCGAGGATGTGCCGGATGGAGCTGTCGATCAGCGCATCGTAGAGGGCCAGGGTGTGGACGCCGGGGATGCCGAAGGCGACCTCGACTCCATGCTCCTCCAGCGCGCGCACCGCCGCCTGCCCGCCCGTCAACCGTTTCGTCATGACCGTGAAATCTCCTCGACAGCGATCGCGGCCGAGCATCCCCCGCCCAGCCGCGCGCATCATTGCGGGCGCCTCGCGCGCGCGAGGCTGCCCGGACCACTGCGGGGATGATACCGGAGCCGCCACGGGCAGGCTTCGGCTATGGTGAGCGGGGCCGGCGGCGAGCATGCGGGGGTGGACAATGTACGAGCGGATCGTGATCGGGTTGGATGGATCGGGGGTGGCGGAGATCGCCCTGAAGGCCGGGGTGGAGCTGGCCGAGCGGCTCGGGCTGCCGCTGCTTCTCGTGCGCGTCGCCGACCTGACCGTGCTGAGCTGGGGCGCCAACGAGGCGGCCGAGCGCTTTGCCGAGCTCTCCGAGGAGATGACGGAGGAGAAAGCGGACGCCGTGCGCTATCTGGACGAGATCGCGCAACCATTGCGGGCGCGCGGCCTGACCGTGACGACCGAGGTCCGCTCCGGCACGGCGGCGCGGGAGCTGGTCGAGGCCGTCACCCCGCGCGACCTCCTCGTCGTCGCCTCGCGCGGCCGGAGCGGCCTCGAGCGCCTCTTCCTCGGCAGCGTCGCCGAATCGGTCGCGCGCCACTCCCCCTCAGCGGTGCTGATTGCCCGGTAGACGGGGCGGCAAGACGGCGAGTCGGCAAGACGGCAAGAAGAGCCGGAAGCCGTGTCATCCTGAGCGGCGCGAAGGATCTCGGCTCCTCGCAGCGACGTTTCCCCTGTGCCGGGATCCTTCCTGTGTCAGCATGACACGTCTTTCGTACGGCCCTGGAGCGCCCCGTATCGGCGGCGCCATGCCACCGGACCGATCGTGGTATAGGTACGCGAATTCAGCCTGTCGGCCTTGCGCTCGACGAGGACGCCCGCGTGGTTGTTCAGCCGCCTCCTGCCCTCCCGCTCCCGCGCACCCGTCTGATCGGCCGGGAGGCGGAGCGTGCGGCCACGCGTGGCTTGATCATCGATGAGGGCATCCCACTGCTGACCCTGACGGGTCCCGGTGGCGTGGGCAAGACCAGACTGGCCCTCCAGATTGCCGCCGATCTCGTCGATCGATTTCGCGATGGCGTGCTGTTCGTCTCGCTCGCGGAACACCGCGATCCGGACCTCGTCCCAGCGGTGATCGCGCACGCCCTCGGGATCCCGGAGTCGAGTCACCTCCTCCCAAGCCAGCAGGTGAAAGCGGCCCTGCACCATCGCAAGCTGCTGCTGCTGCTCGATAATTGCGAACATCTCCTCGCGGCCGCGCCATTCGTCGCCGAGCTCCTGGGGCACTGCCCACGACTGACCGTGTTGGCAACGAGCCGAGAACGGTTGCGTCTCGGGGACGAACAGGAGTTGCCGCTCTTGCCGCTCGCGGTGCCAGAACGCTCCGCCACCGCGAGCCCAGCCGAACTCGCGGACATCCCGGCCATCCAGCTTTTCACGGCACGGGCCCGAGCGATCATGCCTGACTTTGCCCTCGACGATGAGAATGCAGCGACGGTCGCGGAGATCTGTCGTCGCGTCGACGGGCTGCCCCTGGCCATCGAGTTAGCGGCTGCCCGGGTGAAGGTGTTATCCCCGGCAATGCTCCTGGAACGCGTCGAGCGACGGCTCCCGCTCCTGGCCGGAGGTAACCGGGATGCCCCGGCACGGCAACAGACGATGCGGGCGGCGATCGCCTGGAGCTACGATCTGCTCCCCCCGGTCGAACGGGCCGTCTTTCGCTGGCTCGCGGTCATTGCCAGGAGTGCTCCGCTGGCGGCCATCGAGGCGGTCATTGGCGCCCTGGTCCAGGACGCGATAGACGGGACCGAGAGCCACCGGCACGCCGCGGATGAAGCGGCCCGGGTGCCCCTCACGGAGAAGTCCTCACCCGTGGTGCTCGATCTGGTCGGCGCCCTGCGGGACAAACACCTCCTCACGATCAGTCACGACACGGCATGGAAACCGCGCGTGGCCATGCTGCAGGTCATCCGCGAGTTTGCCCGGGAGCGGCTCAAGGACCAGGGCGAGGAGACGCGCGCTCGGCAGGCCCACGCGGCCTGGTTTCTCGCGTTCGCCGAACAGTTCGCCGCCGAGGCCCTCGAGCCGGGAACCGAAGATTGGCTCGACCGCGTCGAGGCGGAAGCGGTCAATATCCGGGTCGCCCTTGACTGGCTCATGCAGTCCGGAGCCGCGGATGAGGTCCTCCAGTTGGCCGGCGCCATGTGGCAGTTCTGGCACTTCCGCGCGCATCTGCGAGAAGGCGCCGCGTGGCTCGACCGCGCTCTCCAGGCAAGCGCCACGGCTCGGCCTGACCTCCGCGCGCGGGCCCTGCAGGGCGCGGCCATGCTGGCGTGGGATCGCGGGGATCTGGGGCAGCTCGTGCCCTTGGCCAAGGCGAGCCTGGCGCTCAGCCAGCAGACCCGTGATGCCTTCGGATGGGGATTGTCACATCACCTCCTCGGGATGGCCGCATTGGGCCAGGACGATGTCTCGGTTGCGAAGACCTCCTTCGACGCGGCGCACGACCACTACGCGGATCTCGAGCGCGGGCGGGCCTTCTGCCTCGCCAACGCGCAAACGAGTCTGGGCCTGCTGGCGTATCACGATGGCGATCTGGCTCTCGCGGAACACCATCTTCGCGACGCCGTGGAGATCGCGCATCAGGCGAATCATCACCTGATGCGCGGCATTGCGCTGCAGCAGTTGGGGCGCGTGTTGCACGCCCGCGGTGAGGCCAGCGCCGCCGCGGCCCTGTTCAAGGAGAGCCTGGCCCTGCTCGCAAACGCCAGGATTCCCTGGATGAGTGTCACGGCCGTGGCGGATCTGGCGATCGTTGCGGCTGCGCTCGGAGAGTAGGAGCGAGCGGCACGCTTGTGCGGAGCAGTCGAGCAGTGGTGCCGAATGACTGGCGCCGCGCCAGGACCGACCGGGTACAGCGAGCTGGAGCGGGCGCGAGAGACGGCACACGCCCGATTGGGCGATGCGCTGGTGGCCAGCGCATGGCAGATGGGACAGACGCTGTCACTCGAGCAGATGATTGCCGGGGCCCTGGCCCTTCCCATCGGCCGGGCGCCGTCCCCAGCGAAGGCGTCATCTGCCGCGGCGTGGGGACTGAGTCACCGTGAGACAGAGGTCCTCCAGTTGATCGCGGCCGGCCGCACCAATGCCGAGATCGCCCACGCGCTCTTCATCAGCCCCCGCACCGCCTCGACCCACGCCGCCAACATCCTGGCGAAATGCGGCCTCATCTCCCGCGCCGAGCTCATCGCCTTCGCGCACACCAACGGCCTCGCCTGACCCCGTTGAGGCCGAACCGCATACGTCGTTCGCCGTATCGCCAGCACGGATTGTCGTCAGCCGAATACGTCCTCCGACCGATGCGTCCGTCGCGGCGGTGCTCCAGGATGGTGGCCCGGGTGGCCATGAGGCGACCAGCGATCGTCGACGAGGCATGCCATGGGACACGCCCGCGATCCCACACCCATTCGGAACGGCCGAGACGCCCGTTGCACCCAGCAGTTCGTGGCGACCCACGTGGCCGCCTGGCAAAGCTCCGGTGATTGCAGCGCGTTCCTGGCCTACCTGCAGCATCAGGCCTTCGCCGCGCCACCGCACATCGGCGGTCGGTCCCATCACGCCACGTTCTCTAACCGGACTGACCGTCCATCCATGAAAGGATCCATCACCATGTTGCGGAAGCAAATGCGGACCATGGCGTTGCTTGTCGTGTTGGTCATTGGCGCCCTCACTATCGGGCTGGCTCAGTCAGCACCTGTCGCCGGGCAGGCGACCCCGGACACCGAGGCCAGGATCGCGAGCGCGATGAGCGCCGGCCCGGCTGCCATCGCCAGGGACGCGACGATCCTGGACAACCAGGTCGATAGCGCCGGCAACCTCGTCGTGCTGCGCCAGGGCAGCAACGGCTGGACCTGCCTGCCCGACATCCCGGCGACGCCGCAGGTCGATCCCATGTGCATCGATCAAACATGGAAGGTGTGGCTCGATGCGCTGATGGCCCACAAGGCGCCGACCATCACGCGGGTGGGGATCGCCTACATGTTGCAAGGCGGCTCCGACGCCAGCAACACCGATCCCTACGCCACCGCGCCGGCCGCGGGGGATCAGTGGGTGAACTCGCCGCCGCACATCATGGTCCTGCAACCGGACAAGCTCGACCCGCACGTCATCCCGACCGATCCGCACAACGGCGGTCCCTGGATCATGTGGGCCGGGACGCCCTACGAGCACATCATGGTGCCGCTGAGCGACGTCCCGAACGGGTCGTAACCCCACGTACTTGCGCACCCACGCCGGCCATGCAGACTGGCGCGGGTGCTACGGGTGCGGGACGCGCGTAGGTCGCGTGAGCTCGACGCCTCCGTCAAGCAAGCGCGATCACGACCTCGAAGGGGGACTCCAGGGGTCGATCCCCCTACCCCCCTCACAGCGGCCCCACTGGCGCCATCAGCTCTCGCGTCGCCTCCTCCGGCGAGGCGAGGCCGCAGAGCATCAGGTCGCGCGCCAGCTCGCCGCGCAGCAGGTCGAGGAGATGGCGCACGCCAGCGTCGCCGCCGACGGCGAGACCCCAGTAGGCCGGGCGGCCGATGAGGACGGCCCGCGCGCCGAGCCCCAGCGCCTTGAGGATGTCGGTGCCGCGCCGGATGCCGCCATCGAGGAGCACCTCGCCCCGCCCGGCGACGGCATCGACGACCGCCGGCAGCGCGTCGAGCGAGGCGACCGCGCTGTCGAGCTGGCGGCCGCCATGGTTGGAGACGATCACCGCCGACGCGCCATGCTCGAAGGAGCGTACGGCGTCCCCCGGGTGGAGGATCCCCTTCGGCACGACCGGCAGGGGCGAAAGCGAGGCGAGCCAGTCGAGGTCGTCCCAGGTCAGGGCCGGGTCCCACAGGCTGTTGACGTAGGTCGCCAGCCCCGAGCCGCCCGGGCCCATCGGCATCTGCTGGTGCTCCGGCCGCAGGAGGTTGGCCATCACGATCCCCGGCGGCGTGGCGAAGCGGTTCCGCTCGTCCGCCTCCCGCCGCCCCAGCACCGGGACATCGACTGTCACCGCCAGCGCCGAGGCGCCCGCCGCCGTGGCCCGCTCGACCAGTTCGCGGGTGACGCCCCGGTCGCTGAAGACGTAGAGCTGAAACCACCAGCGCCCCGCCTCGCGCGCGACCGCCTCCATCGGGACGGTGGCGGCGGTGCTCATCGTGTAGATCGTGCCGGCGTCTCGCGCGCCGCGCGCGGTCGCCAGTTCGCCATCCTCGTGCGCGAGGCGATGGAGGCCGGAGGGTGCGATCAGGACCGGCAGGGAGACCGGCGTGCCCAGGACTGTCGTCGCCGTCGTCACGTCTTGCAGCCCGCGCAGCATGCGCGGCAGGAGGCGCCACTGGTCGAAGGCGGCCCGGTTGGCGCGCACCGTCGCCTCGTCGCCGGCGCCGCCAGCGATATAATCGCGCACCATCGGCGGCAGGATGGCCCGGGCGGCGGCCTCGTACTCGTGCAGATTGAGCGGAATCTCCGTGCGCGCGTTCGGCGCCGTCATCGTCATCTCCTCGAACGTCCCATCGGCCCTCGGGGCATCATCGCATGACGGGAGACGGCGAGGCGGCAAGCCGGCAAGCCGGCGAGAAGCAGTCGGAAGTCGTGAGTCGGAAGTCGGAAGCTATCGGCTATCGGCTATCAGCTATCAGCTTCTGGCTCTTGGCCGATAGCTGATAGCCGATAGCCAACGGCCCGTTCTAACGAGTCTCTAACGCCATTCTCCGCGCTTCTTGCACCGCTCTAACGCTGCCGCGTCTACCCTCGACAGTTGCGCCCGGACTCCGGGCGGAACTGGCAAGGGTGTAGAAGAGATTATGGCGATTCCATTGCGACTCGATACCCATGGGGCGGAGCCGGTCAAGGAATGGCTCCTGGAGGGGCACGTTCGGGAGAGTGGGACCACCCACACGCAGACCCACAGCCAGCACCCCTGGTGGCAGGTCATGTGCCTGACCGGGCTCGACTACTTCTCGACGCTCGGCTACCAGCCGGGGATCGCGGGCCTCGCTGCCGGGCTCCTCTCCCCGCTCGCCACCCTCATCCTGGTCCTCCTCACCCTCTTTGGCGCGCTCCCGGTCTACCGTCGGGTCGCCCGCGAGAGCCCCTTCGGCGAAGGCTCGTTCGCCATGCTCGAGCGGCTCCTGCCCTGGTGGCAGGGGAAGCTCTTCGTCCTGGCGCTCCTCGGTTTTGCCGCTACCGACTTCGTCGTCACCATCACCCTCTCGGCGGCCGACGCCACCGCGCACGCCCTGGAGAACCCCTTCCTGCCCGGGTTCCTCACGGGGCACCAACTGGCGATCACGCTCGTCCTGATCGGGATCCTGGGCGGCGTCTTCCTCAAGGGGTTCAAGGAGGCGATCGGCATCGCCGTCCTGCTCGTCTTCTCCTACCTCGTCCTGAATGCCATCGTGGTGTTCGTCAGTCTGCGGCATGTCGTCGACAACCCCGGCATCATCGGCGACTGGCGCGCCGCCCTCATCACGCAGCATGGGAACCCGCTGATGATGCTCGCCGTCGCGTTGATCGTCTTCCCGCGCCTGGCGCTCGGCCTCTCCGGCTTCGAGACCGGCGTGGTCGTGATGCCGCTGGTCGAGGGGGATCCGGGCGACGACCCGCGCAAGCCGCTCGGCCGTATCCGCAACACGAAGCGGCTCCTCACGACGGCGGCGCTGATCATGAGCAGCTTCCTCATGACGAGCAGCATCGTCACAACCCTCCTCATTCCGCACCAGGAGTTCGAGGCGGGAGGCGCGGCGGCCGGCCGCGCGCTCGCCTACCTCGCGCACGAGTACCTCGGCGATGGCTTCGGCACCATCTACGACATCTCGACGATCCTGATCCTCTGGTTCGCCGGCGCCTCGGCGATGGCGGGGCTCCTCAACATCGTGCCCCGCTACCTCCCGCGCTTCGGCATGGCCCCCGACTGGACCCGCGCCACCCGGCCCCTGGTGCTCGTCTTCACGACGATCGCCTTCGCCGTCACCATCATCTTCCGCGCCAGCGTCGAAGCGCAGGCGGGCGCCTACGCGACCGGTGTCCTCGTCCTGATCACCTCGGCGGCCGTGGCAGTGACGCTGGCGACCCGCTCCGCCGGCCAGCGCGCGATGACGACCGGCTTCGCGCTGATCGCCGCCGTCTTCGCCTACACCACGGTCGTCAACATCTTCGAGCGGCCCGACGGCCTCAAGATCGCCTCGCTCTTCATCGGCGCCATCGTCATCGTCTCCCTCATCTCGCGCACGGTGCGCTCGGTCGAGCTGCGCGCCTACCCGGTCGAGTTCGACGAAACAGCCATCCGCTTCATCGAGGATGCGGCGCGCCACGGCACGATCCGCATCATCGCCAACCACCCGGACGAACGGAACACGCGCGAGTACCTGCTGAAGGAGCGGAAGGAGCGCGAGGCGAGCAATATCCCCGTCGGCGCCCCCGTCCTCTTCCTCGAGGTCAGCGTCCGCGACGCCTCCGAGTTCGCCTCACGCGTCGAAGTCCGGGGCGAGAGCATCGGCGGCTTCCACGTGCTGCGGGCGGACGGCGCGGCGATCCCGAACGCGATCGCGGCGGTCCTGCTCGCCATCCGCGACCTGACCGCCACCGAGCCGCACGCCTACTTCGGCTGGGTCGAGGGGAACCCGCTCCGCTTCCTGGGGCGCTTCGTCTTCTTCGGCGAGGGGGACATCGCCCCCGTCACCCACGAGATCCTGCGCAAGGCCGAGCCGAACCTGGCGCGGCGACCGGTGATTCACGTGGGGTGATGGGTGATGGGTGTTCGATGGCAGATG
>JADYYO010000175.1 GCA_020853615.1 Thermomicrobiales bacterium
CCGCCTCCGGTCGTGGCGGCGGCGCGGGCGGCCAGCATCGATGGCCGGATCGATCTGGTCAATGCGTCGCGCCCATTTGCCTTCGCCTACGGGTGGATTCGCCCGCGCGTCTGCGTGTCCACTGGCCTCGTCGGCCTCCTCAACGATCGTGAGCTGGAAGCCGTGTTCCATCATGAGAGCTGGCACGTCTTCCGCCGCGACCCCCTCCGCCTGCTGGTCGCCCAGACGATCGGCGCCGCCTTCGGCGTCGTGCCCGAGATCCGGCGCCTCGTGCGCGCGTATCTGCTCGCCGTCGAGGTCGCCGCCGATCATCACGTGGTGACGGCCATGGGCCATCCCCGTTGGCTGGCCAGCGCCCTTGGCAAGACCCTCGGCCCCCCGGTCGCGCGGCCCGCCTTCGAAGGCGAGGTCGAGGCCCGGATCGCGGCGCTTGCCGGACAGCCCCCCGCCATGCCTCGCGGGCGGGGGTGGTTGGCCGCCGCCGCGCTCATCGTGGAGCTCGTCGTTCTTGTGCCGCTGCTCACCAACGGCAGCCTCGTATCGCTCGCGGGGGTGTGGCTCCATCCCGTCTGCTGAGGCTCGCGTCCGGGCGGGCTGCGCGCTCCACGCCCGTACCACCTGCTGACCGCTCCGTGCTTTTCGTCCAATCCGGCTAGCTGATACTATTCGCGCGTAGTAGGATGCTGCTGGGGAGCTCGGTGCTCTCCGCGCAGCTCGGGAGGGGACGCGTGAACCTGTCTTGCAGTCGAGGACAATCGGGCAACGCTTCGGAACATTCAACGCGGCGGGGCGCCCCCGCCCAACGACCGCCAGCCGCGGCGGAGCGTCGCGGCGAACGACACCGCGTGGGACGTCGCCAGCTCCTGATGGCGGCCTGTGTCGCGACCGTGCTGCACCGCGTCGCCCCGCGCCCGGCCGCCGCGCGGGACCAGGGCGGTGACGTGCCCGTGGCGCCGGCCGAGGTCCCGACGACCGGTTCCCGCCGGCCGGGACCGGTCATTCCCGCCTCCGCTACTGGCCGGGCGCGGTCGGCGCGTGGCGAAGTTCCCGTGGCCATCCGCATTCCACGGGCAAACGTCGATGCGTCGGTCGAGCGCGTCGACATCGTCGATGGCGTGATGCAGAACCCGAGTGGGCCCTGGGTCGTCTCCTGGTACCACGACTTGTCGAGCCTGGCGCGCGGGCAAAACGTCGTCATGGCGGGGCACGTCGACTACTGGGATATCGGCCCGGCCGTCTTCCAGAGCCTCGCCCAGCTCGTCGCCGGCGATACGATCGAGGTCGTTTCCGAAAACGACCGCACCTTCACCTACGCCGTCACCTGGTTGAAAGACTACGTCGTGGCGGACATGACGGACCAGGACCTCGACGAGATGCTCGGCGACGCTGGCGGCGAGGCCCTTACCTTGATCACCTGCACCATCGGCTCGTGGGACCCCGAGGCGCAGGAATACCGGGAGCGTACCGCGTTGCGCGCAACGCAGATCTGACGCGCCGCCGGCACGCGGTTCGGGAGCACGGGAGTTCTCACCGCGCACCAGACCGGAAACGAGAACGACGGGCAGTGGGAGAGGGCGCATGATGACCCCGCGAGTTCCGGGCTTCCTGAGCGTCATGATGCTGGCAGGCGTCCTCGCCGGATCGATCTGGCTGGCCCTCCCCCAACCTGCGGGGGCGGACGGGGAAACCGGCACCTTTCTTGCGGTGCCGACCTACGTCCAGCAGCGCAATCTGAGTTGTGAGTACGCGGCCCTCACGATCGCCACCGCGGCATTTGGCGGGTGGGTTTCCGAGTACGAGTTCGATGCGCGGGTCGGCTGGTCGGCGAACCCCCACAGGGGCTACCGCGGCGACATCAACGGCTGGTGGGGCAATACCATTGATTACGGCGTCTACCCGGAGGCGCTGGTCGGTCCGCTGGCCGAGCTCGGCTACAGCGGCGACGTCCATTACGCGGCCGGCGACGTGACCGTCCTGACCGCGCACCTCGACGCTGGCAAACCACTCCTCGTCTGGCTGGGGTTGTGGGGCGACCTGAGCTACTACGAGTACACCGAGGACGGGACGCCCTTCAAGCTCACGCCCGGCTATCACGTGGTGGTGGCCTACGGCTATGACGAATCCGGCGTCTACGTCTCGGACCCCGCGAAGGGGGAGTACGGCTTCTACGACTGGGGCACCTTCCTCGGGATGTGGAATGTCCTCGATGGCATGTCGCTGGCGGTGGCGCCGGCCTGAGAGGCATCTTGCGGCCCTGCCAGCGGGCGATCGATTGCGCGGTCCTAGGGGCAGGGTTCGGCCATCTCCGGAATGGTCACGAATTGGTAGCCCTGGTCGCGCAGGTCGTGGATCATGCGCGGCAGCGCCCGGCCCGTCGATTCTGCGCTGGCCGGACCGTCGAGGTGCAGTTCGACGATGGCGCCATCATAGATGTCGTCCATGACCCGATCGTACACCGAGTCTGCCGTCGCCTCTGCTCCATAATCGGCGGCTGGCACCTCCCAGGCTACCGGCAGCACCCCGGATGCCGCCACGATGGCGCGAACGCGGTCGTCGCTAGCCGCGGCGTACGGCGTGAAAAGTGGCGCCGGCGGCTTCCCCGTCGCGTGCTCGATCGCCTTCGCGGCCTCGGCAATGTCGGCCGCCACGTCACCGTCGCTCAGATCGGTCAGTTCCTGCGGCACGTTGCCGTGACTCCCGATCGGATACCCCATCTCGACCATCCGCTCGAGAATCTCGGGGTGCTCCGCCGCCCACCAACCCATGACAAACATCGTCGCCGGCGCCCGTTCCGCTGCCAGCGTATCCAGGATCCCGGATGCCGGCTCGAAGCCGATGCCGATGTTGAAGATCAGGGCCACGCGCTGGCAGCCCGGGTCGCCCTTCACCAGATAGGGCACGTGGTCGGCATCGGTGGCGAGGTAGAGTGCGTTCGCAAACCCGCTCGCGCCGTCGTAGGCGATCCGACGAAACGCGTTAGTGGGCTGGTCGAGGATCTCGACCGCCGCGCCAAGCGGGACCCGCGCCACCACCTCGCAATCGGCCCTCGGGCACGCCCGCAAGGCGAGTTCATCCGTCCCGACCACTGTCGCGGTCGACGGCGCGGCCGACGCACTCGACGCAGCAGCCACCCAGAGATATGCCGAGAGCACGGCTACGGCTGACAGCACGCGGAGTCCCCGCTTGGCGCCCGTCCTGACCATGGCGAAACGATCCTCTCCTACGATCCATCGGCGCTTTCGGAAGGCCGCCCGCTGCCGTCCGGCGCGGCCCCTGCCCCCGCGCGCTGCCGGCCGCTGGCTCACACGCCGCTGTAGGCGTGCAGGCCGCCGAACCAGTAGTTCCCGAAGTACGTGAAGACCACGGCCAGAAACGCCACCACGAGGTACGCGGCGCTGCGCGTCCCGCGCCAGCCCCGCAGCGTCCGCGCGTGCAGATACCCGCCGTACACCATCCAGGTGAAGAGCGCCGCCGTCTCCTTCGGATCCCACGACCAGTAGCCGCCCCATGCCATGTGCGCCCACACCGAGCCGAGGATGAGCAGCAGCAACTGCGCCGGAAAGCCGATCGTGACGGCGCGGAACGCCACCTCGTCAAGCAACTCCGCGCTCGGCAGCCACGCGCGCGGCCACCGTGCGACCACGAGATAGAGCACGGCTGCCGCGAACGAGAGGGCAAACGCGGCGTAGGCGATCACCGCCGACGAGACATGCGCGGTCATGATCACGTTGTTCGACAGCGCCGGGATAAGCCCCCGATCCTCCCGCACCGACGGTGGCAGGCTCCAGACGTAGGCGACCATGCCCAGGATCACCGGCAGCGCGATCACGCCGATCGGCCGGATGCCGTAGTTGCGCTCCAGCAGGAAATACCCGAGCAGCGCGACGAAAACGAACGCGACCGAGAACTCGTACATGTCGGAGTACGGGCCGCGCCCGGTCGCCAGCGCCCGCAGCGCGACCGCCAGCCCCGCAAACAGCGTGGCGAGCGCCACCGTCGTCGACGCCAGCCGGCCGCTCGGCGTCGGCGGCGTCGCGTACGCGCGCCAGGAAGCCAGCGCATCTCCGGCGGTGACCAGCCGCGACGTCCGGGCCAGCCAGAGGGCGTCCATGACGTAGAAGACCACTGCCGCCAGGACCGCGACCGACGCGGCCGTGAAGCCGTAATAGGACAAGCGCAGCAGATCAGTCGCCGGCATGAGAGCTCCTCCCCAGGAGTGTCGCGGGGCCAAATCGCGCCTCGATCGCGCTCAGCGTCCGCACGAAATCGCGTTTCGCCCCCCAATCGCGCTTGGCCAGCGGAGCGAGCATCACTTCAGTCTCCCCGCCCCCGGCGCTGACCAGGGCGCGAATGCGCCGGTGCGGGAAATAGAACGTGATCGCCAGGCCGATCACCAGCAGAATGGCCGCGCTGAAGAGGATGGGGATGCCCGGGTTGTAGGCGACCTGGAGCAGGGTGAAGCGCCGCTCGCGCACGAACTGCACGTCGAGCCCGCCGACCCGCGCCACGTCGCCTTGTGCGATGACGACGCCCTCGCCGAGTTTCGTGTTCGTGCCCGCCTCGCGCGCCTGGGCGTACAACTCCCCCGACTGCAACTTGATCGTCCCGATCTCCGGCTTCGCATCGAGCTTCAGATTCGGGAAGAACAGTTCGAGACGAACCCCCTGCGCCGGCAGATCGACAATCGCGGCCGGGGCATCGCCGTTTGACCGCGAGACATACTCGAACGGCACGGCCGCGGCGAAGGCCACGTTGCCCGCCGCGTCCTGCACCTCGATCTGCGCCGCCTGCCCGTAGGATGCCTGATAGAACGTCACGCCCTTGTAGGTCAACGGGTTGTTGACCGTTAGGCTGCCGCGCCGCACCTCCTGGTCCCCCTCGTAGAGGATGACGTCAGAGCGATACTCCGTCGGTGAGCCGATCTGGTTATAGGAATCGACAAAGCGCTCGAGCTTCAGCCGCAGATGGGTCCCCTCTCCCACATCGCGCGTCGCCCCCTCGGCAACCGTAAATACCGGCTCTCGAAAGCCGAATTGCGCGCCGACGATGCCGCCGACCAGGAGCAGAATCAACGCCAGGTGGAACGGAAACGTGCCCAACTTGCCCCAGCGGTTCTTGTCCGCGTAAACGTGGATATCCCCCCCGCGTTGTTCGGTGAGCACCCGGTAGCGCCGGGAGCGGAGGATGGCCACCAGCTCCCGGGCGACCGCCTCTGGCGCGTCGGGGCTCCGTTCGACGATGGCCGGTTCCGCCGAACGGAAGAACTGCCGCGTGGTGGCGACCGTGGGGTGGACCAGCGCCTGCCAGATCCCCGGCACCCGATTGATCGTGCAGACCGTGATGGCCACGGTCAGCAGCGCCAGCGTCATCGAAAAGATCAGGGAATGAAACACGTCAAAGGCATACCAGCGCGCCACCAGCGGCTCGAGGGCCGGCACGAAGCGCGGCATCTGAGCCGGGAGCACGCTCCCCCGCAGCGTGCCAACCAGAATGAGCACCGCCAGAAAGATGATCTCGTACAGGGCCGCCCGAACCGAGCAGAAGAAACGCCAGGTGCGATCGGCCACCACCGCCAGCAGCGGTTTTCGGCGGTGCTTGGTCCCGCCCGCGACAGCGTCAACCATGTTGCCCCTCGCCAGACCCGCCCCGCGTGGCGCCAGGTCGCCCGTGAGCCCGTCCCACCGGCAACGGAAACATCACGGTCCATCCCCCGTCGCGATGATCGTCTGTGCGCGCCGGACGATCTCCGCTTCATCGATCGGAGACAGGATGATGTCCCGCACAATGCCTTCGCGATCGATCAGGATGTGGGTCGGGAAGTTGCTGATCGGATAGGCGCTCCCGGTAAAGCTCCGGTTGGCATCGGTCACGATGGTAAAGGTCCCCTTGTTGCGCGCCGCAAATCCGGCGGCCGCCTCGGCCGGCTCATCGAGGGAGATTGCCAGCAACACCACCCCCTTTGGCTGGAGCTCCGCCGCGTACGCGGCCTGCATCTCCGGAAACTCCGAGCGGCAGGGCGGACACCAACTCCCCCAGAAGTTGAGCCAGACCGGCTGCCCGCGCAGGTCCGAGAGCCGCACGACCTGGCCGTTGACCGTCGGCGCCACGAAATCGGGCGCGCTATCCCCAATCTTGGGGAGGAGTTGCAGGTTCTGGCCTCCCGTGCCGATCCGCTCGAATCCCTCCCGACCGCCGATGAGCCAGGCGCTGGCGACGATCGCCAGGGCGAGGGCCAGCGGGCCCAGTGCGCGCTGCCACCGCCCGCCGGCGCCGCTCGTGCCTGCCGGGCCGCACGTCGGGGCGCTTGGCCCGGCCCCGGGCACCCGCTCCGTCATGGGCTCACGCCCTGGCCCGGCGACGGGCGACGTTCGTCGCCAACCGGGGCTCCCCAGCGGTGCCCCCGCACGATCCAGCCTGCCTGCACGACGAGGAGCGCCGCCAGCGTGGCCGCGACGGCGGCGGCCACCGGCACGTTAAGCAACTCGGACGCCTCATCGAGGCGCAGCGGGGCGAGCAGGGCGTCAGACCCGGCAATGGTCGCCATGGCGACTAATGCGGTCGCTCCCGGCGCCGGGCGCCGCGCGGCGAACCAGCGGACGAAGGCGAAGACAAACAGCGCGATGGCGGCCGCGTAGAGCCCGACCGGGTAGCGCGGCAGCGCCAAGCCAGGAAAGATGATCCCGAACGGCGCCCCCGCCACCCGGCCGTAGCAATCGCCGCGCACGAGGCATCCGCCGCTGTGGACGGCGATGCCCAGGGGCAACGCCAGCGCGTACACGTCCGCCGTTCTCAGGAGCGGGAGTCCCTTCTGTCGCGTGAAGACGAGAAACCCCAGGCTGGCCCCGACCGCGCCCCCGAGCGCGGAAAGCTGGCCGCCCCCCCCGAGCCGGAGCAGGTCCAGCGGGTTCGCCGCCACGCTTTGCCACGTCGGCAGCACCTGGACAACCCGCGCCGTCGCCAGCGCCGTGACAACGATCGGCAGCGTCAGGTCGGCAATGGCCACGCGCGGCAGGCCGGCGTCTGGCGCTGCCTGCTCCGCGCACCGCCCCACTGCCCATGCCGCAAGCACGAGCGTGAGGACCGGCGCGGCGGCCAGCGCCAATGTCAACACGGTCGCCGGAAGCCCTGCCATCTCACGCGATTTCGTCGATGATCGCGGTCAGGCGCTGTTCATCGAGCGGGCCGATCCAGGTGCGAGCGACGGTGCCATCGGCGGCGACAAAAACCGTGTACGGGATACCCATGCCGAGATACGACGCCTCGAGGGTCCCCGGGTCCGGGCCATTGGCGTACGGCACCGAGAAGTCGGCCAGGAAGCGGCGCGCCTGTTCCTCGTCATCGCGCACATCGACGCCAACGAAAACGGCGCGCCCTGCCGCCCGCTCCACCTGCGCGATCCTGGCGAGCGCGGCCGCTTCCGCGCGACAGGGAGGACACCAGGAGGCCCAGAAATTGACCACCACCGGGTGGCCTCGCTGCGCACGGAGCTGAAAGGTCCTGCCGTCGAACGTCGCCAGCGTGAAGTCCGGCGCCACCGCGCCCGCCAGCGGTCCCGTGCCCACGCCGGTGCTCCCCTGCTGAACGACGCCGGCCACAAGAAGCGCCGCCAGCAATACCACGCCGGCGGTCACCGGCCAGCGCCGCCGCCACCGCGATGCCATCGAGTCCGCATCGCGCGCGATCACCCCGGTGGGGCCGGCTGCCGCTCCATCCGTTAGGCTCGTACCGTTCAGCATCGCGCCCCGCCGCCTTCTCGCCAACCGAGTCCTCTACGACAGCAGGATAGTAGTTGGCCCCGTGGCCGTCAACGTGGCGATCACCCGCCGGCAGCCCCCTGGTGCGCGATAGCTCGCCGCCACGCACCGCGCCCTAGCCATGGACCCAGACGCCCGTTCCCAGTGGCGCCCAGCCAAAGAACCAGGCCGCGAAGTCGAGCGGCAGGTTCACGCAGCCGTGACTCATCGGCTCGCCGAAGTTGCTGTGCCAATACGTCCCGTGCAGCGCCTCCCCCTGCATGTTGAAGTAGAGGACATTGGGGACCGCGGGAACGTCGTAGGCGACGGCGTCAGCCGGCGCGTCCTCGTCCCCAACGGCAAGAACCTCGCCCGTGGCGTTGGTGAATCCCTTCATGTCCTGAACGGGGTACTTGAGGCGAACGTGGAACATCCCCGTCTCGGTCGGGTTCGGGTCGAGCCCCGTACTGACGAGCGTCGAGGAGATCGGCGTCGTCCCCTGGTACGCCGTCAGCCGCTGTTCCGCCAGGCTGACGTCGACCCACCTGGCCCCTGGCGCGGAGGGATCGCCCAGCGGGTTGGGGTTGTCCGCGGTCCAGAAAAGCCATTCGTCGTAACGCGGCAACCCCGCTCGCCGCACGCGCGTTGTGTCGACCCCAAAAGCGGCGGCCGCCGCGGTCCCCAATGGCGCTAGCGCCACCCCCTCGGGTCCTGCCTCGACCAGCCCCCCCTCGAACCATTGCGTCACCGTGCCCGTGCCTCTGACTGGCTCCGCCAGCGGCGACCCGAGATAAAAGGCCCCCTCGTTGAAGCCGTACCAGGCAAGAATCTCGTCCGAGATCGTATGGCCGCTGGCTGCGACGTAGACGCCGCCACGCGACAGGACCGCTTCCACCTGACGATCCGCCGCGTCGCGCGGCAACCAGCGTGGCAATTCATCGCGCAGCGCCGCGCGCCAGTTCGGGGATTGCCGGATGCGCGCGAGGTTCGCCAGCCGTCCAATCGGCATCAGGCGCACGATCGGATCGGCTGTGTACAGGAACTCCGGCCGGTATTGCAGGATGCCCCGTTCGAAGGCCTGGCTGTAATAGCCGTTTGGCGCCGCGAACGGCTCCGAGACGGGATTCCCGAAGAGCGTGGCGGCGCCGTTCGCCCGCCAGTAATCGAGGAAGACTCCCTGGAGCGTGTGCCCGGTCTCTTCGACGTAGACGCTGACGTCCGACTGCCCAAGCGCTGGCGGTAACTCGACGCTCGCCAGGTCATCGCTGTTCGCCGGCAGATGGGCGGAAACCGGCCGGCCGCCGCCGAGAGCCCAACACGCGGCCAGTGCTCCCGTGCGCCCCAGGAGCACTCGTCGATTGAGCCGAGACGCGTCGTGAACCGCACGAGGCGCAACGTAACTCATCACTCCGTCAACCTCTTCGGCGGGGCGCTATCGACACTGGTCCTGGTGGCCGGGGTTTGCCATCGGTAATCTACTACAAAACGTTCGTATGTCCCGGCGAGTGGTGGGCGCGACCGCGGCCCCAAGGGGACGCTCCTCGCATAAACGCCCGTTCGTCGGGCCCCAACGGCTCGACAGCCCCGTACCGAAAAGCGATCTTCGCGGAACGGGGGACCGCTCGCCCGCGGACGCATTCGTGCCCTGCTGTGGGAGATGGCAATGACCATGAGTGATTCCGCCCCCGTGACGAGCAAACGCCCGGTGGCGTGGCACGCCCTGACCCGGGGGCAATCGTTTCGGGTGTCGCGTCGCCGGCTCGGCGACCTCCTCGGCCTCGGACTGGTTGGGACACTGCTCGCCGCCTGTAGCGCCCCCGCGAATCGCCCGTCCGGCGCTGCCGATGCGGAGAGCGAGCCCGCGGCGACGGACTTCTCCGCCCGCTTCGCCGCCTTCGAGCCCGCCGACGAGCCGAACGGCGACCTGAGCAAGGTCGTCTGGCCGGACTGGATGGCAAGGTTCGATCCCGAGGTCAAGCGGCTCTACGAGTTCCAGATCGTGAACGGCCCGCTGATGCGCTACATGCCCTGCTTCTGTGGCTGCGGGCAGACGGCGGAGCACCGGAGCAATCGCGACTGCTACGTCAAGGCGGTCAACCCCGACGGATCGATCGTCTTCGACTCCATGGCGCCGACCTGAGACGTCTGCCTCGGGGTCACGCGTGCCGTGATCGAAATGCTGGACCGGGGCATGGCGCCACGGGCCATCCGCGCCGAGATCGACCGCATGTACGCGGATCGCATCGCGTTGGCGACGCCCACACCCTATCCGCCGGCTTGACCCTGGAAGGTCTCCACGCCCTGTGTCAAGAGATCCTCGAGCCGCGACGCGGCGCCCGCCTCGGTGAGTGCCTCCGGTCGATTGCGGCCGGGGTCGGTTCGTTGGTCATTGGCGGCGCTGCGGCGCTACCCGAGCAGGTGATCAGATGCGAGAATAACCGTCCGCCCGGATCCATCGCTTGTTCGCTGAACCAGGCATGGCCCAGATATGATGACCGAACGTCGTGCGGCAGACCATCAACCCAAAGCGACGGAGCGCGGCGGCGTTGTCGAGCCGCCGGGGCGTACGGCGATCATGGCGATCGCCGCCCACCCCGACGACGTC
This sequence comes from Thermomicrobiales bacterium, assembly GCA_020853615.1. Classification (GTDB taxonomy): domain Bacteria; phylum Chloroflexota; class Chloroflexia; order Thermomicrobiales; family UBA6265; genus JACCXM01. The sequence continues at coordinate 10,339 of JADYYO010000175.1, forward strand.
GAGAGCTGGTGCGCCGGAACCCTGGCCCGCGCTGTGGACGCCGGCGCCGAGGTGCGTCTCCTGCTCGTGACCTCCGGTGACAAGGGCGCCAGCGATCCCGCGGCCGACCCGCGCGCGGTCGCGCGCCAACGCGAAGCGGAGGCGAGGGCCGCAGCGAAGCTCCTGGGCATCGCTGAGGTCGCGTTCCTGCGCCACGCCGATGGGGAACTCGAGGAGACGCGTGCCCTGCGCGGCGAGCTCGTCGCCTGGGTTCGTCGCTGGCAACCGGCAATCCTCTTCACGCACGACCCGGTGCACCCCCTCCCGCCCTACCTGGCGCACCGCGACCACCGGATCGTTGGACGCGTGGCGTTGGATGCGGTCTACCCGTTCGCGCGCGACCCGCTGAGCTTTCCCGAGCACCGCGCCGCGGGACTCGCCCCGCACGCCGTGCGCGAGGTCTGGCTCTTCGCCAGTGCCGGCGCCGATGCCTATGTCGATATCACGGCTGGCTTCGCGCGCAAGCTCGCGGCACGCCTGGCGCACGCGAGTCAGACCCCCGACGCCCGTGCCCTGCCGGAAAGCTGGCGCGGCCGGGCAGCACAGATTGGTGCACCTGCGGGCCTCGCCCTGGCCGAGGCGTTCACCATCCTGCGGCTCGATTGAGCATCGGGCGGCGATAGTGGACGATGCCAGGCCGG
>JADYYO010000176.1 GCA_020853615.1 Thermomicrobiales bacterium
CGGCGGCGGCGATGGCGTGGCGGTCAGCGTTCGAATAGCGGATGCCCGCGGCCAGAATCTCGCTCGCCGCGCGCTGCAGCTCCAGGTCGATCGACAGGACGACGTCCTTACCCGGCTTCGGCGGGATCGTCGAGTTCGGAACGACATGCCACGAGCCGCCTTCGGCCTCCATCTCGATGATCTGCCGGCCCCGCGTGCCGCGCAACGTCGACTCGAGCGTCAGCTCGATCCCGTCCTTGCCGATCATGTCGTTCGGGTCGTAGATCGGATAGCCGAGGTCGTCCTGGTTGCGCGGGTTGTCGAGCTCGCGCTGGCTGATCTGGCCCACGTAGCCGAGCAGGTGCGACATCGCCTCGCCGCCCGGGTAGTGGCGGACGAGGACGCCATCCTCGAGCTCGACGCCGGGCAGATAGAGTTTGTTCGCCTCAAGCTTCAGCGCCGTCTCGCGCGGCACCCCGGTCTTGATGATGATCTTTTCGAGGTAGCGGCCATTCTCGACGAGATAGTCGAGCCGGTTCATCACCTTCGCGCCGGGGATCTCGTTGAGGTGCGCCCGGCAGAGCGCCGCCTGGTCGGTCGACAGGTCATCCTCGAGCCGGACGAGAAAGTTCTGGTCCATCTCCGTCTGGATGTAGTCGGTCCACGCGCGGAGAGCGTCCCGGCTGAGCGCCTGCACCACGCCATCCATCGAGGTCTGGTCGCCGAGCGTGCCGATGGCGCGCTCCACCCGGCCGCCCAGCCGCTTGTCTGCCGCGAGCAGGACGGTGAGGATGTTCCCGCTCGCCGCAAACTGCGGCGGCGTCGGCCAGTCGACGACTTCGCCGGCAATGAGCTGCCCGTCCGCGGAGATGCGCGCCGAATCGGACTTGCGCGCCGTCGCATCCGGGTAGACGAAGACCTGCAGCTCCTGCCCATCGACTCGCACGATCTGGCCCGGCACGCGGAAGAAGGGGTGGAGGACCGTCCGGTCCGTCTGCTCGACCGTCAGTGTCTTGCCGAGAAGCTGCGCCGTGCGCGCCAGGACCGTGTCGAAGGCGCCCTCGGGCACGTCCCGCGGGTCGAGAATCAGCGCGTCGGGCAGGCTCAAGGCGTTGATCAGCTCGTCGAGCACCCGGCGCCGCTCGCCCGCATCCTTCGGCAGCGAGCCAGGGAGGACGCGAACTTCCCACGTCTCGCGATTGACCGCCAGCTCGCGGTGCTTGCGATCGTAGATCACGCCCCTAGTCGGCCGGAGCGTCTCGTCCTGCCGGATGTTCTGGACCGCCTCGGTCCGGTAGCGGTCCCCCTGCAGCACCTGCATGTATCCGAGCCGCGCCGCGAGCAGCGAGAAGGCGGCGACGATCGCGCCCCGGCTGAGGAACATCCGCCGCGACATGTGCACCTGGTCCGGGCGCAGATGCCTGCCCAGCCGGCGCTTCTGCTTCCCCCGCAGATGCGGTGGATCGTAGGGGATGCGCTTGCGGCGAGCCATTATGTCCGCTCAGGCTCCAGGCGCTGCAGCCACCCGAGGAGCCCGAAGACCGGGGGCACCAGCAGCGCGTTGAGCAATGCCTGCATGAGGGTCACCCGCCCGAGGGCCTGGGCGGCGTCGCCCCCCTCACCGAGGAGGCCACGCAGCGCGAGCAGCGCGCCCACATAGGCAAAGGTCGCGAAGAAGGCCAGCACCATGGGGAAGACGAGCGCGCTCTGAAAGAATCGCCCTCGGGAGAGCCCGCCCAGGAGCGCGACGGGCAGCAGGGCCAGCGCGTTCGCACCCAGGCGATCCAGCCCGAGGATATCGAGCATCAGCCCGGTAATGAAGACCCAGATCAACGCTTCGGGAAGGCCGCGATAGGCGCTCCAGCCCAGCAAGAGAACGACGACGAGCCCCGGCGTGATGGCGAGAAGCTGCCACCGGGGCATCAGCACGGCCTGGAGCAACGCGGCCACGATCAGCAACAGTCCGAATATCGGACGCGTCATATGCGAGCCGCCCTCCACCGCGCGCATCTTCGCGGCCAGCGCCGATCATCTCCCTCCGGCCAACCGTCCATCCCGGCCGCCCGGAAACTCTGCCAATCATGGTAGCAGAGGGCATCACGGCCGAACGTCCGTACATCCGGCTCATCGTGTCGCCGGGGCGACGCCCAGGAGCGCGCGCTCGATGGCGCGGGCCGCGAAACGCGCCCCATCGTCGCGCGCCATCTCCCGTTCGACTCGGGCCGCGGCGGCGCGCACCGTCGCATCTGCGAGCAGCTGCTCCAGCGCGCGGGCGACACAATCGCGCCGGAAACGGCGGCGGGCAATGACGCGCGCGGCGCCGGTTCGTTCCGCCCGCCAGGCATTGTCCGCCTGGTCGTGGCCGTACGGCATGATGAGCATCGGCTTCCCCGCGCGCATCGCCTCCGAGAGGGTCCCGATCCCGCCCTGATGCACCACCGCGCTGGCGTGGGGGAAGAGGAGGGCGTGGGGCGCGTAGGCGACGGCGATCGCGTCATCGCCGGCCGCGAAGAGGCCCTCCCGCCCCGGGCCGACCAGCAGGACCGACCGCATCCCCAGCGCCCGGGCGGCGGCCAGACTCTCTTCGTAGAACTCCCCCGGGTCGTTGACCGCGGTGGTGCCGAGCGTGAAGACGATGGGCGCCTCGCCGGCGGCGAGAAAGTCGCGCAGCGGCGCGGGAAGCACCGAACCGGGGCGATCGAAGAAGGGGAACCCGGTCACGCGCGCCTGCGCCGGCCAGTCGACGCGCGACGCGCCGAGCAGCCGCGGAAAGAGGCCGAGCGAGAGGAGGGGTGAGTGGCTTCCCTCCCAGAGCGGGTGGCCCCCTTCTGGCGGCAGGCCGAGCTCGACGCGGAGCGCGTGCCAGTCGCCGATCCAGCCGCCGGTGATGCGGCGGGCCGCGGCATATGCCAGCCGCGTTGGGCCCGCGCCCGCGCGCCGCAGCGCGGCCGCGATCCACGCGGGGCCGACCACGGGCGGCTCGTGCGCGGAGAGGTATCCCATCGGCTGCATGACCGTCGAGATCCAGGGAATTCCTCGCGCCTCGGCGGCGAGCCGCGCCCCGCTGACCAGCGGATGCGCGACGACCGCATCCGCCCCGGCGACGACCGGCAGCAGGTCGGCGAGCGACTCCCGCGGCGACGGCAGGAACATCTCCCGGAAGAGCGCGCCGGGAGAGCGGCGCTGGCGTGCGAGGCGATCGAGGTAGTCGGCGTCCTGCTGGCCGGGGCGACGGTCGGGCCGGGCGGGCGCGAAGGCGATCCCCGCTCCGGACACGAGGTCGCGGTAGTACGGACTCGTCGCGATCACGGGCTGGTGGCCCAGAGCCTGCAAGGCAAGGCCGATCGCGAGGAAGGGCTGGATGTCGCCAGGGGAGCCGAATGTCGCCAGCACAATGCGCTGCCGTCGAGCGGATGCCGTCATGCGCGCAGGGTACCCGAGCCGGGCGTCAGCACGCGGATTCGCCAGAACGCCGCGACCCGTCGGGCTGGCGCGTCTATGCCAGAATGCCGGCAGTGAATGCGGCCGAACCGGGCGCGCGAGCGTCCCGCCAGATGCACGATGGAGAAGGGTCGAGGTGGCTGAGAGCAGGAGCGAACTGACGCGGGACGACCGGCAGCGGGCAGCCGCGCTCTTCAAGGCGTACGACGTGCGCGGCATCGTCCCCGACGAACTGACGCCCGCGATCGCCTACGAGATCGGGCGCGCGATCGTCGCCACCCTCCACCCGGACTCGGTCGTGGTCGGCCGTGATATGCGAGTGTCGAGCCCGGCGCTCGCCGC
>JADYYO010000177.1 GCA_020853615.1 Thermomicrobiales bacterium
GACCGCGACGACCAGTCCTGGCAATGCTTCCCTGTCGGATGTGGTAGCGATTGAAGTCCAGGGCGGACGTGATGCATGACGATGAGGGGGAGCCATGACGCTCGCGCTGCGCTTCGATGGGAGCCAACCGGTCGACCTCGCCGCGATCGGGACGCGTGGGGCGGAGGCGCCCGAAAAGGAGGCAGGGGAAGGCGAGTTCGACGCGCTGGCCGACGAGCTCGGCGCGTTGCAGGAGCTCCTCTACGCTGCCGGGACCAACGCCCTCCTCATCGTCTTGCAGGGGATGGACACCGCCGGCAAGGATGGCACGATCCGCAAGGTGCTGGCCGAGATGGATCCGCAGGGGGTCCTCGTCTGGTCGTTCAAGGCGCCGACCGCCGAGGAGCGGGCGCACGACTTTCTCTGGCGCCACCACCTGCACACCCCGTCCCTCTCGCTGGTGGCTGTCTTCAACCGCTCCTACTACGAGGCGGTCCTGGTGGAGAAGGTGCACGGGATCGCTTCGGCTGAGGTGGTCGAGCGCCGCTACCCGCACATCAACGATTTCGAGCTCCTGCTCGAGCAATCGGGCGTCATCGTCGCCAAGTTCTTCCTGCACATCAGCAAGGAGACGCAGGCGGAGCGGCTGCTGGCGCGGCAGGAGGAGGTCGAGAAGTGGTGGAAGCTCTCCGTCGGCGACTGGCAGGAGCGCGCACGCTGGGATGACTACATGCGCGCCTACGAGGCGGCCATCGCCGCCACGGCCACGACCTGGGCGCCCTGGTACGTCATCCCCGCCGACCGGAAGTGGTACCGGAATCTCGCTGTCGCTCAGGCGCTGGTCGAGCGACTGCGGCCGCATGAAGCGGCGTGGCGCGAGGCGCTGCGGGAGAAGGGCGAGGCCGAGCTGCAGGCGCTGCGCGAGGCGGGGTTCGCCTCACCCGCAGGCTGAGCGGGCGTCGGCCTCGACCGGGGAGAGGGCGGCGCGGGCGACGATCGTATCCCGCACGGCCGGCCACGCGTCCCGGCGCGGATCGACGATGTGGTGATCCCCCGACACCTCGATCATCGCCGCGCCCATCTGGTCGGCGAGCCGTCGCGAGAAGGCGGGCAAGGTGGTCCGGTCCTGCATCCCCTGCACGATCGCCGTCTCCGAGCGGATGCGGGGCGCCATGGCGAAAGCCGCGAACCCGATGCGCCGCAGCTCGTCGAGGGCATGCGTGGGGATGGACGCGGCGTCACGGAAGCGATGGCGCACCGCCGGATCGTCGAGATCGGCGCCCGGAACCAGCTCGGCGATCATGCGCCGCGTGTCGGGATCGTCGAAATCGAACGATCCGAACGGCTTGAAGCGGCGCATGACGTACTTGCCGATCGGGAGCAATTTGCCGCGCGGGTCGGCAATCTTCCAGTGCGGGGCGATCAGGATGAGCTGATCGGGCGGGTGCGGCGCCATGGCCGCGACCTGCAGGGCGACCGCGCCGCCCATCGAATAGCCGACGAGCGTTGTCCGTTTCGCCCCCGGCTGCATCGCCTCCCAGGCGGAGAGCGCGGAACTGGTCCATTCCCTGGCCCGGACGCGCGTCAGGCGCTCGATCTCGCGGCCGAAGCCGGGCAGGAGGAGGCCCTGCGCGGAGACGCCGGCATCGGCAAGCGCGCCCGCCAGCGGGCGCATGTCGCGCGGGGTGCCCATGAAGCCATGGATGAGGAGTGCGCGGGCCGGACCGCGCTCGATCTGGAAGGGCTCGTGCTCGGGGTCGCGATAGAAGATGCCGTCCATGCCATACCATCTTGCAACACGCGGGCCAGCCGCGCCTACCTCGGTGGACGTCCGGGGTCAGCGATGACCGGGTTGGCGTAGCGCGAACCGTGAGGGTGCGGCCGGTGTGATACGCTCGCCCGGCGGAAGGCCAGCGCAGCGGGGAGTAGCAGGTGTCGCTCGACGAAGTCCGGAATGTGCTGCGGCTCGACGATAGTCGGGTCTGGATCCTCATCGGGCTCTGCGTCGCGCTCGTCTTCACGATTCAGTCGGTCGAAACGGCAACCGAGGGGTCGTGGCCGCACCAGCGGCGGCCATCGCGCATGGCGCCGCAGGCCCGGTCGGCGCAAGGGGCGTGGGGCGCGGTGGCGCTTCTCCTCCTGCCGGGCATCCTCCTCGGCATTCTCAACGTGGCGGTGCTCCTCTGGCGCGACCTGCCGCACTCGCAGTCGCAGCTCCTCGGCGGTTTTCTGGTCGGCCTGATCTGGCTCATCTTCGTCGGGGCGAGCGTCAACTTCCTCGGCATGGGCCGGCTGCTGCGGCAAGGGGGCCCTGCCGGCCCGCTCGCGCTCCTCGTGCTGGTGATCGCGGGCGACATTCTTCTGCTGGCGGGGCTCCTCGCCATCATGCCCGACGTCGACGCGATCCGGAACGCGATTCCCGGGCTCGGGGAGTGAGGGGCCGGCGGGCCATCACCGCCGCTTTGCCGGACGACCCTCACCCCCGGCCGCCACCCAAGGGGTACCCGGCCCTGTGCGCAGGGCCGGGGTGAGAGGCGTCCGGCGGCAACACGTTCCAGCTCCAAATGCTGCCGGCGCTCAGCCCGTGATCCGCACCCGTCGGTAGCGCTTCTTGCCGAAGCGGAGGAGGGCTTCGTCGCGGGCAGGCTGGAAGGGGACGTCGACGTCCGTCACGCGCTCGCCGTCGATCGATAGCGCGCCCTCGGCGGCCTTGCGTCGCGCCTCACCACGGGAGGAGACGAGCCCGGCCCGGATGAAGAGGTCGGCCATGGTGAGCTGGCCGAGGTCGGCGGCGGGGATCTCCGTCGTCGGGATGTTCGGGTCGTCGATGTCGGGCGTGCCGCTGAAGAGCGCGCGCGAGGCCGCTTCGGCCTGCCGCATCGCCTCCTCGCCGTGGGCGAGCGAAGTCACCTCTCGCGCCAGCGCCTGCTTCGCCTCGCGCAGCGCCTCCCCGCCGACGCTCGTCAGCTCGCGGATCCGCTCGCCCGGGAGGAAGGTGTAGAGCCAGAGGAGACGCTCGACATCGGCATCGTCGACGTTGATCCAGTACTGGTAGAAGTCGAAGGGGGAGGTCAGCTCGGGATCGAGCCAGATCGAGTTCCCCTCGCTCTTCCCCATCTTCTGCCCGGAGGCGGTCGTCAGCAGCGGGCAGACGAGCGCGAAGACGCGCCCGCCCTCGGCCCTTCGCACCAGCTCGACGCCGGCGACGATGTTCCCCCACTGATCCGAGCCGCCGATCTGCAGCGTGCACCCCTCGGTCCGGAAGAGGTGGAGGTAGTCGTACGCCTGCACGAGGCGGTAGTTGAACTCGACGAAGTTGAGCCCGGTCGTCTCCAGCCGGGTGCGGTACGTCTCGGCGGTCAGCATCTCGTTGACCGAGAAGTGGCGGCCGATGTCGCGCAGGAAGGGGATGTAGCGCAGGTCGAGCAGCCAGTCGGCGTTATTGAGGAGGAGGGCCGGCGGATTGCTCCCCCAGCGGCCCCCCGCGAAGTCGAGGTAGCGCGCGAATTGCGGCAGGATGCGCTGCAGGTTGGCGCGGATATCCTCCTCCGACGTGATGGCACGGGTCGCGGTCTTCCCCGAGGGGTCGCCGACGAGGGCGGTGCCGCCGCCGCCGAGCGCGATCGGGCGATGGCCGAAGCGCTGCAGCGCGGCGAGCATCATCAGCCCGAGCATGTGCCCGACGTGGAGCGAGGGGCCGGTCGGGTCGAAGCCCTGATAGAGGGTGACGACGCCACTGGCGAAGGCCTCGCGCAGCCCTTCGGGATCGGAGACGTCCTGCACGTAGCCGCGCGACTGGAGATACTCGAGCGGTCCCATGCCCGCCGCGCGGGCCTCCGCAATCGCGTCGCTGGCGGTCTCGGCGGGTGCCCTCTGGGCGGCGGTCACGGGTGTCCTACTCCTGAATCGTTTTCATGAGGCGAATCGTCGTCAGGGGCCAATGGTAACAAGGCGCCCCGTCACGCTTCGATTGCCGCCACCCGTGACGACGCGGGAACCAGCATGACTGGCGCCGGCGCCTCCCGCACGAGCTTCTCGGCGACGCTGCCGAGAAGCCAGCGGCGGACGCCCCCCCGGCCGTGCGATGTCAGCACGAGGAGATCGTCGGGCTGGGCGATCTCGCTGATCGCGAAGAAGGGCGAGCCGCTCAACGTCGCGCCGGAGGCTTCGATCCCCTGCGCCTGCAGCCGGGCGACAGCGTCGGCGACGGTGTCGCCGGCGGCGTTCTCCGCCTCCTGCCAGAGGCGCTCCACGATCTCCGGCGTCACCGCGGGGGCCTGAAACAGGCCGCGGGATCCAGCGGGCATCGTGCTGGACGGATCGACCGCGCTGACCACGTAGACGGGAGCGTTGAAGTGCTGCGCGACTTCGGCGGCGACCGGGAGCGCTTCCTCCGCGAGCGCCGAGCCATCGAGCGGCACGATGACCCGGGCAATGGCGGCATCGTCGGCCGCTTCGTTGTTGGCGCGCAGGATCAGGACGGGCACCGGGGAGGTGCGCGCCACGCGGTCGGCGACGCTGCCGAAGATGGCGCGCCCGATCGTGCCGCGGCCGTGGCTGGCCATCGCGATCATGTCGGCGTTGAAGCGGGCGACCGCCGCCACGATCACCTCGTCCGGGTTGCCTTCGGCGATCGCCCGTTCGACGGCGATCGTCGCGTCGTCGATCTCGCCGGCGGCCTCGTCGACATCGGCGCGGGCAGTGGCGACCCAGGCGTCTTCCTCGGAAAGAGCAGTCGTGCTGCCGGCAGCGGCCATCGGGAAGACGGTCCCGATGAAGTCGCGCTCGGCCGGAATCGCGCGCACGAGGACGACGGTTCCTTCGGGCCCCGCGAGGCGGGCCGCCCAGGGCACGGCGCGCAGCGCCAGCTCGGAGCCGTCGATCGGAGCGATAACCACCGTCATGCAGGAAACTCCTCCACCTCGGTCGGGGGTCGCAGAACCTCATCCCCGACATGCCGCAGGAACCAGTCGCGCGCCAGGCCGGCCGCGGCGGCAAGGGTACCCGGCTCTTCGAAAAGATGCGTCGCCCCCGGGACGATCGCCAGTTCGGAGGGGGCGCGCATCTGCTCGAGGGCGAAGGTATTGAGCGGGATGACCTGCGTATCCGCGCCACCGACGATGAGGAGTGTGGGCGCCTCGACCGCGCGCAACGCCTCGACCCCGGCCAGATCGGGGCGGCCGCCCCGGCTGACAACCGCCTGCACCAGTTGCGGACGAGCCGCGGCCGTACGGAGCGCGGCCGCCGCGCCGGTGCTGGCCCCGAAGAGGCCGATCGGGATGTGCTGCGTCGTCGCATTCCGCGTCATCCAGTCGATGACGCCGGTCAGCCGCCGGCTGAGGAGATCGATGTCGAAGCGGAGGTGGCGGGTCCGCTGGTCGATCAGCTCTTCCTCGCGCGTCAGGAGGTCCATCAGCAGCGTCCCCAGCCCCGCCTCCTGCAGCACCTGGGCGACGTACTGGTTGCGGGGCGAGTGGCGCGACGAGCCGCTGCCGTGGGCGAAGACGATGATGCCTTGCGGAGTCGACGGCAGGGTGATGGCCCCCTCCAGCTCGGCGTCTGGCAGCGCGATGGGGATCTCGGTTGGCGCGGGAATGGAAACACGGCGATTCATGATGAGCCTCCAATGAGCCTGAGCGGAACGTGAAACGCGCGGTCGGGGCGGTCGGGGTGGAAGGCGCGCCGGTGGTTCAGACGCCGAACGGCCAGGTCTCGGGCATCTCGTCCTCTGCCTCGAACCCGGCTTCCCGGTCGAGCGGGAGGAGCGCCGAGGTGCGGTCGAGATGGAGGATGGCGTCGAACTGCCTCGGCAGGATGGCGTGGAAGTAGTGGCTGAAGCGCTCGGTCTCCGGCTTGTAGATGACGCCGATAGCCCGCTCGAGGCGCGGCTCGGCGAGGAGTTCGATGGCGCGGTTCTGGCCGCGCAGCTCCAGTAGCAGATCCGATTCCGCCACGCCCGAGGCCTGGTGAAAGAGATCCTCGTAGGAGCCGGGGAGCCCCGGCATCACCCGGCGGCGGCGCGCGGGACCATCCCAGTCGCTCGCGGCGGTCACCGTGCCGTCATACGTCGTGAAGCCGAGGCCGAAGGTCTGCGTCGGATGCCGCTCGCGCGTCAGTTGGCCGACGTTCACTTCGCCGATCACCCCCATCTCGGTCGCGCGGGCATCGCCGAGGTGCGAGTTGTGCGCCCAGACGGCGATGCGGGCAACGCCGTCCCGCTGGCGCAGGTGATCGATCAGAGCGTCGATCGTGTCGGCCATGTGCGTGTCGCGCAGGTTCCACGAGGCGTTGCGGCCGCGGAACATCGCCCGGTAGTACCCCTCGGCGTTGCGGGCCAGGCGCGCGTTCTGCTCGGCGAAGAACGCCTCGTCGGCGCTGCCGTCGTGGCCGGCGGCGGCCACCCGATGCGCCCGCTGTTGCAGCTCCAGCAGTTGCCCGACGACCTCGTTTTCGCAATCCTCAACGCCGGCGAGCGTCGTGAGCTGGCCGTAGATCTGCGGTTCGTCGCCGAACTGCTCGAAGCAGCCGTAGCGCGCCCGGGCGCGCGCGGCCGCTTCCGGGTCGACCTTGTCGAGGTAGGCGATCACCGCCTCCATCGAGCGCGAGAGGGAGTAGAGATCGATGCCGTAGAAGCCGGTCTTCGGCGCCCCGGGCGGCAGCGCGTCGTTGTGCTCGCGCAGCCACTGGACAAACTCGAGCACGACCTCGTTGCGCCACATCCAGCGGGGAAAGCGGGCGAAGTCCTGCAGGGCGGCCCGCGCGTCCAGGTCGTCGCTCTCGCCTCGGACGAAGCGGTTGACGCGGTAGGCATCGGGCCAGTCGGCCTCGACGGCGACCGCGTTGAAGCCGCGCTCGACGATCAGGCGGCGGGTGATGGCGGCTCGCTCACGGTAGAACTCGTGCGTGCCGTGGCTCGCCTCGCCCAGCAGGACGATCTCCGCGTTGCCGATCCGCTCGAGCAGCGCGTTGTAGTCGCGTGGGTCGCCGCGCAGCGGCCGCGCCGCATGGGCGATGACGTCGGCCGGCTCGGTCGGTGACGGGGCGACTCGGGCGCCCGCGGTTTCGGCCGCTCTGCCCGAGGTGGCTATCCGCCGCTCGGCCCGCGCCAGATCGTCGCGTACCTCCTCGTCGCTGGTCTGGCCGAAGTCGTCGTACCAGAGCCCAACGGCGTAGAACGGCTCCGGCGTCTCGGCGCAGATCATCTCGTCGACGACCGCGCGCATGGCGTCGCACACGGTGCGCGAGGCGACGGGGACGGCCCCGACCAGCCAGGCGGGGCGCGCCTCGCGCAGGGCGAGCGCCGCCGCGCGCATGGTCGAGCCGGTCGCCAGCCCGTCATCGACGAGGATGACGACCTTCCCCGCGACGTCGGGCGGGGCGGTAGTGCCGCGATAGAGCCGCTCGCGGCGTGCCAGCTCGCCCCGCTCCCGCGCCTCGACAGCGTCGATCACCCGCTCCGGGATGCCGAGATCGCGGACCGTCTCCGCGTTCACGACGCGCAGCCCGCCTGAGGCGATGGCGCCCATGGCGAGCTCTTCGTGGCCGGGGACGCCGAGCTTGCGCACGAGGAAGGCATCGAGCGGGGCGTGGAGCGCCTCCGCGACCTCCGCGGCGACCGGGATCCCGCCGCGCGGGAGGCCCAGCACGACGACTTCGGGCAGGTCGCGGTATTTCATGAGATGCGCGGCGAGCTGCTGGCCAGCATCGCGGCGGTTGCGAAATGGAACAGCCATCGGACTCTCCGGGGAGGCGCCGCGGTGAGGGATGACGGTTCCACGCGCACCGCGGCGCGATAGATGTGCCTGCCTGTCGAGCTTGCAGAATCGGGGCCACGAACTGCCCTGCAAGCGGATGCCGATGACTCGGCAATTCACCAGGTTTCGCGTCGAAGCGCGCTCCGCCCCAGCCCTTCCTATCCAGCGGCGCCGAAGACGGGCGCGACGAAGACCGAAATCTCGGTCGAGGCGTCGTCGATGCCGGGAACGAGGTAGGCGATGCCGGTGAAGCCGGAGGCCGATGCCTCGCGCAGCCCCAGCACGAGCGAGCCGTCGGCGCCGAGTGCGCCGCCGATCTCCCCGCAGGCGAGGAGCGTTTGCGGCTGATCGGCGGAGAGGTGAACGACGATCGCGTCATCCGAGGCCAGCAGCTCCGCGAGGGGCAGGGGCACGATCGTGAGCGCGTTGGCAACCCGGATCGCTTTGCCCGCCTGCCCAACGATGGGGCCGGCTGGTCGGGTCAGGTCGTTCAGCGGCGCCACGATCTCCCCCGGCGCCGCGCAGTTGCCGCCGACGATCTGCGCGGGGCGCGGCGTCGGGCCGGACGGGGCGCCGACCGGCGTCGCCCCCTGCGCGGCCACACCGGGGGCGGCCGTGGCGAGCGTGAGGAGGGCCAGGGTGCAGCCGGTGATGAGCGCGCATCGTCGGGGATCCACACGAACCTCCTTGGTGGGGAGATGGGTGATAGGTGATAGGGGATGCCGGATGCTGGATGGCAGATGTCAGATGTCCGAACGCAATCGTTGCCGCCTCCGGGGCGACTCCGTCCGACATCCGGCATCCCCTATCACCTATCACCCATCCGTGGCGAGCCGGGCTCCCGGGAGCCCGGCTCGCGCCCGCACGAATGCTCGGTCGGTCAGCGTCCGCGTGTTATGGGGTCGGGCTGCTGGCCATGCCCCCCGTCATGCCTTCCTCGGCCGTCGGGGAGGCCATGCCGATCATGCCGGCTTCGGAGGTGGGCGTCTCCATGCCGCCCATGCCGGCCTCGGACGTGGCAGTGGCCATCTCCATGCCGCCAGCCGCCTCCATGGTCGGCGAGGCTATCGCGTTCGCACCCCGGTTGCGGCCGCCCTGCGTCTGCGCGATGAAGACCGAGACGCCGGTGCCCGCGCCGTTGGCCATCGGCGAGAGGAACGCGATCCCGGTGAAGCCGGAGTTGTTCAGCTCGCGCAGCCCGATGACGAGCGAGCCGTCCGCCTCCAGCGTGCCGCCGATCTCGCCGCAGGCGATGTAGGTGTCGATCTGCTCGGCCGAGAGGTGGACGTTGATCGCGTGATCACCGTTGAGAATGTCGTTCAGGGACATGGGAACTTCGGTGTACGACGATTCCGCTGCCGCCGCGCGGCGCGCCTGCCCGACGCGCTCGCCCTGGCCAGCAGTCAGATCGGTGAGCGGCTGCACGACCGGGCCGAGGTTCTGGCAATCGCCCGAATGGATGTGGGCCGGCCGCGGCGCCAGCCCTTCGGTGGCCGATGGCGTTCCCTCCTGCGCCCAGGCGGCTGGGCCGCCCAGGACGACCATCCCGAAGATGGCCGTCGCACCCCCGGCCACCGTTAGCACGCGTCGCAGTTTCATGGCGCCTCCTTTGCTGTCGATCGCTTCACGACAATCGGCCGTGGTCCGCCGCAAGCCAGCAGTTTTCGTGCCACGAAGGCACGAAACGTTTCGCCGGTACGCCATGTCGACGCTGGTCCCGATGCGCCCGCCACAGCCGGCGCTGGCGAAACCGGCGGCGGCGGCCGGGCGTTGACGCAGCGGATCGCCGGCGAGTACGGTCCCACGGTTGCCGGGGCGGGTCGCATGTGATGGCTCCCGCGCGCCCCGGCAGGAGAGGAAGGGAATCGCCAGATATGACGAGCAGAAATGCATGGGCGCGCGCCGCCGCGCTGACGGGCACATTCTTTATCATGGCCGCCGGGCTGCCCCTGAGCGCCTTCGCGCAGGAAGCGCCGGCCGTCGCCCTCGAGCAGGCGCGTTCGGGGCAGGATGGCACCTCCGGCGCGGGGGCGGGGTCGGGCAACATGAGCACTGGCACCGCCAAGCGCGACAAGGGTGGCAACGGCGGCACCGCGTCGGCCGGCGGCGCCGGTGACACCTCGACCGGGGGCGCGACCGGCGGCAGCGGTCAGGATCTGCCGGAGAATGCCGCCACGCTCGAGGCGCTCGGCATCCTCGACGATGTCACCACCTATGGTCTCGACATCCTGACTGGGCTCAACATCCCGGTCGAGCTTCTGCCCCCGCCGCCAGCGAGCGCGAGCCCGGCCGCGCCCGCCGACATTAACACGGGTGGCCAAGGCAGCTCGAACGTCTCGACGGCGCCTGGCTCCGGCGCCGCCCCGGTCGGCGGCTCGACCAGCTCGAGCGCGTCGGACGGCACCGGCTCGTCGAGCAACGGCGAGAAGAAGCGCGACAAGCCGAAGAAGAATGCCGAGGACAACGCCGACGGCGGCAGCCAGACGTCGACGAGCAGCGGCGACGGGACGGCCTCCGGCTCCTAGCACGACGTGCTCTCGCACGCGCCGCCGGTGAGCATGGCGCGCGCACCTGGCGATCATCGCCCCCGGCGCATGCCGGGGGCGCTCTACGTCGGCGCCGTGGACCCGCCTGACTCCCGTATCCTGATGCAAACAGCGCGATGCGCCGGCAGGACAGAAAGGGAGCAATCGTGGCCGAGGCCGCACCAACCCGCGAAACCCGCTTCACCATGGATACCTCGTCGATCAAGTTCGGCCCCGGCGCGACGCGCGAGGTCGGGGCGGATATGGCTCGCCTCGGCGCGCGGCGGGTGATGGTCGTCACCGACCCGCGCCTGGCGAGGGGTGATACGGTGGCGACGACGCTCGATGCGCTGCGACGGGAGGGGATCGACGCGGTCCTCTACGACCGGGTACGGGTCGAGCCGACCGACGGCAGCTTCATGGATGCGGCCGCATTCGCGACGGCGGAGGGCGTCGATGGGTATGTTGCCGTCGGCGGCGGCAGCGTTATGGACACGGCGAAAGCGGCCAACCTCTACGCCACCTACCCCGCGCCACTCCTGACCTACGTCAACCCGCCGATCGGCGAGGGGAAGCCGGTGCCCGGCTCGCTGCGGCCGTTGATCGCCATCCCGACCACGGCCGGAACCGGCTCCGAGACGACCGGCGTCGCGATCTTCGATTTCGAGGAGATGCACGCCAAGACTGGCATCGCGCACCGCGCCCTGCGCCCGGCGATGGGGATCATCGACCCCGAGAACACGCGCACCCTGCCGCCGATGGTGGCGGCCTGCTCGGCGCTCGACGTCCTCTCGCACGCGGTCGAGTCGTTCACCGCGCTCCCCTACGACAGCCGGCCGGCGCCGGAGCACCCGGGCCAGCGCCCGGCCTACCAGGGCGCCAACCCGATCTCCGACATCTGGGCGCGGCAGGCCATCGAGGCCATGGCCCGCAACATCGTCCGCGTCGTCGAGGACCCGGACGACGACGCAGCGCGGGGCGAGATGCTGCTGGCGGCGGCGTACGCCGGGATCGGGTTCGGCAACGCCGGCGTCCACCTCCCCCACGGCATGAGCTATCCCGTCTCCGGCATGGTGCGGGAGTACGTGCCGCCCGGCTACCCGGACGATCATCCGATCGTGCCGCACGGCATGTCGGTCATCCTGAATGCCCCCTCGGTCTTCCGCTGGACCGGCGAGGCCAATCCGGGGCGGCACCTCGAGGCGGCGTGCCTCCTTGGGACGGATACGCGTGATGCAGCGGACGACGACGCGGGCGAGGTGCTGGCCGGAACGATCATCGCCATCATGCGGCGGGTCGGCATGCCAAACGGCCTCGAAGCCGTGGGATTCAGCCCGAACGACGTCGACGCGCTGGTGGCGGGGACGCTGCCGCAGCACCGCGTCACTAAGCTCTCGCCCCGGCCGGCCTCTGCGGCGGACCTGCGCGAGCTCTTCCTGGGCGCGATGCGCTACTGGTGATCGCCGGGAAGGCGCGGAGAGGCGAACAAGGCGTCTCCGCGCCTTCTGGCGATCACACCATCCCGCCCGCCATGCTAAGAGACGAAGGCGTGGTGATGGTTGCCGCCATGATCGTGATGGTTGTGGTTATGGTGGTGGCGGTTGCGGTTCGGCTCCTCGGCGAACGCGAGGTTGTTCGCCCCGCCGCTGGCATCGGCGACCCCCACCCCGCCGTCGGCCGCCACGCCGAGCGTTGTCGCGTTAGAGACAGTGCCGCCGCCAGCCCCGACGGAGCCCCACGAATCGCCAATGCCGATTGCGTTGCCGGCGTTCCCGCCGCTCTGCACGTCGCCGATGGTCACCGCGCCGCCGTTGGCGCTCGCGGCGCCGATGCCGCCGTTGCCGGCGCTCGCCGCATCCGCGACCTGCGCGCTCGTGCCCTTCGCACCGAGCAGCGACGAGACGGCCTTGGCCATCAGGTTTGTAGCGTTGGTCATGGTGTCGCCCCTCCACCGAGCTCGACTCTGCCATGGAGGAGCGTTGGCGCACATGGCTGACGCCCGAACGCCGCGGCACGCAATCCCTCCACCCCGCTGGCAGCATATCAGCGGTGACCGGCGCGGGCAAAAGGTGGATGGCGCCGATCCTCTCAATTCGTGCATTCCCATCGGGCAGGGCGGAGGGCGTACACTCTGCCCTGCCCGCCCCGTCAGCCCGCCGCAGGGAAGGAATCGTCAATTGGCTGAGTTCACACCGAATGGCGAGGTGCGTGAGCCGCGCCTCGATGGCCGCGACCCGGCCGTGCGCCGGCTGCTGCTCGCGCTCATCGCCGATGCCCGGCGCGATCCGGAGCGCCTTGCCGCGCTCATCGGCGCCTCCACCGACGAGGTCGCGCGGCTCGTGGAGGAGCTCGAGCGTCAGCGCGTCATCCGTGGCTACAAGACGCTGGTCGACTGGGAGCGGCTCGGGGACGAGCGCGTCGTCGCCTTCATCGATGTCAGCGTCTCGCCCCAGCGCGAAGTCGGCTTCGATCAGGTCGCGGCGCGCATCTACCGGCACCCGGAAGTTCGCGCGGCCCACCTCGTCTCGGGGAGTCACGACCTGCGCGTCATCGTCGAGGCGCCGACGATGCGCGAGATCGCCCAGTTCGTCTCCGAGAAGTTGGCGCCGATCGAGCACGTGACCGCCACCAACACCCACTTCCTCCTGAAGGCCTACAAGGAGGACGGCGATATCCTGATCGACGATGCCGCCGTCGACGAGCGCTTGCCGGTGACGCCATGAGCGGCGGCATGCGGCTCTCCCGCGCGGTCGAGGCGATTCCCCCCTCGGGCATCCGCCAGTTCTTCGACGTCGTCTCGCGCATGGAGGATGTCATCTCTCTCGGTGTCGGCGAGCCTGACTATGGCACGGCGTGGCGGGTGCGCGAGGCGGCAATCTACGGTCTCGAGCGGGGGCGCACCACCTACACCGGGAACAGCGGCCTGCTCGATCTGCGGCGGGCGATCGCGGCGGCGCTGGGCGACCAGTACGGTCTCTGGTACGACCCGGAGCGGGAGCTACTGATCACCGTCGGCGTCAGCGAGGGTCTCGATCTGGCGCTGCGCGCGCTCCTTGATCCGGGCGACGAAGTCCTCATCCTCGATCCCTCCTATGTCGCCTACCCGCCCTGCGTCTCGCTGGCCGGCGGCGTGCCCGTCTGGACCCCGGCGCACGCCGAGGACCGCTTCGTGCCGCGCCCCGACGAGCTGGAGCGGCGTACCACGCCGCGCACGCGGGCGCTGCTCCTCAACTACCCGGGCAATCCGACTGGCGCGGTGCCGACGCGGGCCGAGCTGGAGGCGATCGCGGCGGTCGTGCGGCGGCACGATCTGGTCGTCATCAGCGACGAGATCTACGACCGCCTCTCCTACGATGCGCCGCACGTCCCCTTCGCCACGTTGCCCGGCATGCTGGAGCGGACGCTCCTGCTGAATGGCTTCTCCAAGACCTATGGCATGACCGGCTGGCGCGTCGGCTACGCGGCCGGGCCGGCCCCGCTCATCGGCGCGATGACGCGCATCCACCAGTACACGGCGCTCTGCGCCTCGCGGCAGGCGCAGGAGGCGGCGATCGAGGCGCTGCGCGTGCCGGAGCGGGAGATTCAGGCGACGGTCGACGATTACGCGCTGCGCCGGCAGGCGATCGTCTCGGGGCTCAACCGGATCGGGCTGGCCTGCCACATGCCCGCCGGCGCCTTCTACGCCTTCCCCTCGATCGCGGCGACGGGCCTCGATGCGCACGAGTTCGCCACGCGCCTGCTGCACGAGGCGCGAGTCGCGCTGGTGCCGGGCGACGCCTTCGGGCCGGGGGGAGCGGGGCACGTGCGCTGCGCCTACGCCACCAGCCTGCCCCAGATCGAGGAGGCGATCGCGCGGATCGACCGCTTCCTCGACCGGCTCGGCGCGAGCCGCGCTCCGGAGGTTGTCGAGGCCGCAGCGCTCTCCGCCGATTGAATCCGAGAAGGGGAGGGGTTGGCGAGAATCATCGTCGGAGTCGCCAGCAACCCTCCCCCCTACCGCCACCCGCACCGCGGGTACCCGGCCCTGTGCGCAGGGAGAGGGGAGCGTGTAGCGGGACTTCTTGATACAACAGGAACACTCTACACCGAGGCATGCTGTTGCGGGACGACGTGCTCCTGCAGTAACGCCGTTTCGACGTCAACGCTCCCCTCGCCCACCGCAGTAGGAGAGGGGCTGGGGGTGAGGGAAAGCACGACCACCACGACAGTCAAATCCTGACCATGCCTTCCCTCCTTCCCTCGGCGACGTTGTAGTGGAGTCGCCCCGACCCATTTGACGCCCGCCGCGATCGCTCGTAGCCTGCCGTTCATCTGCCGCGC
>JADYYO010000178.1 GCA_020853615.1 Thermomicrobiales bacterium
ATGGCCATGATGCGGCAAATGATGGGAACCATGCCGGCTGGAATGATGGGAACCCCAGCGGTCATGCCCGGCATGGACGCGATGGGCATGATGGACATGGAGCAGGAACTCTCGCGGCTTTGCGCCGTGACCGAGAACGTCGATCTGGCCTTTATCGACGCCATGATCCCCCACCACCAGAGCGCGATCATGATGGCGCAGGTCGCCCTCGAGCGGGCCGAGCATCCGGAGCTTAAGGCGCTGGCGCAGGCGATCATCGACGCCCAGCAGCGAGAGAGCGAGGACATGCAGGCGTGGCGCGCGGCATGGTCCGGAGTCGCTACGCCGGCGTCCTGACGCAATCCTGATACACCTCTGAATCAAAGGAGGCCCGTCATGCCTCGGGTCAAACGTGATGCTCGGCTCAGGATTGCCGCGAGCGTCGGCGTGGTAGTGGTGCTCGTCGGGCTGCTGGCTTTGATCGGCCCATGACCTGACCCGGCGTTACGCTCACGGAGAAACCACATGAACGAAGATGTGATGACGCGTCGCTCCGCCTACGGGCGAGCTGTTATCTCGCGGCGGGTGGCGCTGGGACGACTCGGCGTCGTGGTTGCGGCGGGGACGCTGGGTAGCCCGCCGCAACAGGCAGCTTTCGCCCAGGCCACACCCGACGCGGCTGCGCTCGAAGCGCTGGCCAGCCAGGCGATCGACGCGGTAAACGTGGTGCTGGCGACCGGTGAGACGAGCGCGATCGACGCGGTCCTGGCTTTGGATGTGACGGGACACCCGCCGCATCGCTCCCTGGTGACCGGCGAGCCATTCTCGCATGACCGCGCTGGCGTAAAAGCCGGGCTGGCCGATATCCACCAGTTCTTTCCTGAGGCCACGATTACGATTGATGAGCTGATGGCTAGCCAGGGCGCCGTCGCGGTGCGCGTGACGTTTCGGGGCACGCTTAACGCCGAGGCGCTCGGTATGCACGACCAGGCGAGGACCTCGCTGGAAATCGGCGGTGTGATATACGCGCACGTCAAAGACGGCCGTATCGCCGAGTTCTGGGCCTACTTCGACCCGACCGCCAACTCCGTTCTCGTCAGCATGCTGCCCGGAGATGTGCACGCGACGCCTGAAGCGTCAGAAGTGCCGTCGGGACACGGCCATGATGAGGCCGCTGCATCCGGCCGCGTGGAGGCTGGCGCTGAGGAGGTTACGGTGACACTGACCGAGTTCAGCATCGCGCTCGCCCCGACCACGCTGCACACGGGCCAACTGTACGCCTTTGTCGTCACCAACCAGGGCACGGTGACCCATGAGTTCGTCATCGAGGAAGCTGGGGCAACTCACGAACCGCTCATGGACGACGACGCCACGGCTATGTCCACGGGGATTACACCAGGAGAGACCCGGACGCTCACCTGGACCTTCACAGAGCCAGGGTCCTATCAACTCGCCTGTCACCAGCCGGGACACTACGAAGCGGGCCAGCTGCTCACCTTTAACGTCGAAAGCTAGGCGGTGAGACTCCGAGCAGGTGAGGGGAGATCGCCGTACATCACGGACTTGATGAGCATGCTGCGTCCCGGAGAGGAGAGGCAATGAGCAATCACTCTCACCATGCAGTCCGGCGCTCAACGCAGCCGGGCGCAAGGTTGACCACAACTGATGACCCGATCCCGGCCGATTCACCCGACCGGGTGGAACACGGCATGCCAAGCTACGCCCCAGCAACGACGCCTGAGGCCGGCAATGCGCCGCTGGCACATGCGCTCGATCCGCACCCTGAGCTTAAGAAGGCAAGCCAGTTCGACCACACAGCGATGGGACACGGCGATGGCGGCCACGGCGGCATGGCGCACGATATGAGCGATCCCGCGATGGCTGCCGCCATGGAGCGCGATATCCGTAATCGCTTTTTCGTCGCCTTGGTGCTGACGATCCCGACCGTGCTCCTCTCGCCCCTCGGTGAACGCTTTCTGCCGAATCTTGTGCCGGATAACGTCCCACGCACATGGGCCATGCTCGTGCTCACGACCCCCGTCGTCTTTTGGTCCGGGTGGATCTTTATCAGTGGCGCCTATCGCGCGTTGCGTCACCGCTCGCTCGACATGAGTGTGCTGATCGCGACCGGCGTGCTGGCGGCCTATGTCGCGAGCGTGCTCTTCATGCTCATTGGCGGGGAAGAGGTCTTTTTCGAGGCTGCGGCGATGTTGGTCTCGTTCGTCCTCTTCGGGCATTGGATGGAGATGAAGAGCCGCCGCGGCACGACCGACGCGCTGCGGGCGCTCTTCGACCTCGTGCCCCCCACAGCAACGGTGATGCGTGACGGAGGTGAGATCGAGGTGCCGACGGCTGAGATCGTCGTCGGCGACGTGGTGATGCTCCGACCTGGGGAGAAAGTGCCGGTTGATGGCGAAATCCTGACGGGCCAGACCAGTGTCGATGAGGCGCTGGTGACGGGTGAGTCGTTGCCGGTCGAGAAAGGACTCGGTGATCCGGTCGTCGGTGGGTCGATCAACCGCTCGGGAGCCGTAACCATCCGGGCGACGAAAGTGGGCAGCGACACCGCTCTGGCGCAGATCGTCGCACTCGTGCAGCAAGCGCAAAGCTCTAAGGCGCCTGGACAGCGGCTGGCCGACCGTGCCGCGCAGTACCTGGTGATCCTCGCTGTCGGCTCCGGGATCGTGACGTTCCTGGCCTGGGTGCTGATCGGTGATGCCGACTTCGTGTTGGCGTTGACCTTTGCCATCTCAGCGGTCGTGATCGCTTGTCCTGATGCTCTCGGGCTGGCGACGCCCACCGCTGTTGCGGTGGGAACAGGCATCGCGGCTCGTCACAACATTCTCATCAAAGATGCGGCAACGCTCGAAGGCCTGTCGGGAATCCAGGCAGTCGTACTGGACAAAACCGGCACGCTCACTGAAGGGAAGCCGAGCCTGACCGACGTGGTGAGCTCCGGGAGGGAGGAGGCTGATCTGCTGCGGCTTGCCGCCGGGGCCGAGGTAGGAAGCGAGCATCCCCTCTCCAAAGCCATCGTCGAAGGGGCGCGCGGACGCGGCCTGCTCATTCCGGAGTCCGATACATTCGCTGCGATCACTGGTCACGGCGTGGAAGCACAGGTCGAAGGGCACGATGTGCTCATTGGGAATGCCAAGCTGATGAGCGATCGCGGGGTGGATATTGCCGGACTCGAGAGCCGGGCTGCTGAACTCGCCGCTGAGGGACGCACTCCCATGTACGTGGGTATCGACGGCCGAGCCGCTGGCATCCTCGCCGTTGCCGATACGATCAAGCCAAGCGCGCGGGAGGCGATAGGTCGGTTTCGACAGGCTGGGATCGAAGTGGTGATGATGACGGGTGATAACCGGCGCACCGCCGACGTTGTGGCCCGGGATCTCGGCATTGATCG
>JADYYO010000179.1 GCA_020853615.1 Thermomicrobiales bacterium
AAGCGATCACGACCGCTGAGATGGCAAAGGTCAACGCCAACACGAAGTCGGCATCACCGATCAGCACCCAGGCCAGGAACGTCACGATCCCGGAGCCGACAGCGAGAATCACCAGGTACTGCGCGGCACGGTCGGCCAGCCGCTGCCCAGGCGCCTTAGAGCTTTGCGCTTGCTGCACGAGTGCGACGATCTGCGCCAGAGCGGTGTCGCTGCCCACTTTCGTCGCCCGGAAGGTTACGGCTCCCGAGCGGTTGATCGACCCACCGACGACCGGATCACCGAGTCCTTTCTCGACCGGCAACGACTCACCCGTCACCAGCGCCTCATCGACACTCGTCTGGCCCGTCAGGATTTCGCCATCGACCGGCACTTTCTCCCCTGGTCGGAGCATCACCACGTCGCCGACGACGATCTCAGCCGTCGGCACCTCGATCTCGCCTCCGTCACGCATCACCGTTGCTGTGGGGGGCACGAGATCGAAGAGCGCCCGCAGCGCGTCGGTTGTGCCGCGGCGGCTCTTCATTTCCATCCAATGCCCGAAGAGGACGAACGAGACCAACATCGCCGCGGCCTCGAAAAAGACCTCATCCCCACCAATGAGCATGAGGAGCACGCTCGCGACATAGGCCGCCAGTACGCCGGTCGCGATCAGCACACTCATGTCGAGCGAGCGGTGACGCAACGCGCGATAGGCGCCACTGATAAAGATCCACCCGGACCAAAAGACGACGGGGGTCGTCAGCACGAGCATGGCCCAGGTGCGTGGGACGTCGTCCGGCACAAGATTCGGCAGAAAGCGTTCACCGAGAGGTGAGAGGAGCACGGTCGGGATCGTCAGCAACAAGGCAACGAAGAAGCGATTACGGATATCGCGCTCCATGGCGGCGGCCATCGCGGGATCGCTCATGTCGTGCGCCATGCCGCCGTGGCCGCCATCGCCGTGTCCCATCGCTGTGTGGTCGATCCGGCTTGCCTTCTCACGCGCGGCGTGCGAATCGTGCGCATGTGCCGGCGGCGCGTTGCTGGCCTCCCCCGCCGCTGCCGGGGCGTCGCCCGGCATGACGTGCTCCACCCGGTCGGGTGATTCGACCGGGGTCGGGTCATCAGTTGTGGTCAACCTTGCGCCTGGCTGAGTTGAGCGCCGGCCTGCATGGTGAGAATGATTGCTCATTGCCTCTCCTCTACGGGACGCAGCATGCTCATCAAGTCCATGATGTGCGGCCATCGCCACTCCCCTGCACGGAGTCTCACCGCCTGGCTTTCGACGTCAAAGGTGAGCACCTGGCCCGCTTCGTAGTGTCCCGGCTGGTGACAGGCGAATTGATAGGATCCTGGCTCTGTGAAGGTCCATGTGAGCGTCCGAGTCTCTCCCGGTGCAATCCCCGTGGTCATAGCCGTCGCGTCGTCGTCCATGAGCGGTTCGTGTGTTGCCCCAGCTTCCTCGATGACGAACTCATGGGTCACCGTGCCCTGATTTGTGACGACAAAGGCGTACGGTTGGCCCGTGTGCAGCGTGGTCGGTGCGAGCGCGATGCTGAACTCAGTCAGTGTCACCTTCACCTCCTCGGCGCCGGCCTCCACGCGGCCGGCTGCAGCGGCCTCCTCATGGCCGTGTCCCGATGGCGCTTCTGACGCTTCAGGCGTCGCCTGCACGCCTCCGGGCAGCAGGTTGACGAGATCGGAGTAGGCGGTCGGGTCGAAGTAGGCCCAGAACTCGGCGATACGTCCGTCTTTGACGTGCGCGTACATCACGCCGCCGATCTCCAGCGAAGTCATCGCCTGGTCGTGCATGCCGAACACCTCGGTGTTCAGCGTGCCCCGGAACGTCAAGCGCACCGCGACGGCGCCCTGGCTGGCCGTCAGCTCATCAATCGTGATCGTGGCATCAGAAATGAGCTGATGGATATCGGCCAGCCCGGCTTTCACGCCAGCGCGATCATGCGTGAATGGCTCGCCGGTCACCAGGGAACGAGGCGGCGGATGCCCCGTCACGTCCGAAGCGAAGACCGTGTCGATCGCGTTCGTCTCACCAGTCGCCAGCACCACGTTGACCGCGTCGATCGCCTGCCTGACCAGCGCTTCGAGCGCAGCCGCGTCGGGTGTGGCCTGGGCAAAAGCTGCCTGTTGCGGCGGGCTACCCAGCGTCCCCGCCGCAACCACGACGCCGAGCCGTCCCAGCGCCACCCGCCGCGAGATAACGGTTCGACCATAGGCAGAGCGTCGTGTCATCACAGCTTCGTTCATGTGGTTTCTCCGTGAGCGTAACACCGGGTCAGGTCACGGGCCGATCAATGCCAGCAGCCCGACGAGCACCATCACCACGCCGACGCTCACGACAGGCCGGAGCCGAGCATCACGTTTGACCCGAGGTGTGACAAGCTTCCTTTGATTCAGAGGTGCATCAGGATTTGCGTCAGGACGCCGGCGTAGCGACTCCGGACCATGCAGCGCGCCACGCCTGCATGTCCTCGATCTCTCGCTGCTGGGCGTCGATGATCGCCTGCGCCAGCGCCTTGAGTTCCGGATGCTCGGCCCGATCGAGAGCGACCTGCGCCATCATGATCGCGCTCTGGTGGTGGGGGGTCATGGCGTCGATAAAAGCCAGATCGAAGTTCTCGGTCGCGGCGCAAAGCCGCGAGAGTTCCTGCTCCATGTCCATCATGCCCATCGCGTCCATGCCGGGCATGACCGCTGGGGTTCCCATCATTCCAGCCGGCATGGTTCCCATCATTTGCCGCATCATGGCCAT
>JADYYO010000180.1 GCA_020853615.1 Thermomicrobiales bacterium
AGCGGCTGCACCTCCACCTCCAGCGCCGCCCCCGAGAGATCGCGCCCCGAATCGCCGAAGGCGGTGCGCGGCGTCTCGCTCAGGTCGTGCAGCGCGCGAAAGAGGAGGTCGACGTACTGGACGTGCAGCCCGACGCCGCCCCCGGAGAGGAGATCGAGCAGATAGGCCCTCGCCCCCTCCGGCAGCTCCCACTTCGCCCCCGGCCCGACGCTGATTCCCTCGCTGCCGTCGACGTTCTCCAGCACCGCGATCGGCGCGCCGGAGAGGTCGAGAACGCGGCTGAGGATGCTGAGCCGGCTGTTCAGCTCGCGGCAGGCGTCGTAGAGGTCGACCAGATCGCTCTCGCCCCAGAAGCCGCCGCGGCCCGGCCGCGCCCCGTTCGGCAACACCACGTAGGGGATCCAGCCGTAGGGGTTCTCCCCGTCGCGGGCCACCTGCCCGCCGATCTCGACCCGCCAGCGCGCGTCGCTCCACGTCTCGGCAACCGTCACCAGCCGATTGCCCGCTCCCACGCCGCCATTGAGACCGAAGAGGGCGGTGGCGTCCGCCTCCGCCAGCGCGTAGACCTGCGTCAGGCGGCGGACGCGGCGCGGGTTGTCCGGGGCGGTCGCCACCGCCAGCGTGGCGGGGTCGACCGGGGCCACCTCCGGCCGCCCCAGCACGGCGTCCCACGTCACCTTCACCGCCGCATCGCCGAGGGCCGACGATTCGATGCAGAGCTCGGCGTCGAGGCGGCCGAGATCAAGCTCGGCGCAGAGGGCGGCCAGCACCCGCTCGGCAGCGTTCGCCGTCGCCTCGTCGCCCCCCTCGCCCGGCGCGACGGTAAAGGTCGCCGGCTCGGGGAAGACGTAGGCGGCGGTCTTGCGCACGATGGCGCGGGCATAGTTGAAGGTCAGGCGCGTCTCGCCACGCCGCGGCCGGCCCAGCCACTGCTCCCCCTCATAGAAGGCGAGCGCCTCGGCATAGCGGGCGAAGCGGGCGCGGTCCTCCGCGCCGAGCACCCCCGGCGGCCACGCCAGTGGCGCGCCCGCGGTGATGGCCGTGAGCATGATGGTCCTTTCGTTGTTCGAGTCGAGAAGCCGAGAAGAAGAGTCGAGAAAGCGGAACGTCGTTACGCTGAGCAACCCTCACCCCAACCCCTCTCCCTGTGCGCAGGGAGAGGGGCTCGTTGAATTCGGGAAGGAGTGTCTCAAGCCGTGGCCGGGGTGACTCGAACTCTCGCGATGTTGCAATCCACGGGCAATTTGCAACACTGTCCGCATGTCTACGAACCGGCCTGCACGCCGTGACAACACACCCGCCGCTCGCGAACTTCGTACGCGCCAAACGTCCGCAGAAGTCCTGCTCTGGGATGCACTGCGCAATCGGCGTCTGGCTGGACTGAAATTTCGCCGGCAGCACCCCGTAGGACCGTTCGTGGTCGACTTTTGCTGCCCCGAATACCGTTTGGCCATCGAACTGGACGGCCGGGTCCATGCCACCCAGCAAGACCATGATGCCGAGCGAGAAGCACTCCCGGTGGCGGCAGGCTACAGTGTTGTTCGCTTTGCCAATGATGATGTCATAAACGACCTCCCTGCCGTCCTCGAAACGATCGAAGCCGCGGCGCGAGATCCCATACGCCCATCACAGCACGTTTCCCGCACCGCCGGCTGGTAACGCCACCGAAAGCCCCTCTCCCTGCGCACAGGGAGAGGGGTTGGGGTGAGGGTTGCTCAGGCGGTTGGGGTGAGGGTCTCTCCAGAGAAGCTACTTCCCAGCCCCGGACCGCGTCCGCGCCACCTCGGCCAGCGCATCGAGGAGCAGGGGGTAGTTCGTCGCCGCCGCGTAGTGGGTGGCGGCGCGCTCGCGGCCCCGCTCGCCCATAGCTGGCAGTTGCGCCCGGTTCTCCAGCGCCCAGCTCACCCGCTCGGCCAGCGACCCCTCGTGGCCCGCCTCGATCAGGAAGCCGCCCACGCCATCCTCGACCATCTCCGGGATCGCTCCGACCCGCGTCGAGATGACCGGCACCCCGGCGGTCATCGCCTCGATGACCGCGTAGGGCGAATAGTCGAAGCGGGTCGGGAAGACGAAGAGGTCGAACCCGGGCAGGACCGAGGTCATCAGCTCGACCCAAGGCACCTCGGTCCGGATCTGGACGTTGCGCAGCCCATTCGTCCCCTTGGGGGGATCGCCGGTCACCAGCGTCAGGTGCGCCAGGTCGGCAAATCGCTCCTGGTGCACCTTCAGCAGGAGGTCGCCCCCCTTGCGGATGAAGCCGTTGCCGATGAAGCCGAGCTTGAGCAGATCGCCCGCCGGCTCGTGCCGCCCGTTGCCATTGCCGTGGGCATGGCCGTTCGGCGAGTGGCCGTTGGCATGGACGCCATTCGCGCCGTGCCCATTGCTCGCACCGTGGCCATTCGGCGAATGGCCGTTGCGGATCCCGGTCAGCGGCGGCGGCAGCGTCACCCCGTTGCGCACCACGCGCACCTTCGAGGCGGGTATGCCGTAGTCGTCAATGACCGAGGCCGCCGCCCAGTCGGAGAAGGAAACGACCAGGTCGCTCCGCTCGAAGATGCGCCGCTCCAGGTCGAGCGTCGCCCGCAACAGCGGCGACTGGTGGTAGCGCGACTCCTGAAAGGCGAGTTTCCAGGTCAGGTCGATCGAGACGACGGTCGGCACCCGCCTCGGCAGATCGAGGATGCTCGTCGCCGCCGTCTGCGTGTGGATATAGACGAGATCGAGTTCGTTCGGATCGTAGCGGCGCAGGAGATAGCGCACCTGCTGCCGCTTGAACTGAAAGACCCACCAGGTCCAGAAATCGAGCCCGCCATCGGCGAAGGGGAGGAGATGGTAGCGGCTCAGCCACTCGGCGAACTCGTCCATCCAGTAGAGGCGGATCAGCGTCGGATCGAAACGGGGATCGCGGTCGAGATGCTCCTCCAGAAAGCGGTGGTGCGTCTTGTGCCCCATCCCGTATTCAACGAAGAAGAGGGAACGGGCGGCGTCCACGGCCGGAGCGGCCGATGACAGCTCCTTGACCTCCGCTCGCACTCGACCCCTCCCTCAAAAGGTCGTCCTGCATGCGGCAGGCGCCGGCCTCGTCGGCGCGGCAGCCCGCCGCATGCAGCGCCCCCGGCTGGCCTGCGACCGGAAGCCCCTGCGTCTCTAGGCATCTCGACCAAGGGGCGAAACGACGCCCCGTGGCCGCACTATACCCGAAACAGGCCATGGCTTCATGGACTGTCGCGTGACCTCGCCGCTCCGATGGGCATGGCGAGCGCGCTCGGGTGGCGCGACGCGCTCCCGCGATTCATGCAGGATTCGCACCACCAGCGCCCCCTGCCCTACGCGGCCAGCGCAGCTGGCGAGGTCGGCCAGCCCCGCCGCCAGCGCACCCAGGATCTGGGGATGGGTCTCCGGCACGCGATTGTCGAGCTGGTGCGGATCCGATTCCAGATCGTACAGCTCCCGCCACCCGTCCGCATACTCGACGTAGAGCAGACCATTCGCCCGCAACGCCTTGAACGCCGGCGGCCCATCGACCCGGTCCGGGCGATTGTGGGTGATGCTGCACCAGCACCGCCGCACGCCAATCGTCCGGATCTGGCCCTGTCTCCAGCACCGGCGCTAGCGAGCGGCCATCGACGAACTTCGGCACGTCGGTCCCGGCCCACGCGGCGATGGTCGGCGCGAGGTCGATCGTCGAGGCGAGCGCCGGCGTGTTCGTCGCCGGCACGCCCGGGCCGTGCACCACCAGCGGCACCTGGATCGCCTCCCGTAGGGGGTTCCCTTGCCGCCGACGATCCGGTGCTCCCCCAGGTGACAGCCATGGTCCGAGGTGAAGACGATATAGGTCTGGTCGACCGCGCCGGCCACCTCCAGCGCCGCCACCAGCGCCTCGATCATCTCGTCCAGCGATCATCTCGTCCAGCGATTGCAGGGTCTCCTGCCGTACCCGGTAGGTGGCATCGACCGCGTCGATCTGCTCGCTGTCGAGTAGCGGCCTGATCTGCAACCACCCCGGCTTGCCAGAGACATCAGCCGGATCGAAGGAAGGCGGCCGGGGCGCGCTGCTCTCCGAGAACGTGCCCGCGCGGCGCGCGGCCGGCGTGGCCGGCCCGTGCGGCGCACGCGGGGAGAGATACAGGAAGAAGGGCGCGCCCTCGCGCGTGGAGCGCTCCACGAAATCGATCGCTTTCGCGGTCAGCACATCCGTCTGGTACGCACCGTCCCGCTTGCGGTAGCGCCGCAACTCGCCATCCTCGTTCAGCTCGAACCCGTGATAGCCCCCCTTGGTCGTCCCCGCCCACTCGTTCCAGCCCGGAGGAATATGGTTGGCAGATGCGCCGACCGGATACTCGTTCAGATACTTGCCGATCAGAGCGGTCCGGTAGCCGGCATCCTGCAGCCAGGTGGCGATGGTCGCTGCCTCGTTGCCCCTCTCCCGAAAGACGCCGAAGCCGCCGAATCGTCCTGATCCGCGCAAGACGCCATGGTTGTGCGGGTACTGACCGCGCAGGATCGAGGCCCGCGCCGGGGCGCAGCCGGGCGCTGGCGCAATGCACTGCTCGCACCGCGTGCCTTCCCCGATCAGGCGTCTCCTCACCGCCGGCATCGCGGCCAGGTCATCCGCCCGCAGGTCATCGGCCACGATC
>JADYYO010000181.1 GCA_020853615.1 Thermomicrobiales bacterium
TATGCCTACACCGCCAATCTCGGTCAGCCCGACGAGGAGGATTACGAGGAGATCCCCCGCCGCGCTCTCGCCTACGGCGCGGAGCAGGCGCGGCTGATCGACTGCCGCGAGCAGCTCGTCTCCGAGGGGCTGGCGGCGCTGCAGT
Source organism: Thermomicrobiales bacterium (assembly GCA_020853615.1). GTDB lineage: Bacteria > Chloroflexota > Chloroflexia > Thermomicrobiales > UBA6265 > JACCXM01. The sequence goes on from JADYYO010000181.1 coordinate 146, forward strand.
GCGGCGCGTTCCACATCACCACCGCGGGCGTCACCTACTTCAACACGACCCCCTTGGGGCGCGCGGTAACCGGCACGATGCTGGTGGCGGCGATGATGGAGGATGGTGTCGGCATCTGGGGCGACGGCAGCACCTTCAAGGGGAATGACATCGAGCGTTTCTACCGCTACGGCCTGCTCGTCAACCCCGCGCTGCAGATCTACAAGCCGTGGCTCGACCAGGCGTTCATCGACGAGCTGGGCGGCCGCGCCGAGATGTCGGACTACCTGCAACGAGCCGGGTTCGACTACCGGATGTCGGCGGAGAAGGCCTACTCGACCGACTCCAACATCCTCGGCGCCACGCACGAGGCGAAGGATCTGGAGCAGCTCGACCGGGGCATCACCATCGTCGAGCCGATCATGGGCGTCCCCTTCTGGGGGGAGGAGACGGCGATCCCCTACGAAGAGGTGCGGATCGCCTTCGAGGAGGGGCTGCCGGCCGCCATCAACGGCCAGCGCTTCCTCGACCAGGTCGCATTGATCACCGAGGCGAACGCCATCGGCGGCCGGCACGGGCTGGGGATGAGCGACCAGATCGAAAACCGGATCATCGAGGCGAAGAGCCGCGGCATCTACGAGGCGCCGGGGATGGCCCTCCTCTTCATCGCCTACGAGCGGCTGGTGACCGGCATCCACAACGAGGACACGATCGAGCAGTACCGGGAGAGCGGGCGCCGCCTCGGCCGTCTCCTCTACCAGGGGCGCTGGTTCGACCCGCAGGCGATGATGCTGCGCGAGTCGCTGCAGCGCTGGGTCGCGCGGCTGATCACCGGCGAGGTGACGATCGGGCTGCGCCGGGGGAACGACTACTCGCTCCTGAACACCGAGTCGCCGAACCTCACCTACGACCCCGCGCGGCTGACGATGGAGAAGGGAGAGGCAACCTTCTCGCCGCAGGACCGCATCGGGCAGCTCACCATGCGCAACAACGACATCGCCGACACGCGCGAGAAGCTGATCGCCTACTCGCGCAGCGGGCTGATGTCGCTCGCGGGCAAGGGCGCCCTTCCCCGGGTGCAAGGGGCGAGCACGTCATCGGACAACGGGTCAACCGAGGCGAAGCCGTAGTCGGAGCTCGCCAATTCCGTCACGAGCAACCCGGAGGATGCGCCACGGGCCGGGAGGATATCCTCTCGGCCCGTGGCCGTGAACGCGCTTCGGTTGCCGGTGATCCGGATTACCGGGCGTAGAAGGCGACGATCAACTCCTCGTTGATCGGCAGATCGACGTCCTCGCGGCCGGGAAGGCGAATCACCCGCGCGCTGTGCCCGGCGCGGTCGAGCCACTCGGGCACCCGCCGGTTCGCTTCCAACTCCTCGATGACCCCGGGAATCTGCGCCGCCGCGTCGGTCAGGGTGACGACCTCGCCGGGGCGGACCTGGTACGAGGGGATGTTGACCCGGCGGCCATTGACCTTGACGTGGCCATGCCCGACGAGCTGCCGCGCCATCGGCCGGCTGCGGGCCAGGCTCAGACGGTAGATGACGTTGTCCAGCCGCCGCTCCAGGAGCCGCAGCAGGTTGTCACCGGTGTCGCCGGGCTGGCGGAAGGCCTGGGCGTAGTAGCGCCGGAACTGCGTCTCCGACACGCCGTAGATCGCCTTCGCCTTCTGCTTCTCCTTGAGCTGGATGCCGTAGTCGGTGACCCGGGGCCGGCGCTGAGGCGCGCCGCCGGGCGGCGTGCCGATGCGGCGGCGCAGCGACTCGCCGCCGGTGCCGTAGATATCGATGCCGAAGCGCCGCGAAACCTTGTGCTTTGGCTCGTGCCTGACCATTCGCTCGTTCTATCCTCTCCGCAAGCGTGCCTGCACATGCTTAGATTGTCGAACGCGCCCGCGATTGGGAGCCTCCCCCGAGCCTGCCGCCAGGGGCGCCGCCGTCCCGCCTTGGGGCCGGCCACGTCGTTCGGTCAATCCACAACTGGTCGCTCACGCCAGGGGCGAATGCAGCAGCCGCTTCTGCGTCCCCCAGCCCGAATCAGCGCGAAGGGCCATGCAGCATGGCCCTTCGCATCACAACCGGGAATCGTAACACGCCGCCGCGTCTTCTCGTCGTGAGGTGGCGCGGCGACGCCGGACGGCCGTCCCCGGTAGCTCTCCGCTCCTGGCCACGGGTACACTGGGCCGTACCGGGAAGCCCGCATGTGAAGGCGCTTCCGGCGGCGTGCATGGCATGAGGCGATTGGCGTTCGGGTCCTGGCAGAGTTTCGCCGCATCGATCACATTCCTGGTGATCGCCGGCTTATTCGTCGTCCCGGTTGAATGTTCGCTTGCGGCCGGACCGCATTCCCTCTTCATCGCCGCCCGGGACATCGCCGCGCTGCAGATTGTCCACCTCGACCATGGCGGCCACCCGGAAGCAGGTCACCAGCATCACGCGGGATCCCCCGGGCAGAGCAACCCAGGCGATCCCGCGGCCGCGGGCGATCCGCCATCGCCGGCTGAACTGACAATCGACGGCGCGGCGATAGCGGCGCCGGTCATCGACTCGGCGCTGATCGCGCCGCCGCCATTGCCACTCATCTCCAGAGATCTCTCGATCCCGCCGGACTACCTTCGCACCGGCCCCGAACCGCCGCCGCCATAGCCATACCTCTCCTCGAAGTATCCGTCGACCACGAGCGTCTCGCCCGAACGGCGACCGCTCCCAGGCGTATGTGCGCCCAGGGCAGGAGCCCGCGACTTGCTTCCACATGCTCGATCTCGTTCCGTCTCTGCCACTTCCGGAGCTAACGCCCGGAGATCGCGTCGCGTCCCGCTCGCCGATCAGACGCGGCGCGGCGCGCCGTCGTCATGACGGCGCGCCGCCGAGGCTGGCGCCTGGCCTGGCTGCTCCCTCTCCTGCTCATGGCCGGCGTGGCCGCGGGGTTCGATGCCGTCGCGCTCGCCGAGCAGCACGCGCCCAACTACGCGGCGCACCGGCTAGATGGGGAGGGAGATCTCGCGCTGGCCGATCTGCGGGGGGAGGTCGTGCTGCTCAATGGCTGGGCAACCTGGTGTCATCCCTGCCGCGAGGAGATGCCCCTCCTGGAGACGCTCCACGATGACTATCACCAGACGGGATTGCACGTCGTCGGCGTGAGCATCGATCGCGGCGACGTCGATGACCGGGTGCGCGAGTTTGCCCGCGACGCCGGGGTGACGTTCACCCTGTTGCGCGACCCTCAGAATCACTTCGCGCGCACGTTCCGCGCGACCGGGGTGCCGGAAACGCTCCTCATCGGCCGCGACGGCACGCTGCTCTACCGGTGGAAAGGCCCCCTCACGGGCGGCCCGGAGGATCGCGCGTTGATCGAGAACGCGCTCGCCGGCTCCGCGGATGCCGTATCGGCCGCGCCGATCGCCCGCGTCGCCTTCCCGGTCGCGTTTGTCGCCGGGCTGCTCAGCTTTCTCTCGCCCTGCGTCCTGCCGCTGATTCCGACGTACGCCGGGATCGTGACCGGCCTCAGCCTGCGCGAACTCGGCGACACCTCGCCGGAGGCGCGCGCCAGGGCGCGACGCGCGACGCTGACCAACGGCGCGCTCTTCGTGGGCGGCTTCAGTCTGGTCTTCATCGCGCTCGGCGCGTCCGCCACGCTCCTGGGCGGCCTCCTGGCGGACTACCGCCTCTGGATCGCCCGCATCGGCGCCCTGGTCCTGGCCGTCCTCGGCCTCCATCTCCTGGGCATCCTGCGGCTGCCCCTCGCCGATCGCACGGTCCGCCTCGATCTCGCGACCCGGTCGGCCGGCCGGGTCGGCACACTCCTGATCGGGGTGGCCTTCGGCGCTGGCTGGACGCCCTGCATCGGGCCGGCGCTGGCGGGCATCCTCACGATCGCCGCGACCTCCGCATCCGTTGCCGCGGGGATCGGGCTGCTCGCGGTCTATTCTCTGGGACTGGCCATCCCGTTCCTGCTGGCCACGGCGGCCATGGATCGGTTTCTGCTCGGCTCTGGCCGCATTCGGCAATGGCTCCCGCGACTGCAGCAGGCCAATGGCGTGCTGATGCTGCTCGTCGCGGCCCTGCTGGCGACCGACTCGATGACCCATCTGGCCGATTTCGCCGCGCGCTTCTCGCGCTAGCGCGCGAACCCTCGAGGAGGATTTCATGCAAGAGGCAACCACCCAGACAGCAGCGGCGCCGAAGGCGGCCGCCGCCCGGCTGTCCCGCGCGCCCGGGCGCCGGGTCGTCGCCGCCATCGGCGGCGTCCTGGTCATCGCGGCCATCGTGGCGGCGGTCCTGTTCTTCCGGCAGGAGCCGTACACCTTCAATGGCGGGTTCTATACGCCGGCGCTGCCCGCCCCCGCGCTCGACCTGACCGATCAAAACGGTCACCCCTTCTCCCTTGCGGAGCAGCGTGGGAACGTGGTGCTCGTCTACTTCGGCTATACCGCCTGCCCTGACTACTGCCCGATGACGCTAAGCGATTTCCAGGCGATCAAGGAGGACCTTGGCGAGGACGCTGATCGGGCGCGCTTCGTCATGGTGACGATCGACCCGGAGCGCGATACCGAGGAGCGGCTGAAGGAGTACATGGCCTTCTTCGACCCCGACTTCATCGGCCTGCGCGGGACCGCGGAACAGACCGCCCAGGTCGAGCGTGGCTATGGCGTTGCGGCCGAGCGGGTCGACTACCCCGGCTCGGAGGCGAGCTATCTGATGAACCACTCCGTCATCACCTATGTCATCGACCCCGAGGGGCAGTTGCGCCTGGCCTACCCGCACGGGTTCGAGACCGAGTTGATCGTGGAGGATCTGCAGCACCTGCTGCATGGCTGATTGCTATCCAGAAACGACGGGACAACCCCTGGGAAGGAGACATCCCCATGATCCGCACGATCACTCTCGGCCTCGCCCTCATCGCGCTAATCGCCGCGTTTGGCCTGCCGCCGTCCGCGCGCGGGTCTGACCAGCATCATCACGGCACGCCGGAAGCCTCGCCCCAGGCGGGGCACGCGGCGATGGGCGGCACCGCCGCCGGGTACATGCTGATCCGCAACACGGGCGCCGAGCCTGACCGCCTGATCGGCGCCGAGACCGACATCGCCGACGCCGTCGAGATTCACGAGATGGCCCATGCCAATGGCGTCATGACGATGCGCCCGCTGCCCGACGGCCTGGAGATTCCCGCCGGCAGCGAGGTGGCGCTGGAGTCGGGCGGCTATCACCTGATGCTCTTCGGCCTCACCCACGATCTGCGCGCCGGCGATTCGTATCAAATGACCCTGCGCTTCGAGCGGGCGGGAGAGGTGCTCGTCACCATGGCGGTTCGCCCGCGAGCGGAACTCCCGGCAAGCGCCACGCCAACGCCGCTGGTCCACGGCACGATCACGATCCTCGATCCCTGGTCACGCCCGGCCCCGGCGATGATCGGCGCCCCCGAGGCAACGCCGGCCGGATAGCTCCCGGAGATGCCGCTTGCCCCGATGCAGCCGCGCTCTATGGCGAGCGAACGCCGTAGCGCGGGCTGCTTTACCGCAGGCTGTGCACTACAGCAGCGTCCAAACGTGGTGTCATCCTGCGCGCAGCGAAGGATCTCGGCTCCCGGGAACGTTGTCTCCCCTGAGCCGAGATGCTTCGTGCCTCAGCATGACACGGGGTGTGCACGGCGCACTAATCGATGCGTAGCCGGCGCGCGGCGCCGCCGTACAAGGCGCCGAGCCCGGCAAAGAGCGCGGCCAGCAGGAGCCCGAAGATCGCGAGGGCGACCGCCCCGAGACGCAGCGGCCGCGAGATGGCGTCGAGGATGGCGCCCAGCACCGCCGGCCCGGCATCGCCCGCGCTAGCGGCCCACTGCTGGGCAGCCACCATCAGCGCGATCAGGATCACCATGCCGATCGTCAGCCCGAACCCGGCGCGGGCGATCGCCGCCAGCCGGTTGGGCGTCACCGCGATCGAGAGGATCAGCGCCACAACCGCGACCGCCAGCGCGAGCCAGAAGGCGAGGGCGAGCCGCGCGGCGGCGAGGCGGATCCGATCGGCGCTCGCGCCGTCGAGCAGTTCGAGGCGCAGCTCCGCCGGGTCGATGGCGAACCCCGGCGGGAGATCGAAATCGCCTCGTTCCACCTCCGCCCGCAGAGGGGCGGCGAGCGGCGAGAGATCGAGGACGACCGGCGTGCCCGGTCCCGCCGTGGCGCCGGAGAAGAGCGAGCGGTAGGCATCGCGGCTGGCCGCGGCCCACACGTCGCGGAAGGTAGCGCTCTTCGCCAGCCGCGCCACGGCCTCCCCCAGATCTTCCGCCACGGCCCGCGCCTGCACGGCCTCGGTCGCGGTCGGGTTATCGCCCGCCAGCATGCGCTCGGCGCGCGCGGTCACGGCATCGGTCAGGCTCTCCCGCACGCGCGCATCGTTCGCGGCCTGGTTCGCCGTGACGCCGTAGGCCGCGGAGTTGCCCGTCGCCTGCCACGCCCAGCCGGCAAGAAGCGCCACCGGCGCCGCCGCGCAGAAGAGGAGGAGGAAGAGCAGGCTGAGGAGCACGCGCCAGAGCGGGGCCCGCCTAGCCACGGCCGCCCTGCTCCATCCCGGCGCGCATCGCCGGCGTCGGCCGTGACGATGACGCCTCCGCGTCCGGCTCCCGTGGCATGCACGCCTCGCGCACGATGACCGCCGCGCTCATCGCGCCGACGATCAGCCCCATGCTGCAGAGGTAGAGGAAGACGAAAAAGACAAGCACGCTGCTCGCGGCGCCATAGGCGGTGCCCGGATTGGCAATGCTCAGATAGAGCTGGAACCCCTTGATGAGGAGGAGCCAGAAGAGGGTCGAGATCGCCGCGCCCGGCGCGGTCAGCCTGAAGCAGTAGCGCCCGCTGCCCGTCAGGTAGAGGAGGTTCGTCCCCAGGAAGACGAGGAGCAGGATGAACGGAGCTTCCAGCTCTTGCCAGCCACTCACCCGGTACCAGCCCACGCTGTATCGGGACGCCACCGTGTCGAGCACGCTGCCGCCCCAGACATAGAAAGCGAAGGCGACGATGAGCAGGGCGGCGATCAGCACGGCCGAGCCAGTGAAGATGAAGCGTTTCAACCAGCGGGGGCGGTCGTCTTCGATATCGGCGGCCCGGTCGAAGGCGGTGGCCATCTCGCCGAGGCCATTCCCGGCAGCGACCAGGGCGACGACAATGGCGACGATCGCACCCAGGGTCGTCGGCCCCTCCCGCGCCCGTATCGTGGCGTCGTCGACGAGGCCGGTGACAACCGGGCGCACGCCGATGGGCAGCGCCTCGGTGACGGCGGCCCGCACCTCGTCGGTGATGGCGAAGCCGGTCCGCTCGTCGATGACCCGCGCCACGAAGGCGAGAATGAGGAGGATGGAGGGCATGGCGAAGATGAGGCTATAGGCGACCTGCGCTGCCAGCCCGCCAAGGTTGATTTCGTGCAGGGCATCGAGCAGCCAGCCGACAAAGAGCCGGATCTGGTCTCGCGGTCGACGACCCTGCCTCTCGTCATTCGTTGCCCTGGCGCCCGTCACCGCGCAGCCGCTCGGCTCACCGGACCATTCCCTCACCGCGCCGCGCGCGGCCTGCTCCAGAGGATGTAGCCGTAGATGAGGAAGGCGACGCCGCCGATGATAGCGACGACGCCGAGCAGTTGCGTCCCACGCAGGTCATCCGCCTGGGCAGTGAAGAGGAGGAGACCGAGCGCGATCGCCACGGCATCGACGATCAGGGTGACCACCCTGAAGCCGCTGGAGCGGATGGTGAAGACGAGCGCGGCGAGGCCGATGATGCCGAAGGCGATCAGCCCGAGCGCCAGGATCTGGCGGGCGCCAGCATCCGTGATCCGGAGCTGATCGACCGCCCCGGCGAGGAGGGCAAGGCCGGAGGCGGTCAGGCCGACGCCCCCGCTGAACGCCGACCAGGGAGAGGCCCGATGCCCCCACGAGCGGAAGCCGTCAACGATCTGCCCGGCGCTCACCACCAGCAGCCCGATGGCGATCAGGAGGCGAATGACGTCGCTGGCGTTCGACGGATACGCGAGGATGACAATGCCGATGACCAGCCCGGCGATCCCCTCGAGGAGGACGAGCCACCACCGCTGCCCCGGCCTGATGGCCGGCGCCTGCTCGCCGACGCCCCTGGCAAACGTCTGCATCCTGCCTGCCTCCCTGCTGCTGCCCATCCTCTCGGCAAAGCCAGAGCGGCGCGCGCCACGCGCCACTCCGGGCGCTGCCTCTACCCGGAGCACGCCGGCCAGAGTAGCATCTTGCCACGGCCGCGGCGGGAGGCGACCTCCGCGCTCGCCCGAGACAGCCATGGGACGTGCCGATGCTGACCGTGATGACCTACAACGTCGGGGCCGGGCTGGCCGATCCAGCGCGGCTGGTGACGGTGCTGCGCGACTCGGGCGCGGATATCATCGGCCTGCAGGAGCTGGGGCCGGAGCAGGGCGCGGCGATCGCCGATGCGCTGCGCGAGGAGTTCCCGCACCAGGCCCTCCATCCCTCGGGCATCCCCGGCAAGGGGCTCATCTCCCGCTTCGCGCTCGAGGAGCCGAGCCTGCTGGAGTTGCACCCCGGCCGCCCCGACCTCCGGGCGACCGTCGCCGCCCCCGGCGGGGAGATGACGGTCATCGTCGCGCATCCGCCGCCCCCCCGTTTCGGCCGGAACCGGGCCCGCCAGGACGCGCTGAGCCGCGCGCAGATCGCTAGCATCGCCGCCGCGGCAACCGGCGGTCACCCCGCGATTGTGCTGACCGACTTCAACCGCACCGGCTGGCAGGCCGCCTACCGCCAGCTCCGCGGCGCGGGGCTGATCGACGCCTTCGGTACCGTTGGTCGCGGCATGGGCTTCACCCTCCCCACCCGCGTCTCCCACCTGGCCTACCGGGGCCATCCACTCGGCGAGGTGCCAATCCCGCCGCTCCTGCGCGTCGATTATGTCTGGCATACTCCGCACTTCCTCACGCTCGACTCCTGGATCGGCGAGAACGCCGGATCCGATCACCTGCCCGTGCTGGCGGAGCTGGTGCGGGTGGAGTGAGGTGATGGGGGATGGGTGTTAGGTGATGGGGTGATGGGGCCGTAGGGGCGACGCCGGCGTCGCCCGCCTCCCCGGCCGGGCGGGTCATGCCTGGCAACATCGTTGCCAGCAGGGGCATTCGTGACGGATCGGCCCGGGCGACGCCGGCGTCGCCCCTACGCCCCGGTGCAATCCCCCAACACCCATCACCCATCACCCGGCACTGATCGTGCGACTGGGACGGTTGAAGGAGGGCGCCATGAGCGATCGAGATTGTCGCGACGAATCCGCGACACCGGAACACGACCCGAACATGAGCTCGACCTGGAGCACGATCGACGGCACGGTCGATGCCAGCGAGCTGGTGGACGAGGAGGATCTCGAGGCCCTGATGGTCGAGCCGACCAAAGGGGAGCTGGGCATCCTCTACGATATGGATGTCCCCGGAGAACCGGGGTGACGCGGACCTGACAGGGCGTCCACGCCCCGCAGCGTAGGACAAGACGCGCGGGCCGCAGGCTACGCCGCTGTGCGCGCCTCGCGCCCCGGGCGATGCGCGTCGCCGCCGGCGCGCCATGAGAGCCGCGTCAGGGCGACGCTGGCGACGACCAGCAGGGCGGCGAGCGCGGTCGGCAGATCGATCGCCTCGCCCAGGAAGAGGGCGGCCCAGATGAGGGTCAGCACTGGCTGCAGGAGCTGCATCTGGCCGACGCGGGCGATCCCGCCGAGCGCCAGGCCGCGGTACCAGGCGAAGAAGCCGAGAAACATGCTCACCACCGCGACGTAGGCGAAGCCGAGCCACGCCCCGGAGCTGGCCGAGAGGCCGTGCCGCGCGATGGAGAGCCCGACCGGCACGACCAGCAGCGGCGCGGCCAGGAGAAGTGCCCAGCAGATCACCTGCCAGCCGCCGAGGTCGCGCGAGAGTTTCCCGCCTTCGGCATAGCCGATTCCTGCCGCCAGCACCGCGACGAGCAGCAGCAGGTCGGCCGCCTGCGGACGGCCTGCCCCCTGCACGGCGGCGAAGATCAGGACCGCGACGACCCCGGCCAGACAGGCGAGCCAGAAGGCGAGCGGCGGCCGCTCTCCCCCCCGCGCCACCGCCATGACGGCCGTCATCGCCGGCAGCAGCCCGACAACGACCGCGCCGTGGCTGGCCGGGACGAACTCGAGCGCGATCGCCGAGAGGAGCGGGAAGCCGATGACTACCCCGAGCGCGACGATCGCCAACCCGCCCCAGTAGCGCCGGCCAGGCGGCCGTTCCCGCCGCGCCACGAGGAGCGCCGCGGCGAGGAGGGCCGCGACGATGGCACGGCCGAGCCCGACCGTCGTCCCGCCCAGCTCGGGCACGGCGGCGCGGGTGGCGGGCAGGGTGACGCTGAAGGCGAGCACGCCAAGGAAGCCAAGGAGGTAGCCGGCGCGGAGATCGCCCCGCGCCGGAGTCCTCACGGTCGCCTCTGCCCTCACGAATCTGCTGGGATCGCGGTCGAGTGGCTCATGCCGGGACTATACCCGCGGCTTGCCGAAGCCAAGCGCGGGACGATCAGCACCCCGAGTCGCCCGCAAGCAGCGTTTCGATTGTGATCGGTTCAGCTTCAGAAACCCACCCCTGATTTCGCTAGTCAGCCTCGGAGTACGCAGGGACGAGGACTTCGTCATTGTTGGTCATCATCTCAGGCACCCGATCTTCCTTGTTTCTTTGCGATGCGATTCTGCTCGCGCCCATACATCTCTCGTTCGAACCGTGTCGACTTCCAGCCAGGAATCGGTCGCCACCGCGTGGGATCGCCGTCCGCCGATTCTTCCAGAATCGCGATGATGAAGCCGCCAGATGTGCGCCCGATGATTCGCTGTCATTTTCGGCGGTAAATGACGTGATTCGTCGCGTGTTTTGTGACGGTGCATGTGGACGGCGCGGCCCATCCTGGCCACGCTCAGCCGCCCGGTTCCTCGCCGACCCGGGGCACGAACCACAGCGACACGGCGACCCCCTGCACCACGCCGTCCGCATCGCGCACGAAGGGCAGCCGGAACCCATCCCAGGCCGCGACATCCTCGGCGATGAAGGCGAGCGGGGTCGGCGGCGCGGGTGGCGCCTTGGCCACGGGCGCCACCGGCGGTGGCGGACCCGGCTCGTAGGTCAATTCCAGCACGCCGTCCCTGACCGTGACGATGAGCGTCTGGTCCGGATCGGCATAGCGACCGGTGTAGGCAGCCAACTGCGCCGGCGTGAGGGTGCGTGTCGGCGTCTCGGGCGGGACGAGCCACTGCGCGTCGAACCCGAACCGCTCGGAGAGGGCGGCCAGCCCCGGATAGTGGGTCCACACCGCCTCGACCACCGCGTCCACCGCGGGGTTGCCGCCGTCGCCGTTGTTGGTCAGCACGACGATGGCGACATCCCGATCGGAAATGGCCACGAACCGCGTGAAGTGGCCATTCGTCTCCCCGGCGTGCGCGATCACGCGCAGCCCCGCGATGTCCTGGACGAACCAGCTGCGCCCCATCGCCATCGACACCCCGGGCAGGGCGATGGCCGGCTCTTGCATCCGGGCCAAGCTCTCGGTCTGGACCACGCGCGCTGGACCGCCTCTGCTCCCCACGCCAAAGTGGAAGCGGGCATAGCGGATCAAATCGCGCGTGGTCGACCAGATGCCGCCGGCCGGGTCCATGGCGCGTGGCAGCCGCAGCGGGGTCAGGATGGCGAGCGCCGGCTCGCCGTCGAAGGTGGCAGCATAGTGCCCATCGGCATAGGGGCGCGCCAGTACCGCGTCATGCGCCAGCAGCGTGTTGCCCAAGCCCAGCGGCCCCAGCAGCAGGTCGAGCATGGCCGCGTTGTACGTCGTGCCGGTGACGACCTCGACAGCCGCCCCAGGACGTCGAATCCGGCGTTGTTGTAGGAGAAGTGCGCGTCGGGCGGGAAGAGCTGGAGCTGCCGCGGCAGCACCTCGGTGATATAGCGCGCCAGGGCGCCATCGTCGCTGCCGGTGTCGGTGAAGTCGTCGCCGTACCAGCCGGTACTGTGCGTCAGCAGCTGATCGACGGTGACCTCGGCCGCCGCCTGCTCATCCATGAGCCGGAAGTCAGGGAGATAGGTGCGCACCGGGGCATCGAGCGCGAGGGCGCCCTCGTCAATGAGGCGCCAAATGGCGGTGGCTGTAAACGTCTTGGTCACCGAGCCGATGCCAAAGAGCGTTTGCGGGGTCACTGGAGCCAGCGAGGCGACGCTCTCCACCCCGAACGTGGCGTGCTCCTCGCGGTCCCCGGCCAGGATCCCGAGGGCGGCGCCAGGTACCTGGTACTGGCGCATCGCGGCAACGAGCGTCTCCGCCACTGCCCGGAACGCCGGCGAGGCGTCGGCGGCGAGGGTACTGGGCAGTGGCAGCGCCTCCGCCGTGGGCGTGCCGGCGACGGGCGTGCTCGCGGCCGGAGGGGTAGTCGCCGACGTAGCGACCGGCGTGGACTGCGCAGTCAGCCGCCGCTCGTGCGGCGTGAGCGCGGAGACCGCCGCCGCGGTGGTCAGGGAGAGGACACGGCGGCGGGAGATCGGTGATGGGGGCGACGCGGACGGAACCATGGACCCTCCCGCGTGGGTGAGAACGGCCTGCTCACATCATACGGGAACGCCCCAGGCGGCAGTGGGCACGCCCATGCGCACGTCGCGTGGGTCGCCGACTGGCAGTTACGTATTTCCCTGGCTGTGGGTCTTGCTGCGAGAAGGCGGCAATATCATGCGTGATGTCAGGGATGGTGCGCGCGTTATGGCGGTTGCTAAAATAGTTCGGCCACGATGGGCGCTGACGTCGTGTGGAGGGCTCGTGCATGCCGGCCCCGCTGACGCTTCCCTTGCGCCCCGAGCAAGCGCGAGAATTGGAACAGTTGCGCGATCACGATGCCACGCCCGACCTGCGCGAACGGGCGGCGGCCATCCTGAAGGTGGCCGGTGGGCAGTCGCTGCGCGCGGGCGACCGTGTCGGGTGCTTGCGCCCGCGGCGGGAAACCATCGCGGCCTGGGTGCGGCACTATCTGGCGGAAGGGGTGGCCGGGTTGCACGTCCGTCCCGGTCGCGGCAGCAAGCCGGCGTTTTCCCCCTCACGGCGGAAGAGGCCAGCCGTACGCTGCGTTGAGTTGGTGCGGCGGTCGCCGCGCCTGCTGGGCCTCGGCCGCAGTCGCTGCCGGCTGGTGGATCTGAGGCAAGTGGTGCCGTGGCTGCGCGGCATCATGACTAGTGCTTGTCGCTTGCTTACTCAAGCTGGTCGTCACGCGGCCGCTTCAGGCAAGAGGAGGACAGATGCACCAGCAGCACCAACTCGCACGCTTGCTCGACAATGCGCTGTGGAACCGGATGGGGCGCCGCGCACTCCTACGGCGAGCGGCTGGGCTTGGACTGAGTGCGCCAGCCCTCGCCGCGCTGCTGTGCACGCATGCCGCGGCGCAGGGACGACCCCAGCCTCCGGACGCTCCCGCGCGGCCGCACACCTTCACCTGGCCGGGGGGCAGCGAGGTCGATCCCTATGCCTGGCTGGAGAACCGCGACGACCCGGCGGTGATGGCGTATCTGCAGGCCGAAAACGCCTACACCGACGCGATCATGGCCCCGACCCAGGCGCTGCAAGGGCAGATGGTGCAGGAAATCCTCGGGCACATTGCGCCGGAAGAGGCCTCGGTCCCCTTCTCCTGGCATGGCTATCTGTATTTCATCCGGCGCCAGTCCGGCAAGGACCAAGCGCTCTTCTACCGGCAGAGGAACGCCGCCGGAGCGCCCGAGGAGCTCATCCTCGACCCGAATGCCCTCGCCACGGAGTTCGCCACGGAGTACCTCCTGGTCGGCGGCTGGCTCCCGAGCCCGGACAACCGCTACTTGGTCTACTGGATCGATACGACCGGCGCCGAGATCTACACGCTCTTCGTCAAGGATTTGGAGAGCGGGAGCATTGTCGACGCCATTCCCGGCACCTACGGGAGCGGGAGTGTTTGGGGGCCGGATAGCCGGACGCTGTTCTACGTCATGACGGATGAGGAGGTGCAAGGCTGGTTCAACCGCGCCTATCGCCACCGCGTCGGCGACGACCCCGCCACCGATCGACTCCTCTATCAGGAGGGCGACGAGCGCCTCTTCATCGATGTGCTGCTCTCCAAGGACGGGCAGGTCCTGTTCCTCGACAGCAGCGCGGCCGTCACCAACGAGGTCCGCTATCTGCCAACGGACGACCCGGACGCCACGCCGCAGCTCTTCGCCCCACAAGCCGATGGCGTGCTCTGGGTGCTGGAGCATCACGGCGATGAGATCTTGGCGCTGACGAACGAGCACGCGCCCAATTTCAAGGTGATCGCCGCGCCCATGGAGACTCCCCAGCCCGAGCACTGGCGGGAGCTCATCCCCCACCGGGAGGATCGGTTCCTGGCCGACATGGCCGACCTCTACAGACCAGTGTTCGATGTCTCCGCGCGCTACCTCGTGCTCTTGGGGCGCGAGGACGGGCTGCCGCGGCTCTTCGTCCACGATCTGGAACGCGGACAGCTAGAGACCGTCGCCTTCGAGGAGCCGACGTACGCGGTCTTCGTCGCGGCGGACCCCAAGGAATTCGCCTCCACGACGATGCGCTTCTACTACTCGTCGCTGGTAACACCATGGCGGCTCATCGAATACGACATGGCCACCGGCGAGCGCACGATGCTCCACCAGAATGAGGTTCTCGACTACGACCCGAGTCGATACGTCGAGGAGCGAATCTTCGCCACCTCCACCGACGGCACGCGGGTCCCCATCTCCCTCGTCTACCGCCAGGAGGGGTTCGCCCCCGGGCCACGGCCCTTCCTGTTGGACGGTTACGGCGGCTTCGGCACCAGCGAGCCTGCGGACTTCTCTGAGGGGCGCCTCCCCTTGCTGGACCGCGGTGTCGGTAATGCCGTCGCCCATGTCCGTGGCGGTACGGAGTACGGCGGACGTTGGTGGGATGAAGGCCGCCTCCGCCACAAGAAGAACGTTTTCGCCGACTTCATCGCCTGCGCCGAGCAGCTGATCGCCGATGGCTACACGTCACCGGACCGCCTGGCCGTGCAAGGGGCAAGCAACGGCGGCCTGCTGCCAGGAGTGCTGGTCAACGAGCGGCCCGACCTCATCGCCGCGGCCATCGCCGAGGTGCCCGTCGCTGACGTCATCGGCTTCCTGCTCCGCTCGGTGATCGGCCCAGCTAGCATCCCCGAATACGGCGACCCCAACGATCCGGAAGTGCTGCGCTACCAGCGGTCCTACTCGCCGTATCAAAACGTGCACGCGGGCGCCTATCCCCACATCCTGGCCACCGGGGGCCTGGCCGATCCCCGCGTCGACTACTGGGTCCCGGCCAAGTGGGTGGCCAAGCTGCGCGACCTGAAGACCGATGACACGCTGTTGCTGTTGCGGATGGGGGAGGTCGGCCATGGCGGGGGCAGCGGTCTGTCAGAGCGGGCACGCGAAGCCGCCTTCATGTGGGCCTTTGTGTTGCGGACACTCGGAGTCGTTGAGGCAGAGCCGGGCTAAGCCGCTGAGTCTCTAGCCTCCACTATGCGCCATTGTGGAGTACGACCGCCTCCTGAGCCCGCAGGTCAGAGGCTTGAAGTGAAGAGGACGACCATGCGGCGCCGGTCATGCGCACTCTCGCGACGCCGGATCTTGTGCCTATTGGGCCAGAACGAGGCCTGCTTGGCGTCGAGATCGATGAACGGCACGGCGACCTCCCGGCGTCGAGCGGGCGAGCACGATATCATTCGCGCCCGCGACGGTGGACCGTCGCGATCGCGCCCCTCCCCAGGCGCCTCTTTTTCAACCTCCGCCTTCACCACCTGGGTGGCCGCCCAAGCGCCGACGGTCTTCCCCGTCGGAGACCCGGCGAAGGGGCTCCGAGCGTTGAAGCTGCCGCCGCTGGAGCCGCGCGCCCTCTCGCCGGCGCAGGTCCGCTCGCACATGAAGCTGTGCGACCGCCTGGAGCACTTCCACCTTCAGATGGCATTGTCTACGTCAGGCAGGTTTCTTCTTCGGCTCCTCGTCAACAACGAGCCGGTCTCTGAAGTTCCCGTTGTTGCCACGCTGGAGTCACCCAAACAGGAGGCGTCATTCCTCCAGGAAGCGACGCTGAGGACTCGCCAGGCGAGAACCACGAGACGTCCACCTTCCAGAGGGCGCACCGGCTCCATCGGCCGCTCTACCGCACATGCGCGAGCGAGCCGGCGACCGGAGGCGCTCCTCTGAAGCCAGGGCCGGCTACACGCCCCGGTCGAGCGCTTCCAGCACCGGGGCGAACGCCTCGACGCCCGCCACGGAGACGGGATCGATCCAGACCATCATGTGCGAGACATCGGCGGCGGCGTAGGCGCGGATCTGCTCGGCCAACTCCTCGGGCGTGCCGGTCAGTGGCCAGGGGTCCTGCACCCACTGTCGGGGCTGGGTCGCCTGCCGCGCATCGTTGCAGAGGTCGACCTGGATGCCGATGACGCGGGCGAGCGAGGCGGGGTCGCGGCCGACGTCTCGACAGGCGGCGTCGACTCGCTGGTTGGTCGCCTGCACCGCGGCGACATCGTTCTGGCGGTCAGCGTTCCAGGCGTCAGCGAAGCGGGCGGCGAGACGCAACGTCCGGTTGCCGCTCCCGCCGATGAGGAGGGGCGGCCCCTCGGGACGCGGCCCGCGCGGGCGCAGCTCGCAGTCGCGCGCCTGGTAGTACTCGCCCGCAAAATCGACATGCCCCTCGCGCAAAAGCGGCACAATGATCTGCAGCGCCTCCTCGAAGCGGCTCAGCCGGCGGTCGAAGGGGTAGCCGAAGGCGCGGTACTCCGGCTCGTGCCAGCCGGCGCCAAGGCCCAGGATAAAGCGCCCATTGCTGATCTCGTCGATGGTGGCCGCCATCTTGGCGATCAGGGCGGGATTGCGGAAGCTGGAGCAGGCGACCAGCGGCGCGATCTCGATCCGCTCGGTCGTCGCCGCCACCGCCGCCAGGAGCGACCAGACGTCCCAGGCGCCCTGCGCGTGCACATTGTCAAAGCGGAAGAGGAGGTGATCGGGCAGCCAGAACGAATCGAAGCCGATCTCCTCCGCCCGGCGCGCCATCGCCGCGATCTCCGCCCAGCGGATCGTCTGCCCGCTCCAGGGCAGCTCGAAGTGCGGAACAAAGAGCCCGATCCTGAACGGCCGCTGGCGCGAATCCACCCGACTCACTCCTCTCCCCGTGCGAATGTGGCGCGTCTCGCCGCGCCGCGAGCCCTATGATGCGGCAGCCAGGCAGAATGGGGAAGCGCCATCGTGCTGGAGAAGAGAACGATTGCCGGCAACCGGCGATCAGGAGGAAGCGGCCGCCGCGCCCACGGCACGCTCCGCGACAGGCTCGGCCAGCTCGCCGCGGCTCTCGGCCAGCCAGCGCTTGAGGAGGTCGTGCAGATGGCCGGCGCCGACGATCTCCTCGGGTCCCGGGTCGAAGTGCGCGGGGTAGAGGACGAACGGCTCCCGCTGCCAGCCGCCGAGGCCGCCATGATTACCGACAAGCTCCTCGAAGGCGGGCACCTCGCCCGTTTCCGGGTCGACGGTGCTGATGACGACGATGTCGGGGACGTTGGGAAACTCCGCCTCGCGCAGCAGGTGGCGGGCGGCGTGCGGCCCGAACGGGGTCAGCGGGTTCTCCCCCTCGACGCGACCGCTCTTCAGATAGACAGCCCCCTCCTTGCCAATCGCCAGCGGGCCATGCGCGGCCGAGGTGACGAGGAGCAGGCTGATCCCCGGGTGCTCGATCAGCCCGGGAATCAGCTCGGGAAAAG
The DNA here is from genome assembly GCA_020853615.1 of Thermomicrobiales bacterium. Lineage (GTDB taxonomy): Bacteria > Chloroflexota > Chloroflexia > Thermomicrobiales > UBA6265 > JACCXM01. Next base: position 17,897 of record JADYYO010000181.1, read on the forward strand.
CGTCTCCGATCTGCTCGAGGGTCATCAGCTCCTTCCACTGCGGAAAGGAGATGACTCCCAGATTCCCCGAGGCAAGGACGATGACGTCGGTGACGTCCGGCGCACGGCCGTCGGGGAGCTCCCGGGCGCTGAGGCCGAGTGTCGCCTCCCGCTCGGCCGTGCGCCGCTCCAGCAGCCGCCGCAGCACGTGCGAGGTGCGCGTCGTCCCCTGCATGGCGTCGGTCAGCGCGGCGTTGACGTGGCCCAGCGCCTCGTCGTCGTGCGCGATCTCGGTCAGCCTGGTCTCGCCGCGCGCCGCGAGCAACTCGTGGGTGACATCGCCCAGGGTCTTCCCGTACTTCTGCAGGAAGGTCGCCCCCTGGCTCTGCCCATGGTCGGAGAGGACGATCAGGTGATACGGCCGCGGGGCGAGCGCCGCGACCCGCTCCAGATGGGCGAAGATCCGGTCGAGCGTCGCCAGGATCTTGAGCGAGTCCTCGCGGTCGATCCCGGAGTGGTGCGCCACCTCGTCGTAGCCGAAGAAGGTGTTGTAGACCTCGGGCACCCCGCGCAGCATGTCGGAGGTGAGGATCTGCCGGCTCGCCTCCTGCATCGCGGTCGTCGTGGCGGCGCGCACGAACGAGTACTTGAGGCCCCGATGGACGCGCGGCCGGACGTCCTGCCGCACCTGTCGCCAGGCCTGCCACCACTCGCGAAGGACATCCATGACGTAGAGCGTGAGGATCCGCGCCAGCATGTAGGGCGTGATCAGGTAACCGAGCAGGGTGTTGTCCGAGCCGCGGCTGGCATCGCCGAAGACGCTGAAGACCCCGATGTTGTCGGCGGCGTTGCCGGAGAAGGCGTTCCAGCGCCCGGCGCCCCCCTTCGCCAGCAGGCCCTCGCCCGTCGAGAGCTGCAACTCCAACTCGTGGGCGGTGCGCATCTTGGAGGAGACCATCAGATCCTGGCGTGGCTTGTCCCACCAGCGAAAGGCGGGGATCCCCTCGTTCGAGCCGAGGAGGATGCCGGCCTGGCTGGCGGAGGTTTGCGACGAGAGGTCGGGATCCCAGCGCATCAGGGCGTGACTGCCGGAGTCGAGCCAGCGCTGCAGCGTCGGCATGTAGCCGCGGGCCATCGCATCGCGCAGCACCGGCTCGGAGAGGCCGTCGATCTCGAGGAAGAGGAAGCCGGGCTCGTCCGTCTTCGACACGTCCCGGTAGCGGCGGCGCAGCGGCTCCGTCACCATCCGGTTGTAGGTCGCCTCGTCGTCGAGGGCGAAGACCGCGGCCAGGATGGTGTTCCCGGCGCTGAGCCCGAAGGCGACCAGGATGCCGGTCCAGAGGTCGGCGACATAGACGCCGCCGATGCCGAACTCGTTGTCGAGCCAGGCGGCGGCGGAGATGAGCGCGCCGGTGAGGAAGAAGCTGAGAACGGGGAAGAGCCACGGGCCGAAGCGCGCCGCGATGCCGTAGATGAGGGGCCAGAGGAGCGATTGCCCGAGGGTGATCGCCAGCGCCGCGGGCACGAGCATCACCGGATCCTCGAAGCCGAAGCCAGGGATGATCAGCGCCAGCAGGCCGAGCAGCACCGCCTGCAGGACGATGACCTCGAGAAACCGCACGATTGTTCGCAGCCGCATGCTCACGGCACCCTGCGCATTCACGGGCATCATGATCCGCGAACCGCGCCCGACTGTCTACCACATTCAGGCACCAGGAGCGGAGCGCGGACTGTCCCGATCGATCGAGGCGAGATGATGGCGTGCGGTGTACGTGTGGGGAGGGATGCTGCCGGTGGCGCCGCGCTCGCCACCGGGAAGGTTCAGCAAGGGGAACTTCGAGGAGTCTTGAGGTGTAGACCGGGGAGCGAGGCGGCGCTCGAGCCGGCCGGGGAACACATAGATGCGCGTTTGCTAGAGGAACGCGCGCGAGCGGTTATCCGTTCCGCGCGATATGCCTCTATGCCGATTATCGCATACTCTTCACCCTTCGGTGCAACCCACGATCATCGCATTCGACTACGCCACTCCCCAAGCACGTCCCGTGCCAGCAGCCTCGTCCATCAGCGCGACGACGCTGATGGCCCGCATTCCCGGCGTCGTGGCGATCGACAGGACGGCTAGGCCACCCCCCGGCGGACACCCAGGGCGTCCGCCGCGCGGGTCAAGGCGGCGAGATGCTCGGCCGGTGAGGAGAAGCCGTTCCCCATCGTGCTGAAGCAACAGTGGGTGGCGCCGAGCGCGCGCCAGCCGTCCAGGAAGGCGCGCCACTCCTCCGGCGTGCCCCGACCGATGTTGAGCTGCGGCTCGTAGCCGATGGCGTCCGGGTCGCGGCCGGCCGCATCCGCGTAGTCGCGGATGCGGGCGATCGCGGCGCGCATCGTCTCGTTCGGCTCGCGCCAGGGGAACCACCCGTCCCCCAACTCCCCCACGCGCCGCAGCGTCGCCTCGGCGTAGCCGCCGATCCAGATCGGGATCGGCCGCTGCACCGGCAGCGGATTGATCCCGGCGTGGTCGATCTGCTCCCAGCGGCCGTCGAAGGTGACGATCGGCTCGGTCCAGAGCGCGCGCAGCAGGCGGATCTGCTCTTCGCTCCGCGCGCCGCGATTCGTGAACTCCTTGCCGAGCCCCTCGTACTCGACCGCGTTCCAACCGACCCCGACGCCGAGTCGCAGCCGCCCGCCGCTCAGGATGTCGATCTCGGCCGCCTGCTTGGCGACAAGCGCCGTCTGCCGTTGCGGCAGGATCAGCACCCCGGTGACCAGCTCGAGCGTGGTGGTGAGCCCCGCCAGGTAGCCGAAGAGGACGAGGACCTCGTGGAACGGATTCTCCGCCGCGTACGATCCGCTCCAGCCGGGGCGCACCGAGGTGTCCGCGCCGAGCACGTGGTCGTAGGCGAGGAGGTGGGTGTAGCCCAACCCCTCGATCGCCTGCGCGTAGTCGCGCAGGGCGATCGGATCGTTGCCGAATTCGATCTGGGGAAAGGTCACGCCGATGCGCACGGGCACTCCTTTGCAGGCGGGTCGCCGCCAAACGAGCCGATACCGGGGCGCATTGTCTCGCGAGGCCGCACGCGGCGCATCGCGGCTCCCCGGCATGCGAGGAGGCAACCAGATGCGACTATAGTTGACCGAAACCGGTCAATCCCTCGCCAGCGATCGGAGCCGTCATGCGCAAGCCTCTTCCCGAAACCGCGACGATGAAGATCTCGGACGTCAAGAGCCGCCTCTCCGGCCTCGTCAACGCCGTCTACCGCGGTGAGCAGCGCATCCTGATCGAGAAGGCGGGCATCCCGGTCGCCGCGCTCGTCTCGATCGGGGATCTGGAGCGACTCGTAGAGCTCGACGCGGTGCGCGCGGAGCGCCGACGCCTGCTCGATGCCACACGAGCTCCATTCCTCGGAGTGCCTGCCGACGACATCGAGCGTGAGGTCGCCGAGGTGATGGCCGAGGTGCGCGACGAGCGCGGGTTCGAGCGAGAATCGACCGCCAAGAGCGCATGATTCGAGCGACACTGGATGCGAATGTTCTGGTATCGGGCCTCGCGAGCTCGACAGGTGCCCCGGGGATATTGCTGGAGCGCTGGGTCGATCTCGAATTCGAGATGATCCTCTCCGAGCACGTCCTCAACAGCGTTGCGCGCGCATGGCGGAAACCGTACTTCCAGCATCGCTATGGCCCGCATCGATCGCAGGACTTTCTCCGGGTACTTCGTGCGAATGCGACGATTGTCACCCCGGCAATGGGTGTTCACGGTGTTGCCGCGGACGAAGAAGACGATCTGGTCCTCGCGACGGCACTTGCTGGCGGAGCGCACGTTCTTGTGACGGGCGACAACTATCTCCGAGCACTCGGAGCGTATGAGGAGATCGCCATCCTCACGCCGCGCGAGTTCCTCGACCGGCTGGATATTGCTCCTTCCTGATCCTTTCCCTTCTCCAGCCGCCGCCCTGCCGCTCCGATCGATGATGGCCGATGCGAACGATCTCGGTTGCCCGGCGCTTGCCAACGCGATGCGCGACACGACGTGGCACCTCTCTTGCAGGTACGACGGATGCTCCCGCGCCGCGTGCTCCCGGCAGGCGGGACGATCCAGCAAGGAGGACCGCGCCATGGTTCGCACGCACGTCTCGAGGTTCGCGATCGCCGTCGCCCTGGCGGCCGGACTTTCCGGTCCCGCCTCGCTCGTCGCCCGGGCGCAGGACGCCAGTCCCGTGGCAACGCCGACAATGCCGATCGAGGTCACGCTGCACGACACAAGCGGCGCGACGGTCGGGCAGGCGATCTTCACCGAGGGACCCGATGGCGTCACGATCCGGGTCCGCGTCGAAGGGATGACCCCGGGCGAGCATGGCTGGCACCTGCACGCCGTCGGCATCTGCGACCCGAAGGGCGACGAGCCGTTCAGCTCGGCCGGGCCGCACTGGAACCCGACCGAACAGCCGCACGGCGGGCCGGAATCGCCGCATCATCACGTCGGCGACTTCGGCAACATCACCGTGGGGGAAGACGGCGCCGGTGACAGCCAGATCACCACGCGCGACTTCACGCTCGGTGAGGGACCGACCTCGGTCTTCGACACGGACGGCACCGCGATCATCATCCACGCCGGCACCGACGACCTCACCTCGCAGCCGTCGGGCAATAGCGGCCCCCGCTTCGCCTGCGGCGTGGTCGCCGCCCCGCGCACGACCGCGACGCCAGTTCCGGTCGCTCAGGCCGCCGCAACGCCGGCATCGTGACCGACGCCGGGGCGTGGGGCGAGGATGTAATGGATCGCGACCGAACGTTACGGGATCACCTGATCGGCCTGCTGCGCGGCGGCCACGCGCACATGCCCTTCGCCGAGGCGGTCGCCAATTTCCCCGCCGAGGCGATCAACCGGCGGCCGCCGCGCGTCGACTACACCTTCTGGCACCTGATCGAGCATCTGCGCATCACGCAGGCCGACATCCTCGCCTACCTGACCCAGGCCGACTACACGGCGCCGGAATGGCCGCGCGACTACTGGCCGGCGCCGGATGCGACGGCGACAGCGCGGGAGTGGGACGCCAGCATCGCGGCGTTCACCCGCGACCTGGAGGCCATCGTCGCCATCCTCGACGACCCGGCCACCGACCTGTTCGGGA
>JADYYO010000182.1 GCA_020853615.1 Thermomicrobiales bacterium
ATCGCGTCATTGAGCTGCTTGGCGAGCTTGCGCAGCGCCGCCTCCGGATCGGCCTCGGCGCCGGAGCCGCGCGCGTCGATCTCGGCATTCTTGACGGCGGCGAGGATGTAGCGAATCGCATCTCGCGAGGTGGCGTCACCGGAGCGCATCGCGCTCTTCAGGTCCTCATCGAGTCGCTGCCGCAGCGTCGGTTCGCTCACGTTGTCCTTCCTCTGCTGTCGCGCCAGCGGCTATCCGAGCCCGGCGCGCAACTCCTTGCCGCCGAGGACGTGGAAATGAAGGTGGTGGACTGTCTGCCCAGCATCTGGGCCGTCGTTGGTGATCACGCGATACCCGCCGTCGTAAAGTCCCTGCTCTCCGGCCACGCGCGAGGCGAGGAGGAGCGCGTCCGCGAGGACCCCCGCATCATCGGGGCCAACGTCGCGTAGCGAGGCGTAGTGCTGGCGCGGCACGATCAGGACATGGACGGGCGCCTGCGGGGAGAGGTCGCGAAACGCGACATGCTGGTCGCTCTCGGCGATCAGCTCCGTCCCCATTTCGCCGCTCGCGATCCGGCAAAAGATGCAGTCGCTCTCGGTTGCGCTCGCCATCGCTCCCTCTGCTCGATCCGCCGTCGCTCCCGCCGCATGGTACGATCGGCGCGCCGTCGTCCTGAATCACGTTGCCGGTCGAGCCGGCCCCACCATCGAGTATGCCAGAACTCCCCGAAGTCGAAACCGTCGTCCGCTCCCTGCGGGGGCACATCATCGGCGAGGAGATTCGCGCGCTCCGCCTCACCGACTTTCCGGGCGTGCTCGGAGGCGAATCGCTCGAGCAGGTGAATGCCCGCGTCGCGGGGCGCACCATTCGCGGCATTCGCCGCCGGGCGAAGTATGTCGTCATCGAGCTCGACGACGACACGGCCCTCGTCGTCCACTTGCGGATGACCGGCCGCCTTAGTGCGGTGGCAAGCGGCGCGCCCGTCCAGCGCCACGAGCGGCTGGCGATCGCGTTTCAGAGCGACCGTGAGCTCCGCTTCTCGGACCAGCGCAAGTTCGGCCGCGTCGTCCATCTGCATCCGGTCGATCTGGACGCGCTGGAGCAGCGGTTGGGCCGCGAGCCCCTATCGCCCGAGTTCACGCCGGAATGGCTGCTGGAGCGGCTGGCGCGACGGCCGGGGAAGATCAAGGCGGTCCTCCTCGATCAGGGCCTCATCGGCGGGCTCGGCAACATCTACGTCGACGAGGCGCTCTACCTGGCCGGCATTCACCCCGAGCGGTCCGCGAACAGCCTTGCGCCCGCCGAGGTCGCTGCCGTGTATCAGGCCGTCCGCGAGGTGCTGCAGGCAGCCGTCCAGAACCGAGGCACCACCTTCAGCTCGTTCGAGGATCCCGAGGGGAACCCCGGCCGCTACGGCGCTCGGCTCCTCGTCTACGGGCGCGGCGGCAAGGACGCCTGCCCGCGCTGCGGTACGCCGCTGGCGCGAACGGTCGTCGCGGGGCGCGGCACGTCCTTCTGCCCGGCCTGCCAGCCGCCCCCGGAGGCAGCCAGCGGACGAGGCGAGGCATGACGAAGGCCGGGGGCGACCGTCCCCGGCCTTCGCGGTGTCAACAGCCGTCGTTAGACCAGTTCGGCCACGCCGTTGATCTCGACGTTGCCCATCAGGGCCTGGGAGATCGGGCAGCCCTGCGCCGCCTGGTCGACCGCCTCCTGGAACGCCTCCTGGCTGATGCCGGAGACCTGCCCCTTGACAGAGAGATTGGAGAAGCTGACCTGGAAGCCGCCGCCGACCTTCGGGTCGAACCCGACGTGCGCGGTCACGTCCAGCTTCTGCGGCTCCGCCTTCCGCCCCTGCAGCTCGTGCGCCAGCGCCATCGCAAAGCAGGCGGCGTGGGCGGCCGCGAGGAGCTCCTCGGGGGTGGTGAGCGAATTGTCCGCCCCCGACCGGGCGTCCCATGTCAGTTGCAGATCCTTGAGCTTGCCGCTGGTGGAGCCGGTGATGCTGCCCGTCCCGTCCGTCAGGCCGCCCTGCCAGGTGGCGGCAGCCTCGTGCACCGATTGCGCGTGCTTCGTCATCGTCCTCCGCACTCCTCTCCGTATCGACCGGCGGGCGGCAAGCCCGCGTCCGAGTCATCCTGACTCTCACTACCCGGAGCCCGGTGCACGTCTCGTGCCGGGCCAGCAGTTGCAGCGCGACGCGTACGACGTGTCATGTTGAGCGAAGCGAAACATCTCGGCTGACCGAACGAGAGCGCCCCGAGAGCCGAGATCCTTCGCAAGCTCAGGATGACACGATTTCCACGCGCTGCTGTATTAGGCGCTCGGGGGAGGATCCATGTAGACGGTCTTCACCTGGGTGAAGAACTCGCGCGAGGCCTTCCCCTGCTCGCGGGAGTAGGACGACGAGCCCTTCATGCCGCCGAACGGCACCTGCGGCTCGGCGCCCGCCGTCTCGCTGTTGACGTGGACGATGCCGGCCTCGATCTCGCGGGCAAAGGTGAGCGCGCGGCCGAGATCGCGCGTGAAGATCGACGCCGAGAGCCCGAACTTGACCTGGTTGGCGACCGCGATCGCCTCCTCCATGCTGTCGACGGGGATCACCCCGAGGACCGGGCCGAAGAGCTCGTGCTGGCCGAGACGCGACTCCGGTTCGACACCGGTGAAGAGGGTCGGCGCGACGAACGCGCCCCGCTCGAGCGCGCCGCCAAGCCGGCCGCCGCCCACCAGCAGCTCGGCCGAGGTCTTCTTTGCCGCGTCGACCTCGGAAGCGACCCGGTCGGCGGCACGGTCATCGATCAGCGGCCCGATCTGCGTCTCCGCCGCCAGCGGATCACCGACTTTCAGCCCGCCGATGCGATCGGCCAGCAGCTCGGTGAAGCGGTCGGCGATGCGGCGGTCGACGATGGCGCGCGACGTCGCCGTGCACTTCTGGCCGGTGCTCATCATCGCCCCGGCGACGACCTGGCCGACGGCGTGCTCCAGGTCGGCGTCGGCGAGCACGATCGCCGGGTTCTTGCCGCCCAACTCGAGCTGAATCTTCGCGCCCCGCTTCGCGGCGGTCTGGCGCAACTCGGCGCCCGTCTCGGTCGATCCCGTGAAGGAGATGGCGACGACGCGGGGATCCTGCACCAGCGGGTCGCCGACCTTCGAGGCGGAGCCGGTGACGAGGTTGAGGACGCCTGCCGGCAGCCCGGCCTCGGCCAGCGCCTCGACGAAGCGCAGCGCGGTCAGCGGCGTGTTGCTCGCCGGCTTGAAGACGACGGTGTTGCCGAAGGCGAGCGCCGGCGCAATCTTCCAGGCCGGGATGGCGATCGGGAAGTTCCAGGGGGTGATCACCGCCACCACGCCAAGCGGCTCGCGCGTGGTGTAGAGGAGCGTGTTCGGGTTGGCCGAGGGGTAGTGCTCTCCGCTCGGCTGCTGCGCTTCGCCGGCGAAGTAGCGGAGGATCTGGACGGCGCGCGTCGTCTCGCCGATCCCCTCCTTGAGCGTCTTCCCCTCCTCCCGGGTCAGCTCGCGACCGACGTCGGGAATGCGCGACTCGAGGATATTGGCGGCCTTGTGCAGGATGTTCGCCCGCGTGATCGGCGAGCTGAGGCGCCAGGTGCGGTACGCCTCGTCCGCCGCGGCAATCGCCGCCTCCACGTCCTCCTGCCCCGACGCCGCGAAGTGACCGATCACCTCGTCGCGATTGGCCGGGTTGCGATTCTCCATCGTGGCGCCCGAGGCGGCGGGGCGCCATTCGTCATTGATGTAGTTGCCGAAGGTCTCGACATCCGTGCCCGCGTCACTGCGCGGCGGCGATGCAACCATCTGCTCTGCTCCCTCTACGAACGACGACGCATGCCCTGTCTCGATTGTACGCCGGACCATCGCCAGGCTATGCGGCGTCGACCTTGACCCACTCGCCCGAGCGGCGACTCTCGGTCGCCGCCGCCGCGATGCGGACCGCCTGCAGCCCATCCTCGACGTCCGGTGTCGGCGCCGTGCCGGCATGGAGCGCGTCGACGAACGCCTGCAACTCCGCGCGGTAGGCATCGCTGAAGCGCTCGAGGAACTGGTCGTGGCGGGCCGAGACCTTGCCCCGCTCGTCGTAGAGGAGCGTCGGGTACTTCTCGTCGACCTCGGCCACGACCTTCCCTTTGCTGCCGTGGACCTCGGCGACGATGTCATATCCATAGGGCGCGCGCCAGCTCGTCTGCACGACGCCGAGCGCGCCATTGGCGAAGCGGAGCATGGCGATCGCGTAGTCGACGTCGTCGAAGGTCGCCAACTCGGGCTCGACGAGGACCGCGCCGATCGCCAGCACCTCCGTCACCTCCTGGCCCGTGAGGAAGCGCGCGGCGTCGAAGTCGTGGCTAGCGAGATCCATGAAGATGCCGCCGCTCGTCTTCAGGAACTCGATCGGGCCGAGACGGTCGCAGCTCATGCCGCGGAACATCTCGATCTCCCCGATCGCCCCCGAAGCGATCAGCTCCTTCGCGCGGGCGTAGCTCCGGTCGTAGCGCCGCTGAAATCCGATCTGGAAGGGGACGCCGGCGCGGCGCACGGCCTCGGCAGCCGCCTCCGCCTTGGCAACCGTGTCGGCGAGCGGCTTCTCGGAGAAGATCGGCTTGCCGGCAGCGGCGGCGAGGGAGATGTGCTCGTCGTGGACGACGGCCGGCGAAGCGACGACGACGGCGTCGATGTCGGGGCGCGCGAGGAGGTCCGGCACGCTCTCCTCGAGCGCGCAGGGCGAGCGACCCGATGCCAGCAACGCACGGCGGTGCTCGGGATCGACGGCCGCCGCCATCAGTCGCGCGCCGCTGACGTGATGCTGCAGCGACTCGGCATGGAAGGCGCCGATCCGCCCGAGCCCGATGACTCCGAATCCGATCGTCTTCACGTGCGGCTCCATCACTGTTCGAGCAGCCATCCGCCGATCCACTCCCCGATCACGACCGCCGGGATGTTCGTGTTCGCGCGCGGGATGACCGGCACGATCGAGCAGTCCGCGACGAAGGCGTTCTGCAGGCCGTGGATCCGGCCGCGCGCATCGGTGACCGCCAGCGAGTCGTGGGCGGAGCCCATCTTGCAGGTTCCGACAGGATGGTAGTAGTGGCCCACCACATCATCGATCCACGACGCGAGGGCCGCGTCGTCGTGAACGGCAGAACCCGGGCTCGTCTCCTCGCCGAGGAGCTCGCGCAGCGGCGACTGGCTCGCCACCTCGCGGGCGATGCGTACCCCTTCGATCAACGTCGCACGGTCGTGGTCATCGGGGTCGCTGAGATAGCCGTGATCGATCCTCGGCGCGATCAGCGGGTCGGCGGAGCGGAGCGTGAGCGCGCCGCGCGAGCGAGGCGTCATGCAGGCGACGGGGAGAAACCAGTGCCAGCCGGAAGGCGTGCCGCTGTCGGGGCCGCCGACCGGGTAGAGATGCAGGTCGAACCCGCGCTCGGCACTTGGGTAGCGAGCTGAGCGGATCTTGGCGATCGTCTGCTCCTCGGGCATCCAGGCGCTCTCGCGGAACGCCGTCATGCGTGAGACCGCCTCCGGCGTTCCGGCGTAGTCGAGACTGACTGCCGGGTGATCGTGCAGATTGCGGCCGACGCCGCGCAGCGGAACTCGTGGCGCGATGCCGAGGGCGCGCAACTTATCCGGGTCGCCGATCCCGGAGCGAAGCAGGATCGCCGGGCTGCCATACGTGCCGCCCGCGACGACGACGCGCCCGGCCGCGATCGTTTGCGGCCCGTCCGAGCCGAGGTAGCGCACGCCGCTGACCCGATCCCCCTCGATCAGGAGCCGGTCGACGAGGCAATTCCCCGCGATCCTCAGGTTCGGACGGTCCCTGACCGGATCGAGATAGGCGAAGGCGCTGTTCCAGCGCGTCCCCTGCCAGATATTGACCGGGCTGGGGCCCATCCCTTCGTCCGCGTCGACGTCGTTCAGATTCTCGACGCGCGGGATACCGGCGGCCACCGCCGCCTGCAGAGCAGCCTCCTGAAACGGGGTGATCTCCTCGGGCGCGGGCACGCGGACGCGCATCCGCTCCGAGGCGCGCGCGAAAAGGGGGAGGAGGTCGTCCATCGCCCAGCCGTCGAGCCCGAGGGCCGCCCAGCCGTCGTAGTCGACCCGGCTGCCCCAGATGGCGGCGCAGCCGTTGTGGGCCGAGCAGCCGCCAATCACCCTCGCCCGCTCGAAGGCGACCTTGCGCCCGGGGTACGTCTCGTCCGAGTCGTAGCGCCAGTCGCGGGAGTAGCCGAGCGCGCGGGCGTCGAGCAGATCCTCGGGCCAGCCCCCGCTCTCGAATGAACCGAAGTCGGGCCCGGCCTCGAGCACGACGACAGATTCGTCGCTGTTGGCCGCGATCAGCCCGGCGACGACCGCCCCGGCGGTTCCCCCGCCGACGACAACCGTATCGGCGTGGGCCACGTCATCCATGCCGCCCGCCGCCTCAGGCAACGGGCCGCGTCAGCCGCTGCAGGACCGTCTGCAGGATACCGCCGTTCCGGTAGTAGTCCGCCTCGACCGGGCTGTCGATGCGGGCGATCGCCTCGAACGCGACTGTCGTCCCGTCCGGCCGGGTGGCTCGGATCTGCAGCCGTTTACGCGGGGTCAGGTTGGCGATCCCCTCGATGTCGAACGTCTCCTCGCCGGTCAGGCCGTGCGACGCCGCACTCTCGCCCGGGAGGAACTGCAGCGGCAGGACACCCATGCCGACGAGGTTGGAGCGGTGGATCCGCTCGAAGGTCTCGACCAGCACCGCCTTCACGCCGAGGAGGAGCGTCCCCTTCGCCGCCCAGTCGCGCGACGATCCGGTGCCGTACTCCTTTCCGGCGATGACGACCAGCGGCGTCTGCTCGTCGGCGTAGCGCATCGCGGCGTCGTAGATGCTCATCTGCTCGCCGGACGGGAGGTGGACGGTCCAGTTCCCCTCCTTGTCGGGGGTGAGTTGGTTGCGCAGCCGGATATTGGCAAAGGTGCCGCGAATCATCACCTCGTGGTTGCCGCGACGCGAGCCATAGGAGTTGAACTCGATCGGCCGCACCCCCTGCTCGATCAGGTAGCGGCCGGCCGGGCTCTCGCGGGCGATGCTGCCGGCCGGGGAGATGTGGTCGGTGGTCACCGAGTCGCCGAGCAGCGCCAACACGCGCGCGCCGTGGATGTCG
>JADYYO010000183.1 GCA_020853615.1 Thermomicrobiales bacterium
CCCCGGAATGCTGCCGTTTCACCCACAACCTCCTCTTGCCGGCAGGAATGGACGCTCCTGCCGATCGCATGCGATCCGTTGCCGGGGGATGGTCTCTTCCCACGCGCACGAACGGTACCCGCCGCTGGTGATTATGTCCGCGGTTCCCCGCGATGGCGCAGCTTGTGCCATCCGGGAACCATTGTGCACGCTCATCGACGACGGATACCGAACAAGACTGCCGACATCGGTCCCAGATTCTTTGAACGTTCCGTTATGCCAATCGGTTTCATTTTCGACATCCTGGTGACAGGGTCGCCACGCCCCCATCTCGCTCCGGCGGCATAATGGACCTGCTGAAAAACGGCGCGCGATGCGACGCACGAGAGAGAAAGGACGCTCGGTGCACCCGGAGCCGGAGATGACGCGGCCGCTCAAGATCGGCCTTCTGCTGCCCGACCACGAACGTCAGTTCGCGGGCAAGACGGCCCGTTGGGCCGACCTGCGCGAGATGGCCACCATCGGGGAGGCGATCGGTGCGGATTCGATCTGGGTCACCGACCATCTCCTCCATCGCACGCCTGGGGAGGAGCCGCGCGGGGCGTGGGAGTGTTGGTCGCACCTCTCGGCGCTGGCGGCGGTCACCGACCGGGTCGAACTGGGGACGCTCGTCATCTGCACCGGCTTTCGCAATCCGGCGCTGCTGGCGAAGATGGTCGCCACGACGGAGGAGATCAGCGACGGGCGGCTGATTCTCGGCATCGGCGCCGGCTGGAACGAGGCGGAGTACCGTGCTTTCGGCTACCCCTTCGACCACCGCGTCTCCCGCTTCGAGGAGGCGCTGCACATCATCCATGGCCTGCTGCGCGAGGGCTCCATCGACTTCGCGGGCGAGTACTACCAGGCGCGCGATTGCGAACTGCGCCCGCGAGGACCGCGCCCCGGGGGCCCGCCGATCATGATCGGCTCGCACGGGCCGCGCATGCTCGATCTGCTCGCCCGCTACGGCGACGCCTGGAATATCTGGTGGACGCACACCGGCAACTGCGCGGAGGGTGTGGGGCCGTATGCCGCGAACGTCGACGCCGCCTGCGTCACGGCCGGTCGCGATCCGGCGACGATCGAAAAGACCGTCTCGGTTCTCGTCGCGCCGGGGAAAGAGCGGCCGACGCCGAAGGGGATCACGCCGCTGGCGGGGACGCCGGAGGAGATCGCCGCCGGGCTGCGCGCCTATGCCGATGTTGGCGCCGGCCATCTCCAGGTCCGCCTGCAGCCGAACGTCCCCGCCTCGTGGGAGGCCTTCGCCCCGGTGCTCGAGGCGCTCGACAAGGGGTAGGCGCGGCCCTGGACCGCCTGTGAATGATGCGCTCGAGTTTTGAGCAGGGGCGGCCGCGCCGGGCCCGCCGGAGGCTTTCAGCCTCTGGCTACAAAACGTGAAAGGACCCTAAAGGGCCCTGGACGCGGTAGCCGGGGTATTTCAGCAACAGCCATAAGGGTCTTGGCTACGGCGGCCGGATCCTGAAAACGCCAACGCCATGCATGGAGCTGATTGCAGGGTGCTGCTTCGTCACCAGCCCCATACCTGACAGTCGCCTTCTTGCCGCGGCCACCTGCCACCAGAACCCTTGCGGCGGTTGCGTTCATTATCCCACGGCCGACTATCAGGGCCCTCTAGGGTCCTTCCGTTGCTTGTAGCCTGAGGCTAAAGATCCTTTCGCCACATGGCCCGACGGACGTTGGGAATCACCCTCATGGGATATCCGTGATAGTGCCCATGGCCCATTCCCTCGATCCACACGGCCGCGTACGCCGATTCCTGGCGACGCCGGCGGCTTCAGACGTTCTCGGGCCGCTCGGGCCACGCGTCCGGCGCGGGCGCGCTCGTCGGCTGGCCAGACGTCGCGGTCATCTGCCGGAGGGCGGCGGGCGAGAGGGGCGATGGCTCCGGTAGCTCGGACTCGGGCCCCAGCGACCGCCTCGCTTGCCTGCCGAGCGAGCCGATGCCGAAGAAGCCGCCGACCAGGACGATGACGATGACGAGCATGATCAATTCCTGCCAGCCAAGACCAAGCACCAGCGCCTCCGCTTCTCCCGCCGCCAATGCCGGACCGGCGTGGAGCGGAGTATGCCCGATCAGCCGTGCGCGGGGCCGGTGATGGCATTGCGCGTCGTGTCGGCGCATGGCATGCGGCGGCGCGAGATGTGCGAGTGGAGAGGCATGGCATCGCCCGTATCTGGCGCATGGAAGAGAGGTTTTGAGCATGGACGGCATCGTGAACGAGTATTTCGAGAGCGGCGAAGACACGTCGCGGGAGGCAACCGGCGCGGCCGAGCGCGACGGCTCGTGGGATCAGTCGGCGTATGACCGGAAACAGGGGCAGCTCGAGCTGCTCAAGAAGCGGGTGACCGACCGCGTGCGCGAGGAGCGGCGCTTCACCGTTACCGAGCAGTACAGGGTCGGCGATCTCTCCAAGGGCTTTACGTCCGAGGAGGCGTTGGAGTATCTCCAGGAGTTGCGCGACGAGTTGAGCGCAGACCAGTTCCGGGCCGCGATGAAGCGGGCGCTCGACAATCTCCCGGCCGACCAGCGCGCCGAGGTCGCCGCCCTCATGCGGCGCATCCGTCGCGAGCGCGGCGCGGAGGCGGCCGCGGGTGGCGCCGGGGCGGCGCGGTCTGCGCCGCTCCCCGATCTCACGGAAGGGCGCGTTGGCGACGAAGCGGCCGGCGGAGAGGATGCCGGCGACATCGATATCGACGAGATCCTGGAGAGACTGCGTACGGGCGGGTTGATCGAGCCGGAGACGGGCAGCGGCGGGCATCCGAGCGTGGCCGCCTTCGGCGCGTGGATGGACAGCCCGCTCACCCGGGCGGTCCTCGGCGGCATCGCGGCCTATGCCACGCTGGCGGCGGCGGAGCTGAGCGAGGAAGAGGGAGCGCCTCCGGCATCGACCGCCTGATCGACCAGGGATTCTCGCGATCGTTTGGGGGCCGGGGCGAGGCTGTCCGTACCCCTTTTCGCGCGACTCAACGTCGTGCGACACTCGGCCCCGCCGGCCGGTCATTCGCGTCGCGGAGGCGAGGTATGCCGGGGTTCCCCGCCGGAACGGTCACCTTCCTCTTTACCGATATCGAGCAGAGCGCGGCGCTCTGGGAGCGAACCCCCGCCAGCGCGCGCGTGGTGGTGGAGCGGCAGTTCGCCCTCGTGCGCCAGGGCATCGCGGCCAACGGCGGCGTCCTCTACAAGCTCATCGGCGACGCTACCCAATCGGCATTCGCCACGGCAGCGCAAGGGATCGCGGCCGCGCTCGACGCGCAGCGCACGCTCGCCGGGGAGCCATGGCCGAGCGCGGACGAGCGGCCGCGCGTCCGCATGGCGCTGCACGCCGGCGCGGCCGAACCCCGCGACGGCGACTACCTGGCGCCCTGCCTGAATCGCCTCTCTCGCCTCCTCGATGCCGCGCACGGGGAGCAGATCCTGGTCAGCGAGATCGTCGCCGACCTGGCCAGCGGTCTCCTGCCGCCCGATGCGTCGCTGCGGCGCCTGGGCGAGTTTCGCCTGCGCGACCTGCTACAGCCGGAGGAGGTCTTTCAGCTCTGCCACCCCGCCCTGCGCGCCGATTTCCCGCCCCTCGACACCGCAGGGCGGCTGTCGCACAACCTCCCGGCGCAGCCGACCCCCTTTCTCGGGCGGGAGCGCGAGGTGGAGGAGGTCGTCGCCCTCCTGCTGCAACCGGATGTCCGTCTGGTGACCCTCACTGGCGCCGGCGGCGTCGGCAAGACGCGGCTCGGGCTGCGCGTGGCCGCGGAGGCGCTCGAGTCGTTCCCCGACGGCGCATTCCTGATCGATCTCGCCCGGCAGACCGACCCGGATGCCGTGCCGACGGCGACGGCGGCGGCCTTGGGGTTGCGGGAGCAGCCGGGGCAGGGGCTCGCGGAGACGGTGGCCGCGTATCTCCGGGAGCGGCGCATGCTCCTCCTCTTCGACAACTTCGAGCACGTACTGCCGGCGGTCACCTTCGTGGCTGGTCTGCTGGCCGCCGCGCCCGGGATCTCGATCCTCGCCACCAGCCGGGCGCGCCTCGGGCTGCAGGCCGAGCACGAGTACCGTGTGGAGACGCTTCCACTGCCCGATCTCGCCGCGCTGCCGCCCCTCGAAGACCTGGCGCGCTATGACGCCATCGCCCTCTTCGTCGCGCGTGCCCGGGCATTGCGGCCCGAGTTCGCGCTGACGCCCCAGAATGCCGCCGCCGTCGCCGCCATCTGCGCGCGGGTCGATGGCCTGCCGCTGGCGATCGAGCTGGCCGCGGCGCGGGTGAAGCTCCTCACGCCCGACGCTCTCCTTGCCCGGCTCGACCGCCGCCTCTCGACCCTGGTCGGAGGTGCGCGTGATCTCCCCCAGCGCCAGCGGACCTTGCGCGACACGATCGCCTGGAGCCACGATCTGCTCGCCCCGGACGAGGCGGCCCTCTTCCGCCGCCTGAGCGTCTTCGTGGGCGGCTGGACGCTGGAGGGGGCAGACGCGGTGAGCGTGGTCGATGACGGCGGCGATGACGCGCTCGCCGGGGTGGCGGCGCTCGTCGATCAGAGCCTGGTCGACCAGTGGCCGGGCGACGACGAGCCGCGCTACGGGATGCTGGAGAGCATCCGCGAGTTCGCCAGCGACCAGTTGGCCGGCAGCGGGGAAGCGGAGGCGGTGCAGCACGCCTTCGAGGCCTTCCTGATCGCGCGCGCGGGCCAGGCGGAGGCGGGCTTGCTGGGGCCGGAGCAGCCGCGCTGGCTGGAGCGGCTCGCCGCGGAGCACGACAACCTGCGTGCCGCTTTAGCGAGCATCGTCGGGCGCGGGGACGGCGCGGCCGCGATGCGCCTGGCGCCCCGGCTCTGGCGCTTCTGGAAGCTGCGTGGCTTCCCGAGTGAGGGGCGGACGTGGCTGGAGCGGGCGTTGGCGCTGGCGGATCGGGACGATGCGGCCGGCCGGGCTACCGCCGAGCTCGGCCTGGGCGAGCTGGCGATGGAGACGCCCGATCTCGCCGCCGCGGAAGCCCACTACCGGGCGAGTCTGGCCCTCTGCGAGCAGCAGGGCGACCGGAGGGGGATCGCCTTTGCCCTCAGCGGCCTGCTGATCGTCGCGGTCAACCGCTACGCCTACGGCGAGGCCAAGGCGTTCGGCGAGCGGGCGCTGCGCCTGCGGCGCGAGCTCGGCGATGAGCGGGGCGTGGCGATCTCCCTCTCGAACCTGGCCATGGTCGCCCGCGAGCAGGGGGACCTGGAGCGGGCGGCGGCGATGTACGAGGAGGCGCTGGCGCTCTGGCGGAAGCGGAAGGAGCCGAGCTGGCTGGCCGATACCGTGCAGGCGCTGGGCATCACCCGGCGCATGACGGGCGACCAGGCCGCGGCGCGCGCGCTGCTGACGGAGAGTCAGGAGCTGCAACGCCAGCTCGGGTACGACTTCGGGCTGGCGGTCTCCGCCATCGAGCTGGGGCATCTGGCGCGCGCGGAGGGCGATCTGGCAGCGGCGCTTGCCTCATACGTCTCGGCGCTGCGCCAGTTCACGGCGCTCGGGGCGAGCCTGGGGGCCGTCGAGGCGCTGGAGTGGCTGGCGGCGACCGCCGTTGACCAGCAGGCGCCGGAGCGGGCGCTGCGCCTCTTCGCCGCCGCCAGCGCGGCGCGGCAGGCCCTGACCCTGCCGCCGCCCGCGCCCAGCGATGCCGCGGTTCTGGAGCGCCAGCGACAACGCGCGGTCGAGGTGGCCGGGACGGCGGCGGCCCACGCGGCGAGCGAAGGACACAGGCTCACTCTCGGCGAGATCACCGAGGAGGCGCTCCGGTCGGAGGCTGGCCAGACGTTGGGTCAGGTTCGCGAGAGAGCCTGAAACGGGCCCCGGGTCATGACCGCCGCCTTGCCGCGTCCGGGGGTGAAGGTCGACGCCGGCGAAGCGGTGGCGATGCCCCGGATTTCATGTGACGCGGTTCGAACGCGGGGCCAGCGACTCCGAACCTGGCGTCAGATGGAGGCGAAGCAGACTCGCTCATGCCCTCGCGGGGTAGAGTTACATGGTCGTGGCCGATGTATGACGGAGAATCCTCGTGACGCACCCCCTCCTCGAACGCCTCGCCAGTGGACCCGTGCTCGCCGATGGCGCGATGGGCACGATGCTCTATGCCGGCGGTGCCTCCCTCGATGAGTCGTTCGACGCGCTCAACCTGAGCCAGCCAGAGCTGGTGCTCGGCGTCCACCGCGCCTATCTCGACGCGGGCGCCGACCTGATCGAGGCGAACACCTTCGGCGCTAACCGCTTCAAGCTGGAGGCGTTCGGGCTGGCCGACCGGGTGCGGGAGATCAACCGCAAGGGCGTGCGACTGGCGCGGGAGGCGCGGGAGATCGCCGGCAGTTCCGCGCTCGTGGCGGGGGCAGTCGGCCCGACCGGCCGCACGCTGGCGCCCTTCGGCACCGTGGCGCCCGAGGCGGCGCGCGCCGCCTTCCGGGAGCAGATCGAGGCGCTTCTGGAGGGGGGCGTCGATCTCCTCATCCTCGAGACGATGGGGAATCTCGACGAATCGGTCGAGGCGGTCCGCGCCGCGCGCGAGGTCTGCGATCTGCCGATCGTCGCCTCGATGACCTTCGCCGAGGATGGCCGCACCATCGGCGGCAGCTCGCCGGTGGAGGTCGCCGATCGCCTGCGCGAGCTGGGCGTCGCGGCCATCGGCGCGAATTGCTCCGTCGGGCCGCAGCGGCTACTGCCGGTGATCGAGACGATCGCGAGCCGGCTGTGCGACTTGCCCGGTCCTGTGCCCGTCGTCTCCTGCATGCCGAACGCCGGGTGGCCGGCGCAGATCGCGGGGCGGGTCATCTATCCCTCATCGCCCGAGTACTTCGCGGAGTTCGCGCATCGTGCCGTCGATGCGGGGGCGCGTATCATCGGCGGCTGCTGCGGCACGACGCCTCAGCACACGGCCGCGATGCGGGAGGCGCTCGCTCGTCAACTCCCGGGCGACGGCGGCATCTGCCGAGAGGACGAGCCGGACGTGGCCACGGCCGAGGGGAAGGGCCGAACCCGGATCGTCGCCGTGCCGGAGATCGATCTGGTCGCCGGCGACGAGCCGACGCTGCTGCGGCAAAAGCTCGATCGCGGCGAGTTCGTCGTCAGCGTCGAGATCGACCCGCCGAAGGGGCTCAACCCGACCAAGGCGCTCGACGGGGCGCGGCTGTTGCAGGAGGCGGGCGTCGATCTGATCAACGTCGCCGATTCGCCGATGGCGCGGGTGCGCATGAGCGCGCTCACCCTCTGCTACCTGATCCAGCACCAGGTCGGCGTGGAGACGATTCTCCACCTGACGACGCGCGACCGCTCGCTGATGGGGTTGCAGTCGGAGCTGCTCGGCGCGCATGCGGTCGGCGTGCGCAACATCATCGCGCTCACCGGCGACCCGCCGAGCCTCGGCGACTATCCCGACTCTTCGGCCGTCTACGATGTCGATTCGATCGGGCTGATCCGCGTGTTGCAGCGGCTCAATGCCGGCGCCGATTCGGCCGGGGCCTCCATCGGCCGCCCGGCCGGCTTCACCATTGCCTGCGCCATCGATCCGACGCGAGCCGACCTGGAGCTCGAGGCAGAGCGGCTGCGGGCCAAGCTGGACGCGGGCGCCCACCTGGTCATGACGCAGCCGATCTACGACCCGGCGACGTGGCGGCGATTTCTGGAGATCTACGGCGTCGACCGCCTGCCGGTGCCGGTGCTGGCGGGCATCCTCCCCCTGCAGAGCAGCCGGCACGCGGAGTTCCTGCACAACGAGGTGCCGGGGATCACCCTGAGCGACGAGGCGCGGGAGCGGATGCGCCGGGCCGGCCCCGATGGTCGTCGGGAAGGGGTGAAGATGGCGCAGGAGTTGCTGCTCGAGCTGCAGCCGCTGGTGCAGGGGGTCTACCTGATGCCCTCCTTCGGTCGCTATGAGGTTGCGGCCGAGGTGCTGGAGGTGGTGGCGTCTTCGCCCGCCGGCGTCTGACGTCCTGAGAAACAGGCCGCCCGCGCCGGAGGGAACCGAACGCGGGCGGCCTACCGATCGCGGCCGAAGGGGATTGACCGCGCGGTCGATCTCGATCGCGCTATGACGCCAGGCGATGCTCCCGTACCAGCACGTCCTCGCCGCCATCCAACACGAATCCCGCGAGGTCGCGAGCGACCTGCCGGCGCTTTTCGATGGTGTCGCGCGGCACCATCAGGTGTCCTCCCTCATCGGGGATGGCGACGATCGCGCCGTCGTGTGCCCAGGCGGTAACGAGTGCCGGCGCGATCTCCAGCCGGTCGGCCGCCTCCTTCACGGAGATGAGGCCATGCTCCCCGTAGCTGGAGCGGGCGGCGCGCGCGACCATGCGGCCGATCGCGGTGCTCCAGAACCAGGCCGGGACGACCATCCCCTCGGCGGCGAGCGGGCGCAGGAGGAGATCGGTGACGCGCGAGGCGGTCTCGCGCACGCGGAGCTGGTCGAAGTCGCTGTGGCTCGCGACGGCGAGCACGCGCAGGTCCTGGCCGAGCGGGCTCTGCCGCAACTCGGCGAGGGTCGGCGAGAAGGAGCGGCGGCCGATGGCCGCGCCGAGGGCGCGATGATGGTCGGCGACGAGGCGCAGAACCGTGTCGATGACTTCGTCGTCGTCCCACGGGCCATCCGGGCCGTGAACGACGGGTGCCTCGTCCGGGGCGAGGTCGTCTCTTCGGGTAATGGTCGTGAACTCGGGCATGATCGAACTCCTCGACGGTGCTTCGGTGTCCCGGCCGGGTGGCGGGGTTGGCCCTCCGGGAGGAGTGCCGGTGACTTTCCGTCACCGATCTTACCTCATTGTACGTACAGTTCACATATTCGGTTTCACCGATGCGCACCGAATCCGGGAACGATCGTGCCGGGTGACGGGATATCAGCTATCAGCTATCAGCTTCTAGCTATTGGTCATTGTTTCATGACCTCCGACTTCCGTCTCACGACATTTGCGTCGTCTTGCAGACTGTTGCCAAGCTGATGGCTGATGGCTGATAGCCGATAGCCTCTCGCCTCGAATGCCGCGACCTACATCTCCTCCGGCGCGTCGATGCCGAGGAGGGCGAGGCCGTTGGCCAGGGCGCGGCGGGTGGCGGCGGTGAGGGCCAGCCGCGCGGTGCGCGTCGGCTCTGGCGACTGCAGCACCGGACAGGCGTGGTAGAAGTCGTTGAAGCGCTTCGCCAGCTCGTAGACGTACGAGGTGATCAACAGCGGGCGGTACTCGGCCGCCGCGCGCTGGATCTCGTCGGGCAGCGCCGCGATCCCCTGCAGCAGTCCCAGCTCTTCCGGCTGCAGCGCGCCGAAATCGAGTCCTTCCAGTTGCGCCAGCAGCGACTCGTCCGTCTCCCCGGCGTGCTCGAGAATGCGGCTGGCGCGCGCGTGGGCGTACTGGATGTAGGGTGCGGCATGGCCGTCGAACGAGAGCGCCTCCTCCAGATCGAAGACGACGACCTTGCTCGTATCGCGCGCGAGCATGGCGTACTTGAGCGAGCCGAGCGCGACATCCCAGGCGACGTCCTCCTTCCGGGTCGCGTCGAGCTCGGGATTCTTCTCCTCAATGATCTCGCGCGCGCGCGCCACCACGGCGTCGCGGATATCGACATAAAGCGGGGCGTTCCCCTTGCGCGAGGAGATGACCCCTTCGGGGAGCCGCACCATCTCGTAGTCGAGGTGCTGCGCCCGCCGCGCCTGCTCGAAGCCCCAAAGCTCGAGAATCTTGAAGATCTGCTGGAAGTAGAGCGACTGCCGGACATCGACGACCCAGATGGCGCGATCGACGCCGAACTCCTCGAACTTGCGCCGCGTCAGCGCCAGATCCTTCGTCGAGTAGAGGGTCGAGCCATCGGAGCGGAGGATCGGCAGCGTGCGATAGGTCGGCTCGGAGAGGCCGAGCTTCTCGTCGATCTTGACGACTGGCAAGCCTTCAGAGATCTCGGCGATCCCCTGCTCGAGCAGGTCGCGGACGATCTGCCGGCCCTCCTCCTCGACCTCGCTCTCATAGAACCAGACGTCGAAGGTGGCGCCCAGCTCCTCGAAGATACGCCGGAAGCCGACCATGCTCCACTCGCGCGTCTCCTCCCAGAGGGCGACAAACTCCGGCTCCTGCGCCTCCCAGCGGGCGAGGGTAGCGCGCACCTCGTCGCGCCAGCCGCGCGAGGGGCCCCACCACTCGTCCATGTGCTCGGCGAGCGCTTCCCACCGCTCCAGCCGCTCCTCCGGGGTCATCGTCGGCTCGGGTTCACCCTCGACCGGAACGTACGGCCTGGGCGCCGCCACTTCGGCCCGGAGCTGGTCGCCGACGATCGGCCAGAAGCGGGGGATGACCTCGTCGTCACGTAGCAGCTCGTCCTTGATCGGCTGCGCGTGCGTGATGCGCCCGAGAAGGTAAGCGATGTCCTCCCCCTCGGCGCCCTTGCGCCAGAGGTACTTCAGCATCCGGTCGATGGTCGCCACGAACTGCTGGTCTTCGCGGGCGAGGAGCTGCAGGAAATCGAGGACATCCTTGCGGAAGTTCAGCCGCGCATCCGACTCGGCGTAGACTTCGCCGAGCCAGCGGCCCCGGTCCTCCAGCCGCGCCGGCTCTTCCCTCTTATGGAAGCGTTCGTAGCACCAGAGGCACTTGATGACGTGCATGCCGATGTCGCCGATGTAGTTGGCGTCTTTCACCTCGTACCCGGCGGCGCGCAGGATGTTGCCGATGGCGACCCCGAGGACGGAGTTGCGCAGATGGCCGACGTGGAAGTCCTTGTGGGTGTTCGGCTGCGAGTGCTCGACCATCACCGACTCGGCGATCGGCGCGCCCTGCCCGTAGCGCGAGCCGCGCTCCAGCACCTCGCCGATCAGCGCAGCGGCGATGGCATTGGCGTCGAAGGCGATGTTGACATAGCCGTTGACCGCTTCGACCGAGCCGAAGAGGGGATTGCCCGCGGCAGCGACCCGCTCCGCGATCTGCCGGGCCAGGACTGGCACGCGCTCCCGGACCGACGCGCCGGCGAGCGTCTTCGCCTCCTTCTTCGAGAGCCCCTCGAGTTGGCCGCGCTCCTCCAGTTCGCGCATGACTACCTCGTTGCCGAGCGCGTAGGCGGCTGAGGTAGCCAACCCCCAGGTTCCCTCGAACGGGATCGGGCGAAGGTCGACTGGCCGGGCGCTGAAACCGAGGTCGGCCAACGCCGCCGCGATCGCCTCGGCCGCCTGCTGCTCGCCGCGCGCCACGATCCCGCCCGCCGCGCGGCCATCTGCCGGGCGCGATGGGACGGGGGGTGTCGCATCGTTGGCGGCCGCCGCCCGGTCGGCAACGGCGGTTTCGGGGGCGTCGGTCATCGGTCTCCTCGGGGCCAGTGGCGCCGGCGCTCGCGTCATCCTGCGAGTGGCGGGTTGGTCAAACGTCCCTCCGCGCGCTGGCGCGCCAGGAGGGCCATGACGCTAATGATAGGGAGCGGCGTGCATTCTCGGCCAACAGGTGCCCCCGCCGGCAGTCCTTCGCGCTCCATGCCGCGCGCCAGCCGGCTTGCCGGCTCCACCACTCAGGAAGCGGACATATACTGGCCGAGTTGATTGCTCTACTAGCCGGATTGCGGCGTATAGAGACGGGGAACTCCCATGCGGCCGTCGATGCCCGCATCGTTTGCGGTCGCCGTTCTGCTCGCGTTCGCCCTTCCGCTGGTTGCTGCTGCCAGCGCCACGCCGAGCGCTGGACACGGCGATTTTGCGGGTCTGGTCGATATCGGCAATGGGCGGCATGTCTATCTGGAGTGCCAGGGAAGCGGCGGCCCGACGGTGATTCTGGAAGCGGGCTTTCGCAATGACGCCGAGATCTGGCAGGTCACCGACCCAGAAGGGCAGACATCGGTGTTCGACGGAATCGCTCGCTTCACTCGGGTCTGTGCCTATGATCGGCCCGGAACGCTCCTCGATCAGGACCATTTCAGTCGAAGCGATCCGGTGCCGATGCCACGTGACGCACAGGCGGTCGCCGCGGATCTCCACGCGCTCATTGACGCGGCGGGAATCCAGGGTCCGATTGTCCTGGCCGCCCACTCGCTGGGTGGCCTGTTCGCCCGGCTCTACGCGGCGACCTATCCCGATGATGTCGCCGGAATCGTGCTCGTCGATGCCTGGCAAGAGGATCTCCCCGAGATCCTTGGCTCCGAGGAATGGGCCGCCTACGAAGCCCTCGCCGCGCCCGCGCCTCCTGGGCTTGACGGCTATGCCGATCTGGAGCAGATCGACTTCGGGACAGCGTCATCCATGTTGCGCGAGGCGGCCGACGCACGACCACTTTCGCCGATGCCGCTCGTCGTCATCTCCAGGGGGCGGCCGGTGCAGTTGCCGCCGGATGTACCAGCGGACTTTTCTCCAGAGGCCTTTGAACGAGGCTGGAGTGAGGGGCAAGACCGCCTGGCGGCGCTCCTGCCCAACGCCCGCCACGAGATTGCTGCCAGGAGCGACCACTATGTCCAGATCGAGCAGCCCGATCTGGTAATCGCGGCGGTGAAGGCAGTCGTCGATGCGGTGCGCGATCCGGCGTCGTGGGAGCGCGTGACACCGGAACCCCCACCATCGACGTAAACAACGAACGAGGGGTGGCCGAATGGCCGCATCCCACCATTCGTCCTCCTCGGGCGGCCGGCGCGTGGCCGCCCGAGGAGGACGATATGTTTGCTCCGAGGTGGGCAGCGGCAGGCGCGCGACGAGCCGGAGGTGGTTGCCCCCGGCTCGTCCGAGTGTCAGAAGGTGCCCAGGATCAGGACGTGGGCGTTGCCTCCGGGGTCGCGGCCGCCTCGATGACATCGACGATCTCGTCGATCAGCCAGGTGTCGCCCTCCTTCGCGTAGAAGAAGAGCGCCTTGTCTCCACCGAACGACCAGAGGGCGGCGACGCGGCCGTCAGGGAGGATGGTTGTCCGCCGCGGCCCGGCCAGGCCGGGAATGTGCGTCACCTCCGGCAGCGGGATGGGGGTGGCCGCGGACTGCGTCTCCAGGATCTGGCGGACCTTTTCGACGGTATCCTGCCCGGGGTTCGTCAGGTCGGGCCCGAACTGCGATGCCAGCTTGTCGGTCATCAGGTTGAAGGCGCGGACGTTCTGGCCGAGCACCTGCCCGCACAGAATCCACTCCTGCGTCACTTTCGTGATCGCCTGCACCGTTGCGTCGTCGGCGCGCTCCCCGGCCGGGATCGCGACCGCCTCCTCGACCGGCGCGCCGGCGGCCGGCGTGGCGACCGGGGTGCCGGAGGTGTTGAACCAGAGGGCGACCAGCTCATCGACATTGCGCGGCTCGGCGCTGCAGGAAATTGCCTCGGCGGTTGGGGTGCCGGCCGCCGGAGAGGCCTCCTGCGCGTGGGCCAGCGGCGCGAGCGGCAGCGCCGCGCAAACGACGGTCATCGCGAGAAGGGAACGTCGTCGGTTCATGAGCTCTCCATCTCCTGATTCCGGACACCAGCCACGCCCCGTGGAGGCGGGACACCGGCCGGGAAGTGTAGTTCGCCGCCGCCCTCGCCCGTGAACTCAGGCGACACTACGCTCTTATCGTCAAGAACGCCAAGGGATGCTCGCGCGATGCGTACCGCCCCGGGCGGCGGCGCGCCCTTCCCTCACGGCTCGCGCCGCCGCAGCACCATGCCCGACGACGGCTTCATGCCGAACCGTTCGTAAAACGGGACGAGCTCCGGATCGCACATCAGCTCGATCGTCTGGATGTGGCCGAGGCGCTGCAGCATCTGCTCCATCAGCGCCTGCCCGATCCCCTGACCCTGATACTCCGGCAGCACCTCGAGCAGGGTGATGAAGGCTCCCTGCACGCCATCGGTCAAGGCGGCGACGAAGCCGACGACCCGGTTCGTCTCGTCGTCGATGGCGAGTTGAGCAAGGTCGCTCCCCGCGAGCATGCGCAGATGCGTCTCCGGCGGGAAGGGGTGCCGCCAGCCGACGAAGAAGCCCTGCACCTGCTCGGGTGCGATCCCCTCGAGCGAATCGGCGTAACGAATCACCCCTGCTCCTTCCTCATCCCGGTCATGTCCATGGCGGCGACGGCCCACTGGGGGGAGGATATCGCGCCGGCGTGCAATCGGGCCCGGACACGGGTCCGGTCGCGGCGAGCGGCGTTCGGCTACCCCTCCCGTTCGAGGAGCACGACCGGGATGCGGCGCGTCGTCTGCTTCTGATAGTCGGCGAATCCCGGCATTTGCGCGGCCATCTGGGCGAAGAGCCGGTCTCGCTCCGCGCCCTCGGGAATCGAGGCGCGCGCCGGAAAGGTCTCGGTCCCGATCTCGACGGTGACCTCAGGGTTGGCGCGCAGGTTGTGGAACCAGTCGGGGTTGGTCGGCGCGCCCCCCTTCGAGGCGATGATGACGAAGCGCCCATTGTCGGTGGTGTAGATGACGGGATTCGTGCGCGGTTGCCCGGAGCGGCGCCCGGTCGTCGTCAAGAGCAGCATCGGCGCGCCGGCGAAGGGGCCGCCGACTCTCCCGCCGTTCTGGCGGAACTCCGCGATCAGGTTCTGGTTGAAATTGTCGAAGGCCACCGCGTTCGATGGCCGGTTGGATTCCGACATGTGCTCACCCGCGTTCGAATTGATCGCCTCGTGCAGCCCGGATCCAGATCCGTGTCGCTGCCGAGCCTCACTCGATGAAGACTTGATCGACATAACACCACTTCCAGTCTTCGCCCGGCTCGAACGACTGGATGATTGGGTGGCCGGTGGCCTGGAAGTGCTTGGTGGCGTGCTTGTTGGGGGAGGAGTCGCAGCAGCCGACGTGGCCGCAGATGAGGCACTCCCGCAGATGGACCCAGCCGCTGCCGATCTTCAGGCACTCTTCGCAGCCCTGGGCGCTCGGGGTCACGTCGCGGATCATCCCGAGGTGCGTGCAGGTCGTTGCCATGGCGATCCTCCATTGTGTATCGCGCCGTCCTGCGAGAGGTGTAGCAGCGGGCGAGGAGTGTGGCAACCGTCCATGCGGGCGCATCGCGCCTCCCTGGACTGGCAGGGTGTCGAGCAGCGCCGGCGGTCGCGGAGGGAGCGCCAGTCTATCCCCGCTCACGGACGTTGGCGCGCAGAAAGGCGTCGAAGTCGTCGATCGCGGCGGGATCGCCCGAGCGTTCGGCGAAACCCTCGAGTTGCTGAGCCAGATCGAGAGGTTCGGCTGTGATCTCCCAACCGTTGACCCACAGGAATGAATCGATGGCGGCGAAGGCTGTTCGTTTGTTGCCGTCGATGAACGCCTGCGCCTGCGAGATACCGGTGCCGAGGAGCGCGGCCTGTCGAATCAGGTCCGCGCCCTCGTACCAGGCAGCCATCTGCGGCCGCATGACGGCCGACTCGAGTAGGCCTTCATCGCGCAATGGTCGAGGATCATCGCCCATCTTGCGCAGGACGTACTCGTGCATCGCAATGACTTCGCCAATGCTCGGGTATCTGATTGGCGACATCGGTCAGCGCTCGGCGAGGTAGCGCAGCGCCTGCTCGTTCCGTTCCCAGCGTTCGTCGATTGCCTGACGAAGATCGTCACCGAGAACCGGTCGAACCTCCAACTCGGTCACCTGAACGCCAAGAAGTTGCCCCTCCTGCCAGCCGCGGCGCTCGACCTCCTCCTTCGGAATCGTCACGACGTAGCTGTTGCCCGTCTTCCGCAACTGCTGGGTAAACATGGTCGCTCCTTTCATCACGGGATCGACGAGTAAACATGCCGAGACCCGTCTATACCGTATGCACAGTATAGACGAGTCTCAGTGGCGATTGCAGACCGGCTGCCGCTGGATCATACGGACTCCGGGAAATCACCGGCGTATTGCCACGGCCGGCCCTCACCCCCAACCCCTCTCCCACTCCGGTGGGAGAGGGGAGCATGTTCGCGCAATTTCGCGTCAGACCGGAACCATATATACCCAAGATGGTAAATGATTTACATCTGTCATGATATCTTGCGAATATCCTCCCCTCTCCCAGCACACTGGGCCGGGTACCCTCTGGGTGGCGGCTGGGGGTGAGGGCCGGCCGCGGCGATACGACGGCCATGACCCGGATGTCGTATCAGTCCGCGTTGACCAGCTCGATGATCCGGCCGAATTGCTCGAGGGTTTGCGGCGTGCAGGGGTCGAGCCCGGCGACGAAGTGCTGGATGCCGAGATCGCGGAAGCGCCGGATGGTGGCCGCGATCTCCTCGTCGCTCCCGCCCATCGGGTTGGGGCGCCGGCCGAGGTAGCCCGGCATCGCCACGTTCCCGCCGGCGGTCCGCACCAGCGTGGCTGGGTCGCGGCCGACCTCCTGGCAGGCCGCGTCGACCGCCGCCATCTGCGCGGCGACCGGCTCCGGCGAGCCGTGCCAGACGGTGTTCCAGGCGTCGGCGTAGCGCGCGATGATGCGCAGCATGCGATGGCCGTTGCTGCCGACGAGGATGGGAGCGCCGCCGGGGCGCGGCCCGCGCGGGCAGTTGACGGCGTCGTGCGCCTGGTAAAACTCGCCGTCGTAGTCGACCCGCTCCCCGCGCAGCAGCGGTGCGATGATCCGCATCGCGTCCTCGAAGCGGGAGACGCGGTGATCGTACGGGAAGCCGAAGGCCTCGTACTCCGGCTCGTGCCACCCCGCGCCGAGGCCGAGGATGACGCGGCCGCCGCTGATGTCGTCGATCGTCTCGGTCATCTTGGCGACCAGCCCCGGGTTGCGGAAGCCGGTGCAGGCGACGAGCGAACCGATCTGAATCCGCTCGGTCGCGCTCGCCAGCCCGGCCATGGTCGTGAAGCACTCCCAGACGCCCCGCTCGTCTGGCGTCTCCGGCATCGGGAACTGGCCATCAGGGCGGTTGCGGAAGAGGAAGTGATCGATGATCCAGACCGCGTCGAACCCGACATCGTTCGCCGTGCGGGTCATCTCCAGCACGTCCGCGAAGTGAGGCGTCCGCTCGCCGAAGGCGGAATGCTCCGCCATCGGCAGAATGGCGCCGATGGTCATCCGCTCGGTGCTCAATGGCCAGCGGTTCCAGGCCCGCGAGGCAGGCCCCGCGCCATCGCCGCCCTCTCGTCCATCGTGCGCGCCCATCGTCCGCTTCCCTCCATTGTGATGGCAGCCCGGCATCTCGCGGGCTCCGTGTCCAGCGTTTCTCACAGAAAAGCGCGAAGCCCCGGTCGGGGCTTCGTGCACGCCGCCTTCTGATCGTACCCGGAATTACTCGAGCGAGCGGTCGCCGCCCCGCGATGCCGGCGGTTGCACCAGCCAGGCGCCGCCGAGGAGGGCCAGGACCAGGCCGACGATGAGCCCGATGAGCTGCTTCCAGCCAAGCCCGACGCCGCCGCCGGTCAGATTGAGCTGATCGGCGAAGAGCGAGCCGATGGTCAGCAACGCGCCGATCACCAGCATGATGGCCGCGATGATGCGAATGGTCGGGTGCGATACGGCGTTCGGTTTCACGGGAAGCGCTCCATCTGCAGGTCCGGGAAAGGATCGATCCATTCGGCTCGCGCGTCCACGATGGGAAGGAAAACCGCGTGATCGTGCGCCGTCCGAGAGCGAAACTATATCACGACATCTGGCGCGAACGGCGATCGCGCTCCCGGCGACACTCATGAGTCCAGGCCGAAAACGGTTCGAGCCGCGAGATTGATGCGAACATTTGTCCTATACTGAAGGATACCAGAGCGCCGAAAGGAGTCTATCCATGTGCGGACGCTACGTCATCGAAGGCACAACCGAGTTGTCGGAGCGCTTTCAGCTTCGCCAGATCCCGGCCGATCTCTTCCCGACCTGGACAACCTACAACGCCGCCCCGAGTCAACTGCTGCCGGTCATCGTCGAGGACGCCGCGGGCGAGCGGACCGCGCTCCCGATGCAGTGGGGGCTGGTGCCGCGCTGGCGGCGCCCCGATGGCAAGCCGGGGGTGGCGCCGATCAACGCCCGCGCCGAGACGCTGCAGGAGAAGCCGATGTTCCGCGGATTGACGAAGGCGAAGCGGTGCATCGTGCCGGTGAGCGGCTTCTACGAGTGGCGGAAGATCGATGGGCGCAAGCAGCCCTATTACCTGACGTCAGACGATGGCGAGGCGTGGGGCCTGGCCGGGCTCTACGACCTGACGCACGACGAGAAGAACGACGCGGCCGGCTCCTTCACCATCATTACCACCGGCGCCAACCCGCTCGTCGCCTCGCTCCACGATCGGATGCCCGCCATCCTGCGCCGGGAGGACGAGGAGGAGTGGCTCTCGCGCGACGTCACCGACCCGTTCGAGGTCGAGCAGCTCCTGCTGCCCTATCCCGCCGACGAGATGCGGATCTACCGCGTCAGCCCCGACGTCAACAGCCCCCGCAACAACGGCCCGGACCTGATCGTGGCGGAGGACGAGGGGTGATGGGTGATGGGTGTTGGGGTCATAGGGTGATGGGGTGATGGGACGAACGGCGGGGGCGTTCGTCGTTCCTGACATCGGCCATCCGGATGACCCCAACACCCATCACCCATCACCCACCGTCACCCCCCGACCGTCTCTTCCACGCCGCTCGTGCAGTTCGCGCCGGGCTCCGGGCCATGGCCGGCGTAGCGGGCGATGAACTCCGCCAGGCGCGGGTCGTGGACATCGTCGACGCGCAGTTGCACGCCCCAGGCCGAGGCGACGGCCGGATGCTTCAGGCCCGGGTAGGGGCTGACGAGTACGTAGGGTTGATCCTTGGCCAGGTCTTCCAGCGCCTTCCGGTCGGTATCCGGCAGATCGGGCTGGTAGGTGATCCAGACCGCCCCGTGCTCCATCGAGTGGACGGCCATCTCCTTCTGCACTGGCGCGTTGTAAACCTCGCACTTCTGCCAGACCGGGTTGTGCGGCCCGCCGACTGGTGGATCCTGCGGGTAGTCGACCGGCTCGGTCGTGTGCTCCCGCGAGGTCACCTCGAAGGTCTCGACGCCGGGGATCGCCGGCGTCGCCTCGGGAACGGCCGGGTCGAACAGGTCGGCATTCGCCGCCGGCGTCGGCGTGTTCTGCCCGGAAACGTCGTGCCATCCGCTCGCCGCGCCAATGGCGAGCATGGCGGCGACGAGCGAAATCATCGTGCGCCTGAACATGAGCGATGTCTCCTTCAGCGGATACGGAGCGCGGGGTAATCGGGCGGCGGCCTACCCGCCGAACAGGTGTTGCGCGAGGGCGACCCAGACGACCAGTTGGGCCACGATCGCCGCGCCGAGTGCAAAGCGGGCGGCAAAGCGATCCATCGGGTGCAGAAACCAGGCGACCGCCAGAAACATGAGCGTGCTGAAGAAGGCCATCAGCGGCAGTCGCCACAGAACGCGCGGCGGTCCCCAGCGGTCGGGGTTCCCGGCCGGATCGAGCGACAGCACGAGCGGCGCGGGAAGCCCACCGATGCGGACGGCCAAGAGCAGCACCATGAGGAGGATGCTCACGGCGCTGATCGCCAGCAGCATCAGGGCGCCGGGGTCGGCAACCAGCGACGAGCCGGCGACCGCGCGCGGCACGGTCAGCGAAATGCTGGACCGCGCCACGCGGCCTCGCCTCGGCGCGGCCGCCGCGCTCGTGCGGCGGGAGGTTCGCCGCAGGCCCGTGCCCGACGGTGCGCCACGTCCAACCCGTGTCGCAGGCGGTTGCCGGCGCGGCCGGCGGGGTGGCGGCGCTTCATCGAACTCGATATCGTGAATCGATTCGTCGAAAGGCTCATCGGCGTAGTCGACCTCATCGAGATCGAGTTGCCAGGCCTCGGCGTTCAGCGGGTCGTCATCCGGGAGAAAGGGGTCGCCGAATGACGACCTGGATGGTCGGCGGACTCGAGGGGCGAAGAGATCCTCGTCGCGATCCCGGTCGCGCCCGCGCGAGGCGCCGCCGGAGGCGGAACGGTAGGGATCGTACGGCGCTATCGGCTGCGACGACGCGAAGGGAGGCTCGGCGCCGCCGGGCTCCTGCCCGGGCTCCTCGTCCTCGGGGAAATCATCGAAGGGCCCGGAGCCGCGACCACGTTGGGACATCGCTCCCGTTCCTGGCTGACGCGCGGCGCGCGAATCGACGACCGACGACCTCGGCCCGGTTTTCAGGATAGCACGGGCGTTTCCAACGCTCCGCGCTCGCTACCCGGACGGCGTGCCGGGGATGGCGCCGTTTGCCGGCGCGGCGCCGGGCGTCGCGGGTGGTGACGGCGTCGGCGTTGGCGGCGGTGGGGCGTCGACCGGCGGCTGGAACGTCTGGGCGAAGGGGGTCGGCGTCGGCGGCAGCGACGAGGAGATGGCGAGCTTCGCCGTTTCGTCCTGCAGCCACTGGTCGACCGTCGCCTGCTTGACGCGGTTGATCTGCGCCTCCGTCATCGGCCGGTCGGGGTCCTTCTCCTCGACCTCGATGAGGTGCCAGCCGTATTGCGTCTGGACCGGCTCCGAGATCTCGCCCGGCGCGAGCGAGAAGGCGGCATCGGCGAACGCCGGCGCCATCTCCTCGTGGGTGAACCAGCCGAGTTCGCCGCCATTGCCAGCCGTCGCGCTATCGGTCGAGACTTCGCGGGCGACCGTGGCGAAGTCGTCGCCGGCCAGGATCCGCTGGCGGGCCGCCTCGGCGGCCTCCTGGGTCGGTGCCAGGATGTGCGCCGCGCGCACCTGCGGGGCGCTCTGGCCGATCTGGGCGGTGAGCGCGTCGGAGACCTTCTTGCGCGCCAGTGCCGGCGCGGCGATCAGGCGCTCGTAGTCCTGCTGGGAGAGATGCGCGGCCGGGAAAAGGGTGGTCGCGAAGCGATCGAAGCCCGCTTCGGCCGTCGCGCGGGCCTCGGCTGGGTCAGGGGTGGCCACGGGCGTCGCCCCGCCGGCCGCCGGGGTCGCCAGCGGCGTGCCCTGCTCAGAACCCGCGATGGGGGGCGCCGCGCCTGGCGTCGCCGCCACGGGCGAGGCGACGGGGGTCCCGAAGAGCGCTTGCGCGGTGCCGGTCGCCATCGCGCTGCGTTCTGGTATCAGCGTCGGCGTTGGCGCCGCCGGGATCAGCGGCGTATCCGGCGGCGCGAAGCGGTTGAGGGCGAAGGTGTGCACCTCCTCGGGCGTCATCGACACGCCGAGGTCGCCGAGGCCCTGCAGGTAGACCTGGTTATCGATCATCTTCTGCAGCGACGTGGCGTCGACGTCGGTGCTGCCCCAGATCTGGGGCACCTGGCTCAGCGACTGCTGGGCCATCGCCAGGTACTGGTTCTGCTGCTCGGGGCCGACGAACTGCGCGAAGTCCTGGTATTGCTGCGCCTGCTCGAAGAGGTCGTAGGCGCGCGATTTCCAGTAATCCTGCCGGGAAATCGCGGCCGGCCCGACGCGGGCCAGCGTCTGGTTCGGTTTGATGACATTGTCGTAGAGGAAGCCAAAGGCGAGGATGGCGACGGTGACGACCGCGGCGATGCCGACGCCCCACCGCAACATGCGCTGCCGGCGCGCCTCGATTTCGCGCCGCGGCACGCGGCGCTTACGCGGCGGCGGCCCGACCTGAGCCACGGGAGGCTTTCCGGAAGCGCGCGCTCTCGCCCGCGCGATTCGGGCCCTGAGCGAGTCATCGCGGCGTCGCTGCATGCCTGACCTGCCCCCGATCGACCGGCGCATTGCCGGAACATCCGGCCCCGTGGCCGGGAAACGGCACGCGCCGGCCCCCGAGGCGTCGCCTCGGCATCGCCGGCGCGTGGAATCTGGCGGGCTCTGCCAAAGCCCTCGACTACCGCGACGCGGTGGTGAAGGGGAGCAGCGCCACGTGGCGGGCGCGCTTGATGGCGACCGTCAGGGAGCGCTGGTGCTTGGCGCAGGTGCCGAGCTTGCGGCGCGGCTCGATCTTACCGCGCTCGGAGATGTAGCGGCGCAGCCGCGGCGTGTCCTTGTAGTCGACCTCGCCGATCTTGTCGACGCAGAAGCCGCACACCTTGCGCCGGCCGCCGAAGCGGCCGCCGCCGCCCCGTCGCGGGCCGCGGCCACCGCCCGGCCCCCGGCCGCCGCCCGGCCGCGGCCCGCCCGGGCCGGCCGGCCGCTCGCCCTGGGCGCCGGCGCCAAACCGGCCGCGGGGCGCTTCGCCCTCGTTGGGCGCCTCTGTTCGTTCGCGATCGCTCATCTCATCCTCTCGCTGCTGTCAGCGGTGTGTCAAATGGCCCTGTCGAGTCGTTGCTGGGCCGATGGTTAGAAAGGCGGCTCGCCACTGTCGTCGTCCCACGGGACCTCTTCGAGCCTGCGCGGCTCGTCGTTCTGCTCGTAGCGGCCCTGCGGCCGGCTGCTGCTGGCCGCGGCGCCCGCGCCGTAGCCGCCCCCGAAGCCGCCTTCGCTGTCGGCTCGGGAACCGAGGAGCAGCAATTCCGTCGCATTGACATCCAGGGAGGTTCGCGTTTGGCCCTGCTGGTCCTGATATTCTCGCGCCTCGAATCGGCCTTCGACGAAGACCTGCTTGCCCTTGGTCAGATAACCATTCTGGGCCATGCGGTCCATTGTCTCGGCCAAACGACCCCACGCCGTGACACGGAACCAGTTGGTCCGCTCCTGTTGCTGGCCGGACTGATCGGTGAAGCGCCAACTCACCGCCATGGTGAACTGCACATTCATCCTGCCATTCGGCGTGTACCGGGTCTCGGGATCGCGGCCCAGGTTGCCGACGAGGGTGATCTTCGCGATGCCGGCCATCGTGGTCTCCTTCGCTGCGCGAGCGCCGGGGCGGCGGGCTACTCGCCCTCCGCCTGCGCGGCTTCGTACTTGGTCGGGCTGAACCCGGCGGCTTCCGCCGCCTCGACCGAGGCGAAGCAGAATTCCGGGATCGTGCGGTTGTACGATGGTGAGCCGGGGCTGTGGTAGAGCCGCGAGCTGGCGTTCCCCTTGACCGGGTAGTCGGGGGGGCACTCGTTGGTACCCGTGCCGGCGATCGCGCCCTCGGGCACCTCGGCCGTCGTCTCCGTCGTGCCCGCGGTCCCTGCGGCCTGCGCGGTCTCACCGCTCGCCTCGGCCTGGGCCCTGGCCACGGCGATCGCCGCCGCCCCTTCCAGCTCGGAGCGGGCCTCGATCGCCGACACCGGCTCGATCGCGTCGCCCGCGCCCGCCGTGTCGAGCGTCTCGAGCGCGACGTCGGCGCCGCTCGCCTCGACGGCTTCCGCTTCCCGGGTCAGCGCTTCGGCCTCGCTCGGCCGAGCGGCGATCCCCATCGCCGCGCCAGCGCCTTCGCCCTGCGGCGCTTCGGCGGGTTGGGCCGCGCCGGCAGGTTCTGCCTGCACTTCGGCGCCCGCTGCCGCCGCTGCACCGCCCGCCTGTTGCGTGGCGGCAGCGGCCTCGGCCTGCGCGGCAGCATACGCTGCGGCTGCGGCGTCCTCGGCCGCGATTTCGGCCGCCTCGATCTCCTTCGGCGTGAGCGGCTTCGGCTCCCAGGTGACGACGAGGTAGCGGATCACCTGCGTGTTGAGCTTCAGCTCGCGCTCCACCTCGGTGATCAGGTGCGGCGCGAGGTTGAAGTGCCAGACGGTGTAGTAGCCGTCGCGCACGTCCTTACCGCCCGAGCGAATCGGGTAGGCGAGGCGGCGGCGGCCCCAGGGCGAGTCACGCAGCGACTCGATCAACTCACCGCCGATGGTCGTGATATACGATTGAATGCGGTCGAGCTCCGCCGGCAACGACTCATCGGCCACCTCCGGGTGGAGAATGGTCATCAACTCGTACTTGCGGGGCGCGCGTTCCTGCTCGCGCAACGAGGCCTCCTTCCTGTGGGCTTGCCCCGCTGGTACGGATGTGAGGTTGCGCGCTCACCCGCCTCGCGGAGCAGAAAGGCTCACATATCGACATGCCGGCTCATCGCCGGCCAACGTCCAATCGTACCATAACCTCCCTGCAGCCATCCCGATCGACAGCCGGCAGGGAGTCCAGGACGGTGTTCGCTATTGCAGCGTCAGGCCGAGGATGTCGGCCAGTTCGATCAAGGTCTGCTGCGCGCGGCGGGCATCCTCCTCCTCGGGCGACTCGAGGATCGCGGCCGCGATCTCGCGCAGCGCCTCGATCGCCGCTGGAGTGTTCAGGTCGTCGTCCATCGCGTCGAGGAACCGCAGCCGCTCCGCGGTGACGTCGACCTCGCCTTCGATGCCGAACGCCGGGAACTCGGCCGCCTCGCGCAGCTCTTCGGCGACCCGCGCCCACTCATCGAGCGCATCGTCCTCGAAGCTCCAGGGCGCACGGTAGTGGTTCGAAAAGAGATAGAGGCGGACGGCGTCGGGCGAGTAGTTCTTCAGCACGTCGCGGACCAGCACGAGGTTGCCGAGCGACTTGCTCATCTTCTCGCCCTCGTAGCCGACCATCGCCACGTGCGCCCAGAAGCGCGCGAACGGCTCGACGCCGAACGCGTTCTCAGACTGCGCGATCTCGCACTCATGGTGCGGGAAGATCAGGTCGGCACCGCCGCCATGGATGTCGATGCTCGGCCCGAGATAGCGGCTTGCCATCGCCGAGCACTCGACATGCCATCCGGGCCGCCCAGGGCCGTACGGCGACCCCCACGCGGGCTCGCCCTCGGCCGACTTCTGCCAGAGGACGAAATCGAGCGGGTCGCGCTTGTGGGGATCGTCCGGGGTGTTGCCGCGCTCGTTGGCGATCGGCAGCATCTCGTCGCGTGGGATGTGGCTCAGCTTGCCGAACTCGGGATCGCTGTCGACCGAGAAGTAGACGTTGCCCGCCGCTTCGTAGGCGTTCCCCTTGGCAATCAGCGAGTTCGTGATCTCCAGCATCTCGGGGATGTGCTCGGTCGCCTTGACGTAGTGGTCGGGCCGGACCCAGTTGAGGGCATCCATGTCGGCGAGGTAGCGCGCTGTCTCCCGCTCGCCAAGCTCGTTCCAGGCGAGGCCGACCTCTTTTGCCTTGCGCAGGATGTCGTCGTCGATATCGGTGACGTTCTGGACGTAGGTGACGTCCCAGCCCTTGTGGCGCAGCCAGCGAACGAGGATGTCGAAGGTGAGAAAGGTGAACGCGTGGCCGATGTGCGTCGTGTCGTACGGAGTGACCCCGCAGACATAGAGCCGGACCTTGTCGTCGCGTGGCGTGAACTCCTCGATCTGGCCAGTCTGCGTGTTGAAGAGCTGCATTCCCCCCTGCTCCGCTCGCACCGTGCTCGACACGTTATCTCCTGATCTCCGCTGCTGATGTCGACTCGCGCTGAGTATATCCGTATCGTTCCGGGGCAGGGCACGCGCAAACGAAGCGAACGAGAGGGGTGTGGTAGATTCCTGCCGAACCCCGGCTCCGGCCCTCCCGGCCGCGAGCATCGCCCGCGCCGACAGGCCACGCTTCCCGAGGATCGTCTCCGGGTGACGCAGGTGATTTCACCGCACAATCGTCGGCCGCCGCGTGGCGCCATGCTGGTCGCATTCGCTTGCCTCCTCTGTCTGGCCGGGTGCAGCGGCATCTCCGCGCCGTCACCGCGGATCGCCGAAATGGAGCCGACTGTCGTCCCGACGCCGACGCCGGTTCCGCGCAACCGGCTTGAGTCGGCGCGCGAGCGCTGCGCGGGCGGGCGGTTGCGCGTCGGCGACCTCGCGCTCGCCGGGGACGAGTGGGCCGCCGGGGTCCAGGCGGCGACCGAGGCCGCGCTCGCCTGGCG
Organism: Thermomicrobiales bacterium; assembly: GCA_020853615.1. Classification (GTDB taxonomy): domain Bacteria; phylum Chloroflexota; class Chloroflexia; order Thermomicrobiales; family UBA6265; genus JACCXM01. The sequence continues at coordinate 25,548 of JADYYO010000183.1, forward strand.
GCCCGATGCGCGGCTGGTGATGGTCCGTGTTGGCTGCGCCACGCTGGAGACCGGCTTTCGCTGGCGGGGGACCTTCTTTTCGCAGGCCGCGCAGTCCTTCTTCTATAGCGATACCGGATCCAGCGAGCCGGCCGAGGTCGACCCGGCCGCGGTGCCGACGCTGCCGGTCGCGGACGTCGACTTCCGCGGGCTGCACCTCGCCCTGGCGCGCGCCGGCTACGGCGATGACGCCGAGCTGAGCCCGGCCTCCGGGGCGACGGTCCGCCTCAACGAGCCGGCCGACCCCTTCGGGCCGCCCGGAACGCCGGAGGGGCTGGTCTATCATGTGGCCATCGTCACGAAGGGGAACGTGCAGGACCTCTTCGTCAGCAGCCCGGACTGGACGATCCATTCCTACCAGGATCGGAGGTAGGCCGTGTCCGAGGAGACGACGCCGCTTCCGCTCGAAGAGATTGCGCCGGTCGTCGAGGCGTGCGTCGCCGTTCTGAGCCAGATCCCCTCCGCGCTCATAACCGACATCGATGGCACGATCAGCGCCATCGCCGCGACCCCCTTCGAGGCGGTTGTCGATCGGATCGCGGCGCAGGCGCTCGCGCGCCTGGCTGGCCGGCTGGCGGCCGTCGCGGTCGTCTCCGGTCGCGCTCCAGCCGCCGGAGCGGAGATGGTCGGTCTGCCCGGCCTGATCTACGTCGGCAATCACGGCATGGAGCGGATCGTGCGCGGGACGCCCTGGACGCACCCCGCGGCCGAGGCGGCCCGCGCGGCGATCGCGGCAGCGCTCGCAGAGATCGAGGCGGAAGTGCGCGCGCAGGGCGAGGCGCCCTGGCTGCTGGTCGAGAACAAAGGAGTGACCGGGACGGTTCACTACCGGCTGGCGCCGGATCCTGCCGCCGCCGCCGCGATGCTGGAGCCGCTCGCCCGCGTCGCTGCCGAGCGGTACGGCCTGCGCGTCTCGCCGGGTCGGATGATCGTCGAGCTGCGCCCGGCGCTCGGCGTCAACAAGGGGACGGCCATTCGGGAGCTGGTCGACGAGCTGGGACTGCGAGGCGTCGTCTTCTTCGGCGACGACGTCACCGATGTCGACGGCTTCCGCGCGCTGCGCGCGCTGCGGGAGGAGCGCCCCGTCCTGACGCTCAACATCGCCGTGCTCGGGCCGGAGACGCCCGAGGTGGTGGCCGAGGCGGCCGATCTGGCGGTCGCGGGAGTGCCGGCATGCGCGGCGACCCTTGCCGACATCGCCGCGCGACTCGACCGGGCGGATGAGATGACGGAAGGGCCCGCCGAGGCGCACACTCTGCACGACAACGACGCGACGCCAGACGTGACGCGCGGCGGGAGAGACCAGGGAGAGATCGGGTGAGAGCACTACTCCTCGCGCTGGTGGTGATGCTGGGGAGCTTCGGCGGCACGATGGCTCAGGTGGCGCCCCCCTGGCGGCATCAGGTCGCGCCGTTGCAGACCGCCGAGATCAGCGTCGGCGGCGTGCCCCTGACGGTCGAGCTTGCCTACCAGCCGGCCGACCTGGCGCGGGGCCTCGGCTATCGCGATGGGCTGGAGCCGGGGACCGGCATGCTCTTCCTCTTCCCCGAGCCTGGGCCGCGCTCCTTCTGGATGAAGGGGATGCGCTTCTGCCTCGACATGATCTGGATCGAGGGCGACACGATCCAGGGCGCCGCCGAGAACGTCTGCCCCGATCCTCCGGGGACCGCGGATGCCGACCGTCCGTCGCAACTGTCGCCGGTGCCGGTCTCCTACGTCCTCGAGGTGCCCGCTGGCTGGATGCGCGCCAACGGGCTCGGCGTCGGCGCGCCGGTCACGGGGCTGCCGCGGCTCGTGCCCGCCCCAACCGCCACACCCTGACTACAACGGCCCGGGCATGTCGTGTCCTGCTGACGAAGGAGCATCTCGGCTCGGGGGAGACGTGATTCCGGGGAGCCGAGATCCTTCGCAAGCTCAGGATGACGCCACTGCTACGTAATGCTGTTCCATAGTGCTGTGGGTGGGACGGCCGCGGCCGCGTTGTTCATGCTGCTCTCGGAGGTTGTGCAGCAACGCCTCCCGATCGACGCCAGCGAGGGCATCACCGAGCGCGCGCAGGCCGGCGACGGCTTTCTCTGGATCGTAGCCAGCAAAGGGCTCGCCGTTGGCCTCCAATCGGGTCACGCGGATGGCATAGCGGTCGTCGCCCGTGTCGATAACCACGGGTTCCCCGCTGGCCTCGGCAGCCTTCAGCACCTGGTCAAGGGGACTGTCCGGGAGAATCGTGACGGTCTTGTGGTTTGTGAGCATGGTCTATCGCTTCTCCGTTCATCCAAAGATCCTGTCGAGACGAGCAGACTTCAGCAGGAGTCGATCGGCGAGGCCAGCGCGTTTGAGTGCGACGCCTCGGCCACTTACCAGAGTCTTCGCGCGTACGGAATCCCGTGTATCGTGCCTCTTGCGGGGAATCGCCGAATGCGACGAGAGGGGGTTGGGGATGGCGACGGTCAGCCGGGAGTTCGCGGGCGAGGTCGAGGGGCAGGCGGTCGATCGGTTCACGCTCGAGAGTGACGGAGGGCTGCGCGTCAAAATCCTCCCTTGGGGCGCGACGATCCAATCAGTCTGGGCGCCCGACCGGGCGGGGCGCCTCGCCAATGTCGCCCTCGGCTTCGCCGACCTGGCGAGCTACGTCGATCGGAATCTCCCCTTCTTCGGCTGCGTCGCCGGCCGGTTCGCCAACCGGATCGCCGGCGCGGCCTTCACCCTCGATGGCCAGACCTATCACCTGGCCGCCAATGCCGGCGACACAACCCTCCACGGCGGCCTGCGCGGGTTCGACAAGCGCCTCTGGGCGGTGGAACTCTTCAGGGAGGCGGGCGCCGTTGGCGTCCGGTTGCGCCGGGTGAGCCCGGATAGTGAGGAAGGCTTCCCGGGCACGCTGACCGCCGAGGTCCGCTACACCCTCGATGACGAGAACCGGCTGCGGATCGACTACCAGGCCGAGACCGACCGTCCGACCGTTGTCAACCTGACGAACCACAGCTACTGGAACCTGGCCGGCGAAGGGGAAGGCACTGCCGACGATCACCTGCTGCAGGTCAACGCCAGCCACTACACCCCGCTCGACGCCAGCCAGATCCCGACCGGGGAGATCGCGCCGGTCGCGGGGACGCCGCTCGACTTCCGGCAGCCGGCCCCCTTCGGCGCGCGCGCCCGGCAGGATCACCCGCAGCTCCTGCTCGGCCTCGGGATCGATCACAACTTCGTCCTCGACCGGGAGCCGGGCGACGCCTCCCTGCGGGAGACGGCCATCCTGCGCGATCCGGCCAGCGGCCGCACCTTGACGGTCCTGACGACCGAGCCGGGGATGCAGGTCTACGGCGGCAATTTCCTCACGGGCGACCTCGTCGGGACGAGCGGGCGCACCTACCGGCAGGGGGATGGCATCGCGCTGGAGACGCAGCGCTTCCCCAACTCGCCCAACCAGCCGGAATTCCCCTCCAGCGTCCTCCGGCCGGGCGAGTTCTACCGCTCCACGACCATCTTCGCTTTTTCCGCCTGAGGCCGCCCGACCTCGTCGTCTGATTCCATCGCCGGCTCCGGAGAGTGGTACGTTTTTAGCGGGACCGCGAGCGATTGACGGCCCGCTTCACGAGGAGTCTGGCCGGGACGCGCCGGAGAACGTGCCGAGATGGAACGCCGAGCTACACGAAGACGCTTTGTCGCGGGGGCCATCGCCGGCGGCGCCGCGCTTACCGGCGCCATCCCATCAGCCGGCGCAGTCGCGAGGGGCGGGGAAGCCTCCCCGGCGGCCTCGCCACCCGGCAGCGGCGAGGCGTTCGCCATCGGCGGCGTCACGCTGATCGACGGCACTGACGCGCCTCCACGGCCGAACACGACCGTGGTGATCGAGGGGAAGCGGATCGCCGAGATTCGCACCGCCGACGGAGGAGCGCCGCAGGGGATGCGCATCGTCGATGGCGCGGACCGCTTCCTCATCCCCGGGCTCTGGGACTCCCACGTGCACGCCTTCGTCTTCCCCTGGCAGGCCGATCTCTACTTCCCCCTCCTCATCGCCAACGGCGTCACCGGCATCCGGGACATGGGCGGCGCCTTCCCGATGCGCGCCATCGACGAGATCCGCGCGGCGATCGTGGCGGAAGCGCGCATCGGGCCGCGCATCGTCGCCGGCATCATGGTCGATGGTCCCATGCCCGTCTGGCCCTTCGCGTTGCGCGCCGGCACGGCCGAGGAGGGGCGCGAGGCCGTGGCCACGATCGCCGAGGCGGGCGCTGACTTCGTCAAGGTCTACACCCTGTTGCCGCGCGTGGCGTTCGAGGCGATCGCGGAGGCCGCCAACGAGCGAGATCTCCCCTTCGCCGGGCACGTCCCGATCGCGGTGACGCCCGCCGAGGCGTCCGATGCGGGCCAGCGGAGCCTCGAGCACTACAGCGACTCGATCCTGCCGTTTGTCTCGAGCGCCGAGGAGGAGATCGTCGCCACCCTGCGCGCCGCGGCGAGCGGCCCGGACCCGGTGCAGGCCTACGCCGCCGCCTTCTTTGGCTCCGCCCCGCGCCTCGTGGAGACGTTCGACCCGGAGAAGGCCGCTTCCCTGGCGGCGCACCTTGCCGCGAATCAGACCTGGTTCACGCCGACGTTGATCATCGGCCAGACGCTGGCGATGAGCGGCGATGCGTCGCAGACGGGCGACCCCCGGCTTCGCTATCTGCCGTCCGAGGTGACGGCCTCGTGGAACCCCGGCAGCGCGGTCTGGCCGCCGGAACTGCTGGCGGCCTTCCGACGGTCGGTCGAGCTCGGCGAGCAGATGAGCGAGACGATGCAGGGCGCCGGCGTCCCCCTCCTCGCCGGCAGCGATCTCGGCCTGCCCAACATCTTCCCCGGCTTCAGCCTCCATGACGAGCTGGCGCTGCTGGTCGCGGCGGGACTGACGCCGCTGCAGGCGCTGCAAGCGGCGACGCGCAACCCGGCGCGCTGCTTCGGCCTCGAACAGGAGCTGGGGACGGTGGAGACGGGCAAGATCGCCGATCTCGTCCTCCTCGACGCCGACCCGCTCGCCGAAATCGCCAATGCCGGCCGCATCGCCGCCGTCGTCGCCAACGGCCGGTTGTTCGAACAGCGGGATATCCAGGAGATGATGCAGGCCGCCGAGCGCGCGGCCGCCACGCCGCGGGCCACGCTCCTTCCGTAGCAGAATCCCGGCTGGAGGGGCGATGCCTGCATCGCCCGGGCTGAACCGCCGCGCGTGCCCGTTCGCGGGGAGCGTCGCCTTTTCTCTGGCCCGGCGTTCTGGCGGCCCGGGCAACGCAGGCGTTGCCCCTACAAGAGATGACCCGGCGCTCGGGTACGCCTCGCATCATGCGGAATCCGGGTTATCACCGCCACATTGCCGCCGCCGACCCTCACCCCCAACCTCTCCCCCTACCGCGGTGGGAGAGGGGGGGTGTTCGCGGGATATCGCGCCAGGACCATACTTCTTATTAGGAATCCAGAAAAATTCATTATATATATATGCCGAGATATCCTGCCAAAAACCTCCCCTCTCCCACCGGAGTGGGAGAGGGGCTGGGGGTGAGGGTCGGCGGCGGCAATGCGGCGGTGAATATCCGGGTTCCGCGTCACTCTGTGCCGTCCGCGAGCAGGTCGAGGGCGTGCTGGGCGACCCCGTCCACCGAGATATCCGCGACCATCGACGGCTCGTGGCCGCAGGGATGGTTGAGTTCGTCGGCGCCGCAGAGCGGGCAGGAGAGACGCCACGAGACGACCGGGCGGTGGCGCGTCCGCGTCAGTGGACCGTAGGTGAACAGATTCCAGCACCAGTAGATGCCGACCGTTCGCGCGCCGACGGCGGCCGCCAGATGGAGCAGCCCGGTGTCGTTCGAGACGACGACCCGGCAACGCGAGAGGAGCCCGGCCGCGCCGCCGAGCGAGAGCCGGCCGCACGTGTCAATGCTCTCAGCGCACATCCCCGCGCGCACCGCGTCGGCCAACGCCTGTTCCGGCGCCGTGCCCGTCACCACCACGCGGGCGCCGGCGGCGACCAGGCGATCGCCGACAGCGGCGAACTTCTCCGGGGGCCAGCGCCGCTGCTTCGCGGTCGCGCCGGGGTGCAGCACCGCAAGCGGCCGGCCATCGTCCGGCACGAGCGCCGCCGCCTCGTCCAGATCGGCCGGCAGGAGCGGGATGACCGGCTCGAGCATCACCGGCTGGGCGCCCGCGAGGGCGACGACTTCCAGATAGCGGATGATCTCCGGCTGGAGCGGCGTGTAGGGAACCCAGCGGTCGAGCGGGGCGGCATCCCTCGTCCGCAGCCCGATCGTATGCCGGGCGCCGAGGCAGAGGAGAAAGGGGTTGGAGTTGCGCCCGCCGCCATGCATCTGCACGGCGAGGTCGAACCGCTCGCGCCGGGCCTCGGCAAAGAAGGCGTCGAGCGCGGCCGGATCCTCCACGGTCGCCTCGTCGCCATTGACGCCCCGGCTCGGGGGGACGACGAGGACGCGATCGATCGGCCCCGGCCGGCCGCTGAGAAACGCCGCGTGCCAATCCTTGGCGAGCAGGACGATCTCGGCCAGGGGATAGGCGGCGCGCAGCGCCTCGAGGGCGGGCAGCGTCACGATGAAGTCGCCGAGCGCGTTGGCGCGCAGGACCGCGATCTTGCGCACGTCCGGGAATTGCGGGAAAGCCTCCTGCATCGACTAGCGCTCGTCCTCGTCGTCGGACGAGAGACCGCGATCCGAGAGCGAGAGGTCGGCGCCGAGCGTCTCGCGCAGCGCGCGCTCGACGCGCCCCTGCGTGGCGGCCATGGTGACATCGCCGCGCGTCCGCTCCAGGACCGCGCGCAGGGCGTCGGTCGTGCGGCGCAGGCCGCCGGTGATGGCGTCGGGGAAATCGACGGTGACGAGCGCGGCGTAGATGTCGTCCATCGCCCCGAGCAGATATTCGGCGCGGGGGAGATCGTTCTGGCGCAGCCGGTCGAGCGCCTGCCGCCGCAGCTCCGAGGCCGCTTCCGCCATGGCGTTGAGGTAGGCCGCGTCTTCGACGCCAAGCTCGGCCGGTTCCGGCAGCGGGCGGTCGGCCACGATCGCCAGCGTCATCGCTGCCTCGGCCGCCTCCTTCATCGCATCCTGCACGTAGCCAGCCCAGTAGATGCTCGGGTAGGGCGCGAGCTCGTTGGCGAGTGTCGTCATCCGCTCGTGCGCCTCGGCCAGGAGCCGTTCCGCCTCGTCCAGCTCGCCGCGGTGCGTGGCGCGCACGCTGTTGGCGGCGAGGCGGGTGATCTGCCGCCCCTCGCCGAGCGCGCGGTCGCGCATCGACGACAGACCCTCGAAACGGCGAACGATCTCCTCGGCGATGCGTCCAGCGGGCGAAGCGGTCGCCATGAAGCCTCCTGTCCTGCTGCGGCGCGCCGGTCCGCGCGTGCCGGAATCCTAGTCGAGAAGTCGAGAAGTCG
>JADYYO010000184.1 GCA_020853615.1 Thermomicrobiales bacterium
CGCGGTTTCGCCATGATGGCCCGGCGGTTGCATGTGCCGGATGCGGGAAGACGCGGCGCACTGCCCGTGCGTCCGACTCAGCGAGTTCGAGGGGTGATGGCGATGACGGGAACCGACAGGCTAGGGGCCCTTCTCGCGGCGATGTTCGTCGTCTCCGTTCCCGCGGCCACCGTCGTCGCCTCGCCCGCGGAGGCGCCGGGCTTCGCGATGGAGCAGGTGGCCGCTTCGGGCGCGCAGGGCTATCTCATCACGGGGAATCGATCACCCGCCACTACGGCAGCGCAGATCGAGCAGATCGGTGAAGGCAACGACGTCGAGACGCTCGATGAAGGCGCTCCTCCTGTCCAGACGCAGCCGACCACGCCCACCGAAACCGCGAGCACCGCCGCGAACCAGGAGGATGTGGAGCTTCTCGACCAGGGCGCACCGCCTGCCACAAGTCAGCCCACGACTCAGCCAGCCGCCGCGCCGGCGACGACGTCTGCCGCTCCTGCCCCGGCCACAACATCTGCTCCGCCGCCACCCGCGGAGACCACGACCTATGCGGCTCCCGCGCCACCGGCCGCGACCGGGCCGGCGCTGCCGCCGGGATTCGGCACCGGGCAGGTGCACGTTTCGACCGGGGGAGCCACCTTCCCGACCGGCCTGGCGAATTGTCATGTCGGCGCGGTCACGGGCCGCGCGTACGTCGGGATCGATTGCGGGGAAGGCGGGAAAGACATGTTCGTCGGCCACGCGCCGACATTCAACGACTTTCCGTTCGTCGTCGATCCGGGCTTCCCGTTCAATCGGGAAAGCAGTTTTTCCAACTCTGGTGGAGGCACGAGCAACGATAGCGGGTTTTTCGCCTCTCACCGAGGCGGCAACCGGACTCGCGGCGAGGTGGTTTCGGCGTCGGGAACGAGCCCGCGCAATACTCGGCAGCAGGACACGGTTGCCGGCGGCACGTCGAACATCGACACCGGAACGGTCGACCTCACCCAGCGGGCGAAGACGCGCAAGCCGCGCGTTCGTGTCGATGACAGCGGCGCGAGCAGCGAGCGGACTGGTCATCACAACGGAAAGACGACGCAGAGCGACACCGCCACGGTGAGCACGGAGCAACGGGGACGGAACTCCTCGCATACCTCCGTGACCCGCGAGCAGAAGAGCGGCAAGGGCGCCCACAAGAGCACGAAGGGGAAGCACCGCAAGGCGAAGGCCGAAGGGAAGAAGACGCGCGCGAAGTCAGAGAACAAGAAGCAGCAGGCGAAATCCGACAAGAAGCAGAAGCGGCAGCAGGAAAAGCAGGGCAGGCGCCGCTAATCCATCCGCGCCGCTGGCACAGATGCCCGACGACGAGTTGGGGAAATTGACGAGGTGAATGAGCGGGCACCAGCAGCGCTCGCTCATCTTCGTTGTCGATCAGCTCTCGAAGCCGACGTTGTTGTTCCCGCCGCTTTCGCCGGGTGGCCGGCCGGGAGATGGAGTTGGCGACGACGGGGCGCCGGTCTCCGATTCCGGGAGCCGGATGATCTGCGCACCGTCGGGGCCGGTGACCGCCATCGTGTTCCCGGAGCGAGCGAAGGCGAAGCCGCCATGGACGCTCGTGCTGGCAACCACGTTGGAGTTGGGCTGGACGAGGAGATCGATATCGTTGTTCGGCGGCACCGACGAGGGCGAGACGTTGGGATTTGTCGTCGAAATCGGGCTCGGAGTGGTCCCCGTCGTCCCGGTCGTGTTGGTGGCGCCTGGCACGTCGTCCGGCGGGCGCGCCGTGGTCTGGAGGTGGTGCGAGACGCTGTTGCCGTGATGGTCGTCCTGCTGGTCGTCGTTCGAATCGGCACTCGCCTTCTGGTGACGATTCTCCGCGTGTAGCCGCGCATGGCGCCCGTGCCCGTCGTCGTCGGACGAAGAGTCCTGGCTCTCCTGCCGTGCCTGGCGTCGCGCCCGTCGGTCACTATCGCCCGAGTTATCGTCGTTCGAATTGTCCGAGGCATCCTTCTTTCGCGGCCTGTCGGAGGTGTCGTCGCGCCGGTCAGCGCGATCCTGGCGCTCGGCGCGGCGCTCGGCCTTCGAGCCGCGATCGGCTCCCGATGACGCATCGCTCGCTTTGCTCGAGTCTGCGCTGGCGTTATCGGCGTTCGACGTGTCGTCACCCTGGCTGGCGCTCGAGTCACTCTGCGCCTGGTCGTCGGACGATGCCGAGTGGTCGTCCGCCGCTGACTTGTCGCTGCCGTTGGCCGCGTCCTTGTCGCCGGAATCGTTCGACGCCTTCCCGGAATCGTCCTTTGCGGTGGTGCCTTCCTTTGGCGCGTCCTGCCCGGCGCTCTGATCGGACTGATCCGAGGCGCTGGCGTCGCTCGTCCCATCCTCGTTGGCAGTGGCAGCTTCCGCCTTGTCGCGCCCCTTGCGCGCCGCGGCGGCGACCTCGGCAAGGACGGCCGAGATCCCCGCTCCCGGAAGCCATCGGGCGGCGCGCCTGGCAAATCGCGGTGTCGCGGCGCTCAGCGGCGCCAGCCTCGCCCGAGCATCGTTCACGGCGGTTCCCTTCCCTCTCCCCGTCGGACTCGATCGGCGAAGATCCGAGGTCGAGTCGCGTGTGATGCCGCTTCGCGGTCCCTCGCTCGCTTGCCCCATCCACGGCTGAAAACGAGCGGGAGGTCGAGGCCGTTTCCTCGGCGGCACTCCGTCGCGGGTTGATCGACGCGCCTAGTTTATCATGCCGGCCATGAGGGTCTTCGGTGGTTGTACGCGTACGTACGCGAACTTGTGCAAATCGTCGCGTTCTCGCTCGGGCGAGCATCCGCGTGC
>JADYYO010000185.1 GCA_020853615.1 Thermomicrobiales bacterium
CTACGACACGATCAGCGACGTCATCCTGCATGTGCGCCATACGGCGCCGTGAGGGAGGCGAGCCGCTGGCCGCGGCGGCCCACAAGAACCTGAGCGACCTGATCGACGCCGCCGACGCGGCGGTTGGCACCACGCGCCTCTTCTCGGTGCGGGAGGAGTTTCCTTCGGAGTGGGCGAAGTTCACGCGCCTGGCGATGAGCGAGTTTCCCGACGACACCGGCACCCCGCTGACGCTGCCCCGCGCGCCGAGCATTACCCCTTCTGGAGCCAGGGCCGCCTCGCGGGCGTCAAGCGCGTCAGTCTCTACGCCCGCGCGGACGCGCCGCTGAAGGCCATTCTCCCCGGCATTGCTGAACCGACGGCACTCGACAACGGAGATCCGTCGCTGGACGGCCTCTACGTCCTGACTGTAGGCGAGAGCGATGGGCTTGCCATCCCCTCGGCGGTCGAGGATCTCGCGTTGCGCCTGACCGATAACACGATGAGCGACCTCTGGGTCGCCGTGACCTGGGCGGGGGCTTCATGATCCCTGAGCGTGCCCGGCTCTCCGCCGCTGGCGCGCTCCCCATACAGCGCCGTGCGGAAATGGTGTCATCCTGAGCGCAGCGCAGGATCTCGACTCCCGGCAACCCCGTCTCCCCTGGGCCGAGATGCTTCGTGCCTCAGCATGACACGTCTTGCGCACGCCGCTGTAGGACCCCACGATCCCGGTTTGCACCTGGGCCTGCAATGCGAGGCGAGGAAGGGGGCTATCCCGCGTCGGGATTTCCCAACCCGGCATAGCGCATCGCCGCGTCCCAATCGATCTCGAGGCCACGCGCGAGGAGGGGCAGCAGCTCGGTCAGCTCCATCGCGTACCAGGCGCCGCTGCCGCCGCGCGCCTGCTCGAAGGCGTGGTTGCACCCCTTGTGGGTGAAGAAGACGAACTTGCGGCTCATGCCCGGCTCCCAGGGCGCCTGCCACTGGTAGTTGCCATCGCGCGCTTCGGTGATCGGCTCGCCGCACTGGTCGCAGATGACCACGGGCCGCACGCTCTCCGGGGACATTTCGATCTTGAGCGGCATGCGGAACCTCCAGAGCGAACATCCGTTCGCATCTGGGGATCAGTGTAGCAGAGTTCGGCGCTATCACCCGCCTTCGTGCCGGCAGCGCCGCGCGGCATCTTCCATATGATGCGCCGTTGTGCACCGTGTACTCCGGCCGGCCTCCCAACGCAATGTCTCAAAGGGATGGAGGAATGAAATTCGATATTTATAGGAAATAACCGAAAAAGGAAAATATTACAAATGCTGTGCTGAATATGAACATCTCCAGCCCACTCTAGGGAGCTTTCATTCGGTAGCCGGAGGCTTTCAGCCCCCGGCGGCCCGGCCGCGGCGCCTGCCTCTCTGCCAATCCCCTCAGCACCCGGCCAGCGCCTGTTCGAGATCGGCGATCAGATCGTCGAGATCCTCGATCCCGGCCGAGAGCCGGACCAGCCCGTCGCCGATCCCCATCGCCCCCCGCTCCTCCGCTGAGAGGCCGCGGTGAGACGAGACTGGCGGGTAGAGGACGACCGTGTAGACATCGCCGAGCGTCGTTACCGGCAGGCAGATGCGCAGCGCCCGCTGGAAGCAGAAGACCTCCTCCCGCCCGGCGTCGCGAATCTCGAAGGCGACGATCGCGCCGCGCAGGTCGTTGTTGAAGATCCGCTCGACCTCGCCCAGCGGCGCGAGGCCCGGATAGTGGACGCGCGCGATCTTCGGGTGCCCGGCCAGCCACGCGGCAAGCGCCGAGGCGTTGCGGCACTGCCGCTCCATCCGCAGCGACAGCGTCTTCACCCCGCGCAGCGTCAGCCACGCCTCGAACGGCCCCAGCACCGCCCCGGTCAGCTTCGTCAGCTCCCCCAGCTCCATCGCCCGCTCGCGGGTGGTGGCCACGACCCCGCCGGTCGCGTCGCCATGGCCGCCGAGATACTTCGTGGCCGAGTGGACGATGGTGTCGGCGCCGAAGCGGGCCGGGTTGACCAGCAGCGGCGTGGCGAAGGTGTTGTCGACCACGACTCGCGCCCGCTGCCGGTGCGCCAACTCGACGAGCGCCGGCAGGTCGGCGACGCGCGCCAGCGGGTTTGAGATCGTCTCGAAGAGGAGAACGCGCGGCTTGACCTCGACCAAAGCCCGCTCGACGTCGTCCAGATCGAGCAGATCGACGAACGTCGTACGCACGCCGAGTGTGCCGAAGACCTGCGAGAGGAGCGCCCGCGTCGCCCCGTAGAGGTCCTGACCGGCCACGATGCGGTCGCCCGCCTGCACCTCGTTCAGGATCGCCGCCTGCAGCGCCGCCATGCCGGAGCCGAAGGCGAGCGCATCCTCCGTCTCCTCCAGCGCCGCGACCGCCACTTCCAACGCCCGGACGGTCGGATTGCCGTGGCGGGTATAGACATAACCAGGATGCTCGCCGCCGAAGACGGCATCTTGCGTCTCCGGGTCGTCCGCGAGATAGGAGACGGATGGGTGGATCGGCGTCACGGTCGGCATCGGGGCCGTCCCCTCCGGCCGCTCGCCGGCATGGACGGCGCGCGTGGTGAACCCGCGCTTCCGCGTCAGCACCTCTCCCTGTTGGACCACGCGCCCCTCCCGCCTCGACCGTTTCATCATCCGCGCGAACCGAACCATGGTGGAGTGTACGCGTGGGGCGGGGCGAATGACGTCGTTTGGATGCCACGAGGGCTGCGGCATCGGCCGCAGCCCTCGTGGCCACACGTACCCAGTTCGTTGCCGACGGCGCTTCCCGAACGAGGCTTACCCCTTCGGCTCGGTTAGCTTCTTGGCCGCCATGGCCGCGATGCCGGCGATGCCGACCTTGACTAGCGGATTGTCGAGCATCCCTTCCAGGCCGCTCTTCTGCTGTTCGCCAGCACGGGCGTCGTTGCCACCGCCGAGGCCGAAGAGCCCGGCCAACCCGCCGCTGCCCCGATTCTCCTCGTGCGCCTGGCGCATCGCCCGGCCCATCTCCTCTGGCGTGTCGTCCTGCGCCCCGTACCGGTCGCGTGAGCGCTGGCGCATCTCGCGCCGCAGCTCCCGGCGCTGTTCCGGGCTCATCTGGCGGAAGGCGTCGGTCGCGGCCCGCTGGTAGTCGTCGGGCGAAAGGCCGGCGGTCGCCGCGCGGTAGTTTTGCAGCACTTCGGCGTTGCTCATCTGATCGTGCGCGCCGCGCTCGTGGCGATCGATGAAATCATGCGCCCGGCGGCGCCGAGTCGGCTCGTCGTCCTGGTCCTGCGTCCCGAAGAGTCCGCCCAGCAGTTGATCGACCATGAATCGTGCTCCTTTCCGATTCGCGCTTCCGCGCGTCTGGCGAGCGGGCAGCGGCGTGGCGAGCGAATTCCGCTTCCACTCTGCCATCTGCACCGGCCTCGCGCGTTCGGGAACTGCATGGGGCGTGCCAGAGGACGGGCGACGTGTTTACCTGGTCGCGCCGAACCGATGCCCTGCCGCCGTCACCTCGACCGGCCCCGCGCTCTCGATGCGATAGGCATCCCCTTCCCGCTCGACGTGGAGGTCGCAGACGCGCCCGAAGGCCTGCAGGCCGTCGATGTCGACGCGGTCGAGCCACGCTGGCAGCGCCGGCGAAACGAGGACGCGCTGGCGTTGCGGATCGACATCGAGCCCGAGCAGGGCGCGGATCAGTAGGGGGAGCGCTCCTGCCGCCCACGCCTGTGGGCTGCAACTGACCGGGTAGCGGATCGGGGCGTCCGCCGCGATGCTCTCGTCGCGCGGGAAGCCGCAGTAGAGCTCCGGCAGCCGGCAATCCGACAGGCGCTCGGCGACGGTCACGATCGCCGAGGCGATCCGTTGCAACCCCTCGGTCTCCCCATACCGCCCCAGCCCGGCGGCAATGAGGCTGTTGTCGTGCGGCCAGACCGAGCCGTTGTGGTAGCTCATCGGGTTGTAGGTCGCCATCCCGCTCGCCAGCGTGCGCACCCCCCAGCCCGAATCGAGGTCGGGCTGGCGCAGCCGCTCCGCCACCTGCCGCGCCCGCTCGGGCGAGGGGAGGCCGCAGTAGAGGAGGTGCCCCGGGTTCGAGGCGATCGCCGCCACCGGGCGTTTCTCGCTGTCGAGCGCCTGCGCATAGAATCCCTCCTCTGGCAGCCAGAAGCGCTCCTCGACGATGCTTCGCACGCGCTCGGCGCGCTCCGCAAGCCGGCCCGCCCATGCCGCATCGCTATGGAGCGCCGCCACCTCGGCGAGCCAGCGATAGGCGGCGTAGACATACCCCTGCACCTCGACGAGCGCGATATCGCCGAAGACCGGCGCGCCTGCCGGGGTGTTGAGCGAATCGGCGCTGTCCTTCCATCCCTGATGCAGGATGTGCGTGCCGTTGGCGACCCGCGTCGCGTACTCGACGAGCCCGTCGCCATCCCGGTCGCCCCACGTCTCGATCCACGCCAGCGCGCGTTCGACGTTCGGCAGCAGCTCCCGGTAGAAGGTGGCATCGCCGGTCCAGCGCACCGTCTCGGCGAAGAGCATGACGAAGAGGGGGGTGGCGTCGACCGAGCCGTAGTAGGGGGTGTGCGGGATCTCCCCCTGCCGCGCCAGCTCGCCGTAGCGCATCTCGTGCAGGATCTTCCCCGGCTCCTCCTCCCGGAAAGGATCGACCCTCGCTCCTTGCAGCCGTGCCAGCAGGCGCAGCGTCTCCACGGCGCGCCCCGGCGCCAGGTGGAGCGTCTGCAGCGAGACGATCAGGCTGTCACGGCCGAATGGCGCGACAAACCAGGGGATGCCGGCGGCGATCAGGCGGCCATCCGGAAACGAGGTCTCGAGCATGGCGAGGTCGCCGGCGGCGCGGTCGAGCGCGCGGTCGGCATCGGGGTTGTCGGTCGAAATGCGGGCGATCTCCAGGTCGTGCCCGCGCCGCTCCGCGGCGTCGGTGACGGAGAGGGGCGGACCGCCGACCGGCATCGGCGTCAGCGTGACCAGCAGTTCCCAGCGCTCCCCCGGCGCCAGGGTCATCGGAAAGCGCGCGGTGGCGTGCGGCGGCTCCGGCGGCCGGGGCGCCTTCACGGCGATGTCCAGTCCCGGCAGTTGGGGCGTGCGCACCGAGCCGCGCAGGGCGCGGGCGGCGGTATCGACGACGCGCTCCGGCGGCTGGCTGAAGGCGACGAGGAGCGTCGTCGTCGCGCCGGAGCGGTCGGTATAGCCGAAGCGGAGATTCCTCTCGAGCAGCTCCGGTTCGAGGTAGCTCCCGTCTCGCCGCGGATGCGGGAAGCCTCGGATGTCGAACATGTCGCGGAAGTCGGCGCCCAGCTCCAGCGACAATGTCAGGGGCAGATGCCGACCGCTGGCGTTGCCGACCGCGATCCGCACCCGCAGGTCGACGCCGAGCTGCACCTGCTGCTCGACTGAGATGGTCTGCGGCAGGACCGGCTCGTCGATGCCCGCCGTATTCGGCGCGAGCAGTTCGTTGGCGCCCACGACGACCGCCCGGTCCGGCCCGAGCACGCGCGCCTCCAGCAGCGCGAGCGGCGCGTCGTTGAGCCGAAGCTGCCAGCAATCGAGGAAGCGCGTGTCCCGCACGTAGAGGCCGGTCGCCCGTTCGCCCTGCCGGTCGCCACGATGCTCGCCGACGAGGTAGAGCTCGTTGTGCTTCAGAACGAGATCGTAGTCGAGCATGCCGCCGGGCCCCCTCCTGTCCCGATGAGTCAGGCGGCCGAGCGCCGCCGCGGGGCGCCCTCCGCCCCGGTCCGATCCGGCCCCGCATGCGCGGTCGCCTGCCGGTAGATCTCCTCGTACCCGGTCGCCACCACCTCCGGCGAGAAGAGCTGCTCGGCGCGGCGGCGGCAGGCGGCGCGATCGAGCGCGGCGACCCGTGGCACCGCCTCGATCATCTCCTTCACCGTCGAGCAGACGAACCCGGTCACGCCATGCTCGACGACCTCTGACGTCGAGCCATTGTGGCTGGCGATCACCGGGGTGCCGGTCGCCATCGCCTCGACCATCGTCAGCCCGAACGGCTCCGGCCAGTCGATCGGGAAGAGGTAGGCGTAGGCGTTGCCGAGGAGATCGTTCTTCGCACGCTCGTCGAC
>JADYYO010000186.1 GCA_020853615.1 Thermomicrobiales bacterium
CTCTGGGTGGCGCCGGGGTGAGGGTAGTTCGAGCGCCGCCGTGATGAATCCTGCCAACGTCTCCCCCATCATCAGGGAGAATGCCGGGAACGTGGGGAGGCAGGAGCGTGAGGATCGCGGAGATCACCGGTTACCCGGTGAAGGTCGGGCATCGCAACCAGTTCATCGTCATCGTCGAGACCAACGAGGGGATCGTCGGGGTCGGCGAGGGGGGCATCTCCGGCCGCGAGTTGGCGATGCAGGGGATGCTGGCGCACTTGCGCGGCTTTCTTCTCGGGGAGGATCCGCGCCGGATCGAGCACCTCTGGCAGACGATGTACCGGGGCGCCTACTTCGAGGGCGGCAAGATCCTCGGCGCCACCATCGCGGCGGTCGATATCGCCCTTTGGGATATCCTCGGCAAGGCGCTCGGCGTGCCGGTCTACCAGCTCCTCGGCGGCGCCACGCGCGATCGGGTGCAATGCTTTGCCACCCCCGGCACGCTCAATGGCCCCGAGTGCGTCGAGCGCGCCCGGGAGCTGGCGGCGGCCGGCTGGCGTTACCTGCGCTTCGTCCCGGGCATGCCCAATACGGGCTGGACCGGTGAGAGCGGGGAGGTCTTCGAGCCGTTCGAGGCGATCGAGGCGGCGCTGCATTGGATTGGCGAGATCCGGAACGCGCTCGGCCCGGGCATCGAGCTCTCGATCGATTTCCACCACCGCCTCTCGGTCGCGGAGGCGGCCCTCTTCTGCCAGCGGGCAGCCCCGCTCCACCTCCACTTCGTGGAGGAGCCGATCCGCGCCGAGAGCCCGGAGGCGTACCGGCAGTTGCGGGCCATGACCGGCGTCCCCTTCGCCATCGGCGAGGAGTTTTCGAGCAAGTGGGCGTTCGCCCCCTTCATCGAGCAGGGGCTGCTCAACTACGCGCGTCTCGATGTCTCGAATGTGGGAGGCCTGACCGAGGCGAAGAAGATCGCCGGCTGGTGCGAGGCGCACTACATCGACGTCATGCCGCACAACCCCCTCGGGCCGGTGACGACGGCCGCGACGATCCACCTGGCGGCGGCGCTACCGAACTTCGCGCAGCTCGAATACCAGCACCGCCTCGCCGAGGTCTCCCCGCCCGATCTCTTCCCGGTCATGCCGGCGCTCGATGGCGACAGCTTCCCGCTGCCGGCCACGCCCGGGCTCGGCGTCGAGTTCGATCCGCGAGCCGCGGCCGACCATCCCTTCGAGCCGTGGGAGGCCCCGCGCTGGCGCCGCCGCGACGGGAGCTACACGAACTGGTGACAATCTCGGGCGTGTTGCGTGTCGGAAACTCGATTCATGCCGGTTCCACAGTGACGGTGGAAGCCCCGGTGATTCCGTGTGGCAGTTGTTGTATACGGAATCCGGGTAATCAGCGCCGCGTTGCCCCGGCCTGCCCTTACCCCCAACCGCCACCCAAGGGGTGCCCGACCCACTCCGGTGGGAGCGGGGAGGCTTTTCGCAATATATCTTGATAGATATAAAGCCTTTGCCTGTATCTCTCGTAAATACTACGATTCTGTCACGTCGTCACGGCATCAACACTCCCCTCTCCCTGCGCACAGGGAGAGGGGTTGGGGGTGAGGGTGGGCACGGCGCGGCGGCAGTGATTGCCCGGATTCAGGGGTAGACTTTTCACGTCAACCCCCAAGTTTCTCGCACTCTCGCGAGGATCTTGGGGGTTTTCTTTACCCGACAACTTCCCCGAGTACCGCCCATCTGGGTGGACTCTTGTCCGTCCTCCCGACGCTTTTTCCTCGTGCCGACTCAGAGCTCCCAGTATGTCGTTCGGTGGTGTAATCCAGTCGAGCTTGACAGTCCCCTACGTGCGTGAATGGTCCCCACTAGCGCAAATATCTGGCGGCGATGCCGATGATGCCCCCGGCGAGCACGAGCCAGGCCGAGTTGACGCGGAAGCGGATCAGCAGCAGCGCGGCGCCCAGGGCCAGCGCGATGGTCAATGGGTCGACGATCGCGTCTCGCCCCAGCTGCCAGAGGACGCCCGCCATCAACCCCAACGCCGCGACGTTGACGCCATCGAGCAGCGCCGCGGTTGCCAGGCGACGGCGCAGATACGGCACCATCGGGCGCAGCAGGGCGACGAAGAGGAACGAGGGGAGGAAGATGCCGAGGGTGGCGAGGATCGCCCCGGGCAGCCCGGCGACAACGTAGCCGACGAAGGTCGCGGTCGTGAAGACCGGGCCGGGGGTGAACTGGCCGACGGCCACGGCATCGAGCAACTGCTGGTCGGTCAGCCAGCCGAGGCGCTCCACGAAGTCGCCGCGCAGGAACGCGAGGAGGACGTAGCCGCTCCCGTAGAGGACCGCGCCGATCTTCAGGAAGGTAAGGAAGAGGGTCGTCAGGCTCACCGGAACGGCCGCCGCCGCGATCGCCGGGAGGGCGGGGAGGCCGGCCAGCGGCAAGGCCGCTATCAGGGAGGCCCGCCCCAAAAGGAGCGCGGGCACCAGCCGTACGACGAGGACGAGGAGCGCGCTGCCAAAGAGGATCGCCAGTTCGTTGAAGCCGAGAAGGTAGAGCGCCGCGGCGGCGGCAGCGACCGCCGCCAGCAGCGTCCCTTTCAGCGCGGTGCGGACGAGGCCCCAAAGCGCCTGCGCGATGACGGCGATCACCACCGGCTTGATTCCGTAGAGGAGTGATTCGCCGGTCGGGGTCGCGCCATATTCGACGTAGGCCCACGCCATCGCTAGCACCATCGCCGCCGCCGGCAGGATGAAGAGGCTGCCGGCGACGAGCAGCCCGCGCCAGCCCGCCCGCAGGTAGCCGATATGGATGACCATCTCGGTCGAGTTCGGGCCGGGGATCAGGTTTGTCGCCCCGATCAGATCGAGGAAGTACTGGTCGCTCAACCAATGGCGGCGGACGACCGCCTCCTCGCGCAGCATGGCGATGTGCGCCGCCGGACCGCCAAAGGCGGTGAAGCCGAGCTTCAGGGCGACGGCAGCCACCTCGGCCAGCGATCCCGGTCCCGGCTCTGCCGGCTCCGGTGGCGCTTCGGCGGCGGACTCACCGTTGCTAGCCAGAGGGCGACCGTCGTCGTGCCGAGTTCGATCTCGATCGAGCGGCGCGCTCCCCGGCGACATTGCCTGAACCTCCCTGGATACTCGGTAACCGGCATTGGCTCGTTCGATGGTTGCCTGGACATCATCCGGCAAGCCAATGGCCCGCATTGTGCACCTAATTGGATGGGTAGGGCAGCCACCATAAGCACGGCCGCCACGCGGAGCGAGATCACATCATGCAGCAGTTTCCAGAGAGCGATCCCCGGCACCACACCGCAAATATCAAGGCGATGCTGAAAGAGACTGCCGACCATGCCCGCGAGGACGTCACGAAGATCGACGACCCGCGGGCCAAGGCGCTCTTCGAGACGACGCGGGAAGTCCTGAACGGCCTGGTGAAGGCCTACGACGACTACGAGAAGGGGACGGAGCCGGCCTGGCGGCGCTAGCCGCGCCGGGCGATCCTCGTGATCTCTACGTCGTCACCTCGAGCCGTTCCGCACCTCGAGCCGTTCCGCATCGCAAGAGACGATGCCAAGCTCCCGCGAAACGCCGGAGCCGTCCGGCTGCTCGATGGTGATCGCGACCTGATACGGCGCAACCTCCTCCCAGCGCCCAGGCTCGCTGGTCGAGGCGTCGGCCGGGCCGATGCCATGATAGATCAGGGAGCCGCCGGAGAGGAACTCGTAGCCCTCGCGGCCGCGCCCGGGTGAAAAGGGGTAGCCGGTCGGGCGGTAGACCGTGACCTCGTCGGTGTCCTCTTCCCACGAATGAACCCACGAGCCGACGAGGCAATCGCAGAGCGATGATCCATCGCGCGGCGTGGCGAGCGCGTCCCGCGCTGGCATCATGGCCAAGGTGCTCGCGAACGACAGTTGCGTGAGAATGAGCGCCGCCATGACGGCGATGCCCCAGCCAATATATGGCCGCGGCAGCCGGGCCATGACTCTCCCGCGATCGTCCACCGTTTGCATTCGTTTCCCCTTTGCCAGTGTGCCGGCTCCTCGTGATGGTCCTGTACCTCAGACGAACGGGAGCGCGAATGCGGCTCGCCGATACCGATCGCGTCGCCTCATCCGAGCGGCGCGTCCCCGTACTTCGCCACGGCATCCAGGTCGAGCTGCACGCCGAGGCCCGGCCGCTCCGGAATGGTGAGCAACCCGTTCGCGTCGAGGCGCCACGGGTCGGCGACGATCTCGTCGACGTAGGGCGAGCCGTCGATGTACTCGACCAGATCGGTGCCGGGGAACGCCGAGGCGAGGTGCAGGTCGGCGGCGAGGCCAATCGCCGTGTTCCAGCCGTGCGGAATGAAGCGGATCTCCTGCTCCTGCGCCATCCAGCCGATACGCCGCTCCTCGGAGATGCCGCCGACCTTGGTCACATCCGGCTGCACGATATCGAAGGCGCCTGCCTGCAGCCAGGGGGCGAACGCCTGCCGGCGCGTCAGGACCTCGCCGCCGGAGATCGGCACGGATGCCCGCTGCCGCAGCGTGACGTAGTCGGCCAGGGCGTCGGGCGAGAGCGGCTCCTCGAACCAGGCGACGTCGTAGGCGGCCAGCATCTCGGCGGTGCGCAGCGCCCATTTCAGCCCGTTCGCCCAGAAGGCGTCGCTGCCGCCGGCATCGACCATGAGCCGGGCGTCGGGGCCGACCGCCTCGCGCGCGGCGCGGACGATCCGCTCGTCGAGGTCGTGACTGACCCGGCCGAACGGCCCCCAGCCGATCTTGAAGGCACGAAACCCGCGCGCGGCGATCTGGCGCAGATGGTCGGCGAGCGGCTCGGGCTGGTCCATGAGGAGCGAGGCGTACGGCTGCACGTGATCGCGATAGCGGCCCCCGAGGAGGCGGCCGACCGGTTGCCCCGTCGCCTGGCCGAGGATGTCCCAGAGGGCGATGTCGATGCCGCTGATGGCGTGGGTGAGGCTCCCGCCGCGCCCGAGCCAGAAGGTGTGCTGGTGGAGCTTCTCGCTGACGCGCTCCGGCTCCAGCGCGTTCTCGTCGCGAAACAGGGGCTCCATGATCGCCAGCGCGGCCCGCACCAGCCCCGCGTTCGTGAAGACGCTGCCGACGCCGCGCACCCCCTCGTCCGTGTCGACGATGACCAGCGTGTGGACGCTGTCTTCCGGGCGCAGCTCAGTGCTCCAGCCTCCCTCCGGCGTGGCGCCCGTCAGGCCGACCGCCCGAATCTCACGAATCCGCACCGCCGATCCCCCTTCCCCCGAGTGGCGCGCCAACCGCCCGGATTGCCCGCATCCGGGCGCCGGGCCATCCCTCCCGCGACCCGCGCTACTATAGCGGGCAGAGTGCGGAGGTCCCGCTACGTCACGTTTCCAGGGGGCAGACATGAAACCGCTTTCGGAGCTCGCGCAGTCGCTGCCGCGCTCGGGCATTCGCGAGGTGATGGATCTCGCCCGCCAGATGGACGAGGTCATCATGCTCGCCGTCGGCGAGCCGAGCTTCAACACGCCCGGGCATATCATCGAGGCCGCGGCCGAGGCGGCCCGCGCGGGGACGACGAAGTACACTCCGAACGCGGGGCTGCCGGGGATCCGGTCGGCGGTCGCCGAGCGCTACTCGAAGAAGTTCGGCCGGCAGGTGATGCCCGCCGAGGTGCTGGTGACCGCGGGCGCGGTCAACGCCCTGGCGGCGATCGTCGCGGCGATCGCCGAGGAGGGGGACGAGATCCTCATCCCCGACCCGGGGTGGCCGAACTACGTCTCCATGATCGAGCTGGCGCGCGCCGTGCCGGTCCGCTACCCGCTCCGCGCGGAAGAGGGCTACCGGCCCGACATCGCGGCGATGGCGTCGCGCATCACCCCGCGCACGAAGGCGATCGTCATCAACAACCCGTCGAACCCAACCGGGGCGGTCTTCTCAAGCGAAACGGTGCAGGCGCTGGTCGATCTGGCTCGCAAGCACGATCTCTGGCTGATCTCGGACGAGGTGTACGAAGATCTCGTCTACGAGGGAAGTCACGTTCCGGCGGCGCGGTTCGATCCTGACCGCGTCATCACCGTCTCCGGCGTCTCCAAGAGCTACGCCATGACCGGCTGGCGGATCGGCTGGGCGATCACCAACCCCGAACTGGTCGCGCTCTGCGGCAAGATTCAGGAGGCGATCGTCTCCTGCCCCTCCGCCGTCTCGCAGGCGGCGGCCGAGGCGGCGGTGCGCGGCCCGCAGGACGCGGTCGAGGAGATGCGGCTCGCTTACCAACGGCGGCGCGATCTGGTGCGAGAGATTCTCGGTCCGGCTGGACTGCTGCCCGCGATCCCCGAGGGGGCCTTCTACGCGATGGTCGACCTGCGCCCGGCCGGGATCCCCAGCCGCGACCTCTCGCGCATGCTGCTGGAGGAGGAGCGGGTGGCTGCCGCGCCGGGTTCGACCTTTGGCGACGAGGCCGAGGGGATGGTGCGCATCTCGCTGGCGACCGCCGACGACGATCTGGCCGAGGGATGCCGCCGCATCATCCACTTCGCGGAGCGGCACGGGGCGCTGCCGAAGGTCGCGGAGCCGGCCGGGGTCAGCGTCTGAGGCAGGCGCATCGATTGGAGTCTGAATTCGCTGGCGCGGATGCGCCGGAAGCAGGGAGAGAGGAGAGCGGATGTTTCTGCTCACGTTTCAGGAAGGCGGGAGCCTGCGGCTCGGCGTGCGCACCGATCGCGGGGTGATCGATGTCGCGGCGGCGAGCGAGGCGCTCGGCGGGGAGCCGGTCCCGGCGACGATGGACGAGGCGATCGCCGGTGACGGGGCCGCCGTGAAGGCGCTGGAGGGGCTCGTCGCGCGCGCGGCCAACGCCGAGGGAGCATGGCTGCGTGACGAGCAGTCGCTGACGCTCGGTCCGTCGGTGCCGCACCCGGGCAAGATCCTCTGCGTCGGGCTCAACTACCGCAAGCACGCCGAGGAGTCGGGCGCGGCGATCCCGACGACGCCGGTCCTCTTTTCCAAGTTCGCCAACGCGGTCGCCGCGCACGGCGAAGAAGTGCCCTTGAGCGACGTGGCGAAGGAGTACGACTACGAGGTCGAGCTGGGCGTCGTGATGGGCAAGGAGGCGAAGAACGTCTCCGAGGCGGACGCGCTCGGCACGGTCTTCGGCTACACGACGGCCAACGACGTTAGCGCCCGCGATCTGCAGATGCGCACCAGCCAGTGGCTCCTCGGCAAGACGATGGACAAGTTCATGCCGATCGGCCCCTACCTCGTCACCGCCGACGCGGTGTCGAATCCGCAGGCGCTGCAGTTGCGGACCTGGCACAACGGCACACTGCGCCAGGACTCGAACACCGCCGACATGATCTTCCCCGTCGCCGAGATCATCGCCTACGCCAGCAAGCACTTCACGCTGGAGCCGGGCGACGTGATCATCACCGGCACGCCGGCGGGCGTGATCATGGGCCTCCCCGAGAAGAACTGGATGGTCCCGGGCGACCTGGTCGAGGTCGAGGTCGAGGGGCTCGGCAAGTTGAGCAACCGGATGGCGGCCGGGTGATGGGGTGCTGGGTGATGGGGTTCGGCTGTAGGGGCGACGCCTGCATCGCCCGGGTTCCCTACCGGGGGTTCATGCCTGGCAACGCCGTGGCTATCATCAGCGCTCGCGGCGGATCGACCCGGGCGACGCAGGCGTCGTCCCTACGGCCCCATCACCCAGCACCCAACACCCCTCACCCGACGGGCGTCCCGGCGCTCGGGGTCGCGCCCGAGGCGTTCTTCACGTACGTCGCAAACCAGTCGAGCGTGTCGTGCCATGCGGCCAGCGCCTGCTCTTCGTTGTAGCGCGGGCCGGTATCGTTGTTGAAGGCGTGCTGCGTATCGGGATAGACCTTGATCTCGAAGGTGACGCCGGCCGCCTCGAGCGCCTTGGCCAGCTCGTTGCGCCCCTTGTTGGCGAAGTCGTCGGGGTCGGAGGAGTAGATGCCGAGGACCGCCGCCCGGATGTTCGGCACCGCGTCGAGCGGCGGCGGCGGGCCGTAGTAGGGCGCGGCCGCCTTCAACTCCGGCATCTGCGTTGCGCAGCGCCAGGTGATCCCCCCGCCGAAGCAGAAGCCGGTCATCCCGAGGCGGCTGGCGTCGGCTGACTCCTGCGACTGGTAGTAGGCGGCCGCCGCCTTGAAGTCGTCAACGTGGCGCTGCGCGTCGGCCTGCTGGGTGAGGAGCGCCGGGATCTCCGCTGGGTCGGCGATGCCGGCGGTACCTCCCTCCCGGCTGAGGAGGTCGACCGCTGCCGCGAGGTAGCCCTGGACCGCCCAACGCCGCGCGACATCGCGAATATGATCGGTCAACCCCCGGTTCTCGTGGCAGATGAGAACGACCGGGAAGGGGCCGGAGCCGGACGAGGGCATCGCCTGATATGCCGTGATCGTCGCCCCGTCGAGGCCGGGAAAGGTGATGTCTTCGGCGGCGATACGCGGGTCGTCTGCCGCGATGCTTTCGGGGCTGCGCGGCCCGGCCGGCGTCGCCACGGGCGGGGGCGTCCCGTCCTGCGCCGAGGCCGGCTTCACGCCGAGTTGGGTCAGGATGCTCGCCGTCGCCGCGGCGCTGCCGGTGATGTGCAGCACGCGCCGCACCATGTCGCGGCGGGACATGATGCCATCGACATAATCATCGACGAACTCGTGGACGAGGTAGTTTTCGAACTGGGTCAGTTCCCGGACCATCCGCTCCTCCTCGCTGCGCTCGCGCTGCCGAGCCACGGGAGGAGCACGATACGGAGCCCCTCCGTCACTGCCCGTTAACGAACGATACGTCCGATGGGGGCGGATTGGACGTGCCCCGGCTCCCCTGCCGCAGGAGATCGAGTAATGCCGGCCGGTCCGCCGCCTCCAGCGCCAACCGCTGCCGCGCCCAGAAGGCGTTCGACCGCTCCCGGGAGATCCCCTCGCGCTCGGCCAGCTCGGGCCGCCATTCGCGGCGGCGCGCCAGCCCCTCGGCTTTCACCGCATCGAGGAAGCCCAGAAGCATCTGCAGCTCGTCCGGGGGCATGTCGCGGGGCGCTAGCAGGAGGTGGTTGACGAACGGGCCGGAGGTGAGGATGAACCAGGCGCGGACCAGATCCTCGCTGAATCCCCCTTCCGGCTCGCGTAGCGCCTCGGCGCCTTCGACGATCACCACCTCGGCCCACGCGGCCTCGAGCGCATCGTCGTCCCGGATCCAGCCCGTGGGCGTGATGCCGTAGAAGGGCTGCAGCGTCGCCCGCGCCAGAAACTCGGCGGTCTCTCCGGCATCGAGCAGCCGAACCGGGGTCGCGTCGATTTCGTCCGGGCGGACCGGCGTGCGCATGGCGACCGCACCGGTGTCGTCGCTCACGACCGCGATGCTGGGAACGACAGTGTGCGACTGCTGCAGGAGCAGAAGCGCGGCCGAGGGCGCGAGCGCCGCGTCCTCCGCCCCGATGGCCGAGGCGGTCAACCCCGCCACTCGCTCGACCGTCAATGCGGCGGGCGGTGTAACCCATCCCGAGACGACCGGTGTGGTGTAGGTTCCCGTGACGAAGGTGTCGTCGATCAGCAGGCGCACGGCGCGGTCATCCCTCCGGTGCGGATTTTCGTGGCATCAGTCGAGCGGTTGCGGCGTCTCCAGCGACTCCCGCAGCGACTCCAGCGGAAAGCGCGGGTACGACCCGAAGATCTTGACCATCGAGCTGGCGGCGGTGACACGGTCGAGGACACGGGCGATCCGCTCGTCCTCGCGATGCCCCTCCAGGTCGATGAGGAAGACGTAGTCGCCCAGCCGCCCCTTCGTCGGCCGGCTCTCGATCTTCGTCAGTTGAATGTTCTCGGCGGCGAACTCGGAGAGGATGGCGTGTAGCGCCCCGGGCACGTTCTCCCGGATGCGGAAGGCGAGCGACGTCTTGTCGTCGCCGGTTGGTGGCGCGTCTTCGGGGGCGAGGACGACGAAGCGGGTGACATTCTGCCGCGCGTCCTGGATGTCGCGCGCGAGGATGACGCCTCCGTAGAGCTCTGCGGCCCGCCGGGTGCCGATCGCGGCCCGGTCGTTCTCCGTCCCCTCGGCCACCTCGCGCACGGCGCCGGAGGTCGAGAGAGCGGCGACCTGCTCGACGCCGGGGAGGCAGCGGTCGAGGAAGCGGCGGCACTGCCCAAACGGCTGCGGGTGCGAGGTGACGACGCGGATCTCCTCCAGCTTCACACCGGGCCGCGTAATCAGGAAGTGGCGGACGGGGACGACGAGCTCGCCCCGGATGCGAAGGGCGGTCTCGTGGATCAGGAGATCGAGCGTCGTGCTGACCGGGCCCTCGAGCGAGTTCTCGATCGGGAGGACTGCCTCGTCGGCGAGGCCCGTTTCGACAGCGGAGACGAGCGCGGGAAACGACGCGAAGGGGACGAGCCCCTCGTCGTCGGTGCGCAGGAGCGCCGCTTCCTCGCTGAAGGTGCCTCGCGGCCCCAGAAACGCCGTCGTCATCCTCGTTCCTCACCCTGATGATCGTTCGTGCAACGCAGCGCCTTGCGCGCCGCCCCATATACTACTGTCATGGCACGCCGCGCCTCCCGCTCGCCGAAAACGAGGCCGCCCGCCCCGGATGCGCCGGAGGCCCTCTGGCGCCTCTTTCTCGCCGTGCCCCTGCCGGAGGATGTCAAGGCGCTCATTGGGCAGGAGATCGCGTCGCTGCAGGCGGAGGGGTGGCCGGTGCGCTGGGTGCGGCCGGAGACCGCGCATCTCACCCTCCACTTCCTGGGAGAGGTTGAGCGGGAGCGGGCCGAGTTGGTGCGCCTCGCGCTGCCGGGAGTCGTCGCGGCGCACGAGCCCTTCACGCTGCGCACGGCAGCGTTGGGCGTCTTCCCGAATTTTCGCCGCCCGCGCGTCCTCTGGCTCGGGCTGCACGGGCAGGTCCATCGGCTCGAGACGCTGCAGCGCGACCTCGGCGAAACCTTGCGCACCCTCGGCTTCGTCGATACGAGCGAGCCGTACCATCCGCATATCACCCTGGGGCGCGTCCGCAACGATGACGGCGAGCGAGTGCGCCTGCGCGACCTGCCTGATGCGGTGAAAAGTCGCTTCGTCGACGCGACGACGGGCGCCGCCATCGGCCCGGAGTCGCTGCCGGTCCCGGTGCGCGAGGTCGTTCTGATGCGCAGCCATCTGGGGCGGGAGGGCGCGCGCCACGAGCCGATCGCCGTCTACCCCCTCGGCGGCGAGGGAGCGTCATGACGGCCCCCGTGTCGCGGGCCGTCCGCGTCGCCGTCTGCGCGCCGGGAACGGCGACGGATGAGGAGTTGCTGCTGGCCGGCGCGGTCGGGAAGACGCTCGCGGAGCAGGGATGCACCCTCGTCTGTGGCGGGCTCGGCGGGGCGATGGCCGCCGCCAGCCGTGGAGCGAAGTCAGCGGGCGGGTCCACGATCGGGATCATCCCCGGCTACGATGACCGCGCCGCCAACCCCTGGATCGACCACGTCATCTGCACCGGCATCGGGCAGGCGCGCAACGCCCTCGTCGTTGCCACCGGGCAGGCCATCATCGCCGTTGGCGGCGGCTGGGGCACCCTCTCCGAGATCGCCCTGGCTCTGCGCCTCGGCCGCCCGGTGGTGCTGCTCGGCGGCTGGGGCGAACTCCTTGGCAACGAGGACGGGCGCGCGCGGATTGCCGACCTCGGCGGCGAGGTCCGCTTCGCGGAGACCGCCGATGATGCGGTTGGCGCGGCGCTGGAGATGCTGGGCCAGACGGGGGAGTAGGGATATCAACGGTGCCGCTGACGCCAGCCACCCTCACCCCCAACCCCTCGCCCTGTGCGCAGGGCGAGGGGAGAGTTGACGTCGAACGTTCGAGACAGCCGGGGCATGTCCTCTTGGGAAGCCAACGCGCGTCCGCCGCGCTTCATCTCCACGAAGCCGCGGGAGTGCTATGCCATCTCGCGACATGCTCCCCTCTTCCACAGCGGTGGGAGAGGGGCTGGGGGTGAAGGCTCTCGCCAGGCGACGCGGCGATGATTTCCTCACTGTCCCCCCGGCAGCACCCCGGCGTCTCGCGCCAGGGCATCGGTCTTTGCGGCCATGATGTAGTCGTTGCGGTGCAGCCCGCGGATCTTGTGCGTCCACCAGGAGATGGTCACCTTCCCCCACTCGGTCAGGATCGCCGGGTGGTGCCCCTCCGCCTCGGCCAGCTCGCCGACCTGTTGAGTGAAGGCGAGGGCGTCGCGGAAGGTCGGCAGGCGGAAGGCGCGCACCAGCCGCGGCACGCCGTCGTGCATCTGCCGCTCCCAATCAGGGATCAGCGGCTGCAACTCGGCGGCCTCCTCATCCGTGACCCGCGGCGCGCCGCGGCGGCAGGCGACGCATCGCTCGTCGAGCAGTGCATTCTGGTTAGTGGCGTCGCTCACGGGGCGGGCCTCCCTTGGGTCGGTGCGGCGGCTGGCCCTCGCGGCGAACCCATGTCCGTTTCCGTCTGGAGGGCGCATTGAGATTCCGGTCGAGCGCCGCCATCGAATCGAGCATCAGTTCGATGCCGCTGCGCAGCGGCGTCGGCGGGTGCACGTCGGTGCGGCCGCCATAGATCTCCTGCAGCAGCCGCCCGGTCGTCGCCACCGCGTCGAGGGCGGCGACAGCCGGCAGGATGCGCCGCGCATCCGGCGCCAGGTCGCGGGACGCGCTGTAGGCGCCGACCGCCGTCTCGACCGCGTCGTCGTTCCACCCCTGCAGCCGCAGGATCGCCTGCGCGAGGTCGAGGAGGGGCGACCCGACGGCGACGCGCTCCCAACCGAGCAATCCGGAAAGCTCGCCGTCGTCGATCAGGACGTGCGCCGGCCAGAGCCCCAGGTGGAGCACGCTCGCCGGCAGGGAGCGGTCGGCGGCGGCAGAGACGATCGGGCTCGCCGTCGCCAGGAGCCGCTCGCCCGTTGCCAGCCAGCGCTGGATGGCCGGCACGTGTCGTGACTTGGGCCGCAGCACCCGCAGATGAAGCCCCTGTGCCTGCTGCACCGCCCCCGGGAGCATGCTCAGCGGCGCGGCCGGGGCATCACGGCGGCTTGCCAGCCGCTCCGTCGCCCCGTGCAGGCGGGCGATCGCGGTGACGAGCTCGGTGAAGTGCGCGGCCGGCAGCATGGCGGGGATGTCGATACGCTCCTCCGGGGTCGGCCAGGCGATTTCGGCCCGGAGAGGCGGCTCGCCCGGGAGCCAGCGCTGCGCGCCATAGAGCCGGCCGTGCTGGCGCAAGGGCGCGCTCGGCGTGCCATCCGCCTCCGCCAGAACCTCTGGCGCGATGGCGATCCCGGAGTCTCGGGCCGCCGCCATCACCTCGTGGCTGAAGGCGGCGTCGCTCTCCGGGGTCTCCGGCGGCCAGCGGCGCACCTTCCAGAGGCCCGAGGGGGAGGAGATCCGCGCGATCTCCGGGTGCCCCTCGATCGTCGCGACCTCGGTGGCCCCGGGAATGAGGGCGCGGGCGGCCTCGTGCAGATCGTCGGTGCGGAGGGCTTCGGTGTCGGCGGTGTCGCTGAGCGAGTCGTCCATGTCAGCGAGTATAACCATCGGCATCGACGATCTCGGCAACCGCGTCACCGACCCGCACCGGGGCGCCGACAGTCGCCGCGATCTCGCGCACCACGCCGTCGCGGTGCGCCGCGATGTCGTTCTCCATCTTCATCGCCTCGACGACGCAGATCGTCTGGCCGCGTTCGACCCTCTCGCCGGGGGACGCGACGACGCGCACGACCGTCCCCTGGATCGGGCTCGTCAGCGTCGTCCCGTTGGCCGCGCCGCCGCTGGTCGCCGTCCGCGATGGCGCGGCGGGGCGGCCGGCCGGCGCGCCCGTCGCGGCGATATTGCCGAAGAGACGGACGTTGAAACGATGCCCATCAACCTCGGCGACGATCGCCGCCGGTTTGCCCGTGGCCGCTGCCGGCGTGGGTGTGACATCCAACGGCGGCGGAACAAGCTCCGGATGCGCGTCGAGGAAGGTGGTGCTGACGCGCCCTTCGCTCCAGGCCGGGTGCTCGAGCACGCGCAGATGAAAATCCCTGGTCGTCGGCACCCCCTCGACCTCAAGTTCGGCGAGAGCGCGGCGCATGCGCGCGGTCGCCTCGGCGCGGTCCCGCCCCCAGGCGATGACCTTGGCGATCAGCGAGTCGTAGGCCGGGGGAATCTCGCCGCCGCTCACCGCCGCGCTGTCGACGCGGACGCCCATGCCCGCTGGTGGCCGGAAGTGGGTGATCTGGCCCGGCATCGGCGCGAATGCCCGCCCCGGATCCTCGGCATTGATGCGGCACTCGATGGCATGGCCGCGCGCGGTCACGTCGGCGGCAGAGAAGGAGAGCGGCTCCCCTGAAGCGACCAGGAGTTGCTCGCGCACGAGGTCGATGCCGGTCGTCATCTCCGTCACCGGGTGCTCGACCTGGATGCGGGTGTTCATCTCCAGGAAGGCGAAGTCGCCACCGGCGTCGAGAAGGAATTCGAGCGTCCCCGCGCCACGATAGTCGACGGCACGGGCGAGGGCGATGGCGGATGCGGCCATCGCCTGCCGTGTCGCCTCCGGAATCTCCGGCGCGGGCGCCTCCTCGATCAGCTTCTGGTGCCGGCGCTGGATCGAGCAGTCTCGGTCGCCGACGGCGACCACGTTGCCGTGCGCGTCGGCCATGATCTGGATCTCGACGTGGCGCGGCTCGTCGAGGTAGCGCTCGAGATAGACCTCCGGGTTGGCGAAGGAGCGGGCTGCCTCACCTGACGCGCCGAGGAAAGCCGCCTCCATCTCCTCCGGCCCGCGCGCGACCCGGAAGCCCCGCCCGCCGCCGCCGCCCGACGCCTTGACCGCGACCGGGTAGCCATGCTCCTCGCCCCAGGCAAGCGCCTCGGCCGGGGAGGCGACCGGCCCCCCCGAGCCGGGGACGAGCGGCACGCCGGCCGCAGCCGCGATGCGGCGCGCTTCGATCTTGTCCCCCATCGCCGCGATCGCCTCCGGCGAGGGGCCGACGAAAGTCAGCCCCGCCTCGGCACAGGCGCGGGCGAAGCCGGCGTTCTCGGCGAGGAAGCCGTAGCCGGGGTGCACCGCGTCGGCTCCCGACTGCCGCGCGACCTCGATGATCGCCGGAATGTCGAGGTAGGGAATGGGCTGTTCTGACGGGATGCGCCAAGCGTCGTCGGCGAGCCGGACGTGGAGGGCATCCTCCTCACCCTCGCCATATATGGCAATCGTGCGGAGGCCCAGCTCGCGCGCGGCCCGGATGACGCGCACCGCGATCTCGCCCCGATTGGCGACGAGGAGCGCCTCGATCGGTGTTGGTTGTGCACCATCGGTTGGCATGCGTGCGATGATAACCGCCATCGCACATCGTCGCGATCCCCCGCGGCCTTGCCCTGCCCTGGTGCTAGACTCGAACCAGCATGCGCGTCGCATCGAAGGGGTAGGCATGGGCGAGCGGGTGGTGGTGCTGCGGACGGCCGAGATGCGTCAGGACTACCGGCAGGCCGGGCTGCTCGAGGCGGATCTCGATCCCGATCCGATTCAACAGTTCGCCCGGTGGCTGGCCGAGGCGCAGACGGGAGGCGTGCCGGAGCCGAACGCGATGATCCTCGCCACGGCATCGCGGGACGGCGTGCCGGCGGCCCGCGTCGTGCTGCTCAAGGGGTTCGACGAGCGGGGCTTCGTCTTCTACTCGAACTACGAGAGCCCGAAAGGACGCGATCTGGCCGAGAACCCCCGCGCCGCGCTCACCTTCTACTGGCCCCAGCTCGAGCGGCAGGTGCGGATTTCTGGAATGGCCGCCCCGGTCAGCCGGGAAGAGTCACGGGCCTATTTCGACACCCGCCCGATCGGCAGCCGCATCGGCGCCAATCTCTCGCATCAGAGCGAGGTCATCTCTGGCCGCGAGCAGCTCGAGGCGGAGTTCGGGCGCCTCTCTCAATTGTATGGCGAGGGGCCAGTGCCGCTGCCCAACTACTGGGGCGGCTACCGGGTGACCCCGGCATGGCTCGAGTTCTGGCAGGGCCGCCCCAGCCGGCTGCACGACCGGCTGCGCTATGTGCGAACCGACGACGGTTGGTCGATCGAGCGCCTCTCACCTTGAGCCTCGGCATCAGGACCGTGGCCTGCCAGGTGCAGCGCCTCACCTTACAGCACCATACGGACGTGGCGTCATCCTGAGCGGAGCGAAGGATCTCGGCTGCCCGGACCATCGCATCCCCGGCGTCGCGATGCTTCGTTTCCCAACATGGTACGATCTGCGCACGCCGCTATAGAACTCAGGCAGGCAACGCCGATGACGCCAGCGTCTGGCCCGTAGCCGCCGCCAGGATCGTTTCTTCGGTGGCATCGGCCCGCGGGATGTCGGCCACGATGCGGCCGCTCCGCATCACGAGGATGCGATGGCTCATGCCCAGGATCTCCGGAAGTTCCGAGGAGATCATCAGGATAGCAACCCCTTCCTCGGCCAGCCGGGCGATGAGCGCATGCACCTCGGCCTTCGCGCCGACGTCGATGCCGCGCGTTGGCTCGTCGAGGATCAGCACTTTCGGGTGCGTGGCCAGCCAGCGGGCGAGAACGACCTTCTGCTGGTTGCCTCCGGAGAGGGCTGACACCCGCTGCTCCATGTGCGGCGTGCGAATGCGCAGGCTCTTGATGAAGTCGCCGACCAGCGCCTTCTCGCGTGAACGCGATGGAATGAATGGGGAGCCGAGCCGGTCGAGCACCGGCAATGTGAGATTCTCCCGCACGCCCATGCCCAGGATCAGCGCCTGCAGCTTGCGATCTTCCGGCACCAGGGCGATCCCGAGATCGACCGCGTCACC
>JADYYO010000187.1 GCA_020853615.1 Thermomicrobiales bacterium
CCGGCATTGCGGACGGGACAGCCGCTAGCGCATGCGGGAGGCGCCAGGTTGCGTCATGAGTCAAGCAGAGCCGCCTGACGAGCAACCATCGGATGCCTCCCTCCTCTGTGCCATCGCCGCCGGGGCCACGATGGCTGACCTCGCGCGCCTGATCGACGCGGATTCGCCCGATGACGCTGCCGCGCGCCGCGCCATCGCAAGCCTGGCTCGGCGCGGGCTCCTCCATCCGGGGGATGACCCGGCGGCTCCGCGCCTGACAGAGCGGGGCCGGGCGGCGGCGCTGGCGCAGATCGGCGCGTGGGCGGCGAGCGCCGAAGGGCTCGAAGAGGAGCGGCGGCAGGTCGAGCGGCTGCGCACCGACCTCCTCGCGACCATCTCGCACGAGCTGCGCACCCCGCTGACGCTGATCCGCACCTCGATCGGGCTCCTGCTCGACACCGAGCCGGACGCGGAGATGCAGCAGCGGCTGCTGCGCAACATCAAGCAGAGCACTGACCGCATGCACCTGCTCGTCACCGATCTCCTCGATCTGGCGCGCATGCGGGCCGACCGCTTCGATCTGCAGGTCCGCAGCGTCGATCTGGGCGAGTTGGTCGCGGGGGCGGTCTCCCTGATGCGCCCCCTCAGCGACGAGAATGGGCAGGCGATCGAGATCGCCGTGCCCGGGCCGCCGCCGGTGATCCCGGGTGACTACCGACGGCTGGAGCGGGTGCTACTCAACCTCCTTGGCAATGCCATCAAGTTCGCGCGCGCTGGCTCGCCCATCGCCATTACCGTCAGCGAGGATGCGCGCGAGGTGATGGTCACAATCCGGGACAGCGGGCCGGGGATCCCGGCGGAGGCGCTGCCGCACCTCTTCGACCAGTTCTTCACCGCCCGCACCAGCTCGACGAGCCACAACATCGGCGCCGGGCTCGGCCTGCCGATCGCCAAGGGGATCGTCGAGGCGCACGGCGGGCGCATCTGGATCAAGAGCAGCGTCGAGGCGGGCACGACGGTCTCGTTCACGTTGCCCCGGGCGGGGGTGCAGGAGGAGCGCGATGAAGGTGCTGGTGATCGATGACGCCGCCGAGGTGATCGAGGCGGTCACTGTCAGCTTCACCTTGCAGTGGCGCGAGACCGACGTGATCGGCGCCGACAACGGCGCCGAAGGCCTCGACCTGATCGAGCGGGAGCGGCCTGACGTCGTCCTCCTCGACATCGCCATGCCAGGGATGGATGGCTTCGAGGTGCTGCGCCAGGTGCGCGCCTTCTCCGACGTCCCGGTCATCATGCTGACGGCGCGCGACGATGTGCTCGACAAGGTGAAGGGGCTGGAGCTCGGCGCCGACGACTACGTGACGAAGCCGTTCGACCACCTGGAGCTGCTGGCGCGGGTGAAGGCGCTCCTGCGCCGCTTCGACATGCCGCAGCCGGTCAGCCGCGCGCCCTCGTTTCGCAGCGGCGACCTGACGATGGACTTCACTGCGCACGAGGTGCGCCGCGGCGGCGAACGGGTGCCCTTGACCGCGACCGAGTACAAGCTCCTCTACCACCTCGTCCGCAACGCCGGCCGCGTGCTGCCGCACGAGACGTTGCTGGCGAAGGTCTGGGGGCGGGAGTACATCGACGAGGTCGACTACCTGCGCGTCTACATCCGCCGCCTGCGCCGCAAGCTGGAAGTGGACCCCGAGCACCCCCGCCGCATCCTCACCGAGCGCGGCCTCGGCTACCGCTTCCACGCCG
Organism: Thermomicrobiales bacterium; assembly: GCA_020853615.1. GTDB lineage: Bacteria > Chloroflexota > Chloroflexia > Thermomicrobiales > UBA6265 > JACCXM01. The sequence continues at coordinate 1,726 of JADYYO010000187.1, forward strand.
AGGGGTGAGGAGCGAGCTTCTTGGGACCTTTGAACACGCCTCAGGGGGCATTCAGCCGGTAGGGGCGATGCCTGCATCGCCCGGGCTGATCCGCAACGAACATCGACGATGGTAACAGCATTGCCAGGATGGGGCATTCCCGATGGCGAACGCGGGCGATGCAGGATTGCCCCTACCGGCGGGGTTTACCGGGCCGAAGGGTTTTCCTGAGCGAAGAATACGGAGGAGGACGCATGATGATCGAGCGGTTGACCGTCCCTGACCTGGCCCCGCCGCCCGGCTACGCCCATGTCGCCATCGCCTCGGGAGCGCGGCTGGTGGTGACTGCCGGCGCGGTGCCGCTCGACGCGGAGGGGCGGCTGGACGGGGCGGGGGACGTGCGGCGGCAGGCGCGGCAGACGATCAAGAATCTGCTGCGGCAGCTTGCCGCGGCCGGGGCCACCCCCGAGGACGTGATGAAGACGACCGTCTACGTCGCCAGTAGCGACCGCGCCGACCTCCTCGCCGCCTGGGAGGAGGTGCAGGCCTCGCCTATCGCCGCGGCGGCGAGCACGCTCCTCGGCGTCGCCCTCCTCGGCTATACCGGCCAACTGGTCGAGATCGAGGCGATCGCCGCCGTGCCGTAAGGGTTGAGCTCCGGGAGAACGAACGAGTCGGCGGGATTTCCCGCCGCCTACACTTCCCAGCGGCATGACCGCGCGCCGGCTCTCCGGCGCGCGCAACGAAGGAGCGAGCGATCGTGAGTGGCGCGGACCTGCGCATGGCGCGGTTATTCGACAAGGCGAGTGGGCGGACCTTCATCACCGCCTTCGATCACGGCAGCACCGTCGGGCCGCGCGCCGGGTCCGAGAATGCGCTCGGCGTGCTGGAGCGCATCGTGGCGGCCGGGCCCGATGGCATCCTGATGGCCCCGGGCATCATGAAGCTGGCCGCGCCCCTCTTTGGCTTTCGCGGCGCCCCGGCGCCGATCGTCCGCGCTGACTGGATCTTCAACCACGACGTGATGAAGGGGCTGCCCGGCCCGCTGCAGGACCCCGCGCAGGGGGAGCACTACCGGGTCATCTGCTCGCCGCGCGATGCGCTGGAGATGGGCGCCGAGGCGATCACCATGTTCCTCATCGTCGGCACGGAGAAGGGGAGCGCCTTCGCCGACAACGTGCGCGATCTCGCCGCTGCGGCCAACGAGGCGCGGGCCATTGGCGTCCCGGTCATCGTCGAATCGGTCCTCTGGGGCGCCCGCATCGAGGATCAGCGCGACCCGGAGCTGCTCGCCTTCGCGGCCCGTGTCGCGGCCGAGCTGGGGGCCGACATGATCAAGACGACCTACACCGGCGACCCGGAGACGATGCGGCAGGTCATCGCGGGCTGCCCGGTGCCGGTGCTGGTGCTGGGGGGCGTGCGCGCCGCGACGCCGGAGCCGGTGCTCGAGGCGACGCGCGGCGCGATCGCGGCCGGGGCCCGGGGCGCGGTCTACGGCCGCAACGTCTGGCAGGCCGACGACCCCGCCGAGATGTGCCGGCTGCTGCGCGGCGTCATCCACGGCGAGGCGGGCGCGGCCGCCTGAGCGCGGCACACCACCGTCGTGGCATGCCGAGGCACGAAGCATCTCGGCTCAGCGGAAGCGGCGCTCCCGGGAGCCGAGATCCTTCGCTGCGCGCAGGATGACACGGTCATTGCGGGCGGCGTGCGGGACACGAAGCGATTGTGGATCGTTCACCGCTCCCAATCGCGCACCGGCACTTCGGGCGCCCCGAGGGCCGTCGAGAGTTGGTTGAGGAAGAGTGACTCGCGCTGGGTGACCCGGGCGCCGCTCAGGCCGAGGAAGCCGGTCTTCGCCGCCTCGACGCCGGCGCGGGCGATCCCCATGATCCACTCCCGGTAGCCGGCGGCCTCCTCGGGCATGGCGCGATCGTCGAGGATGCGGTCTACCTCGGGCGCCGTCTGCAGCGCCTTCTCCACAACCGCCATGTGCAGCGCCTCCTGCCCGGTGGCGTCAAAGTCCGCGGCCGGCAGCCCGGCGCCGTCGTCGTGGCGGCCGATCGCCGCGGCGATCGCTTGCACGAGTGCGTTGTCCGGGTAGCCGTCCTTCGCCGCCTCGAACAGCTCGTTCGTGCTCGCCCAGAGCTCACGGGTCGAGCTGACGGGGCCGTCATTCTCGGCGGCCATCGCCCCGAGCGCGGCCAACTGCGGCATGCTGGTCAGTAAGCGCCACTCGTCGTCGCTAAAGTCGGTTCGCGTTGTCATCGCTGCCCCTTTCGCGCGCGTCGGTTCGTCTCAGGCATACACATTCCGGGCCAACCGACCGCCAATCTTCGGGGCGGTCAGGTCGTCCTGCGCCGAAGCTGCCTGGAGAGCCGTGGCAACAGAGGAGGTGGCCGTCGCGTTAGAAATCGCCCCAGGCGACCTGGAAGCAGGGGAGGCCGAGGTCGTCGCGCCAGAGGCGGACCACCTGGTCGCGATCGTCGAAGACGACGCGGACGGTATAGCGCCCCGCGACGTGTGCTTCATAGATCTCGCGCTTGACGACGACATCCTTACGGCGGTCGCCCCGGCGGCGCATGAAGAGGATGTCGTAGGCGATGCCGTGCCGCGCGAGCCAGCGCTCGGTCTCGGGGCGCCAGCGGTCGTCGCGGCCGGAGACGAGGATGATCGCCGTGTCAGGGAAGCCGCGCCGGATCGCCTCGTAGACGAAGTGGACGGCGGCGTTGAGCTTGTCGGCCTCAGCCCGGCTGGCGTCGTAGGGGTTGCGCTCGCCGAGGAGCGCGAAGGTGCCGTCGAGGTCGAAGATCACGCAGGGGGGATAGGTGGTGGGTGATGGGGGTGTGGGGCGAGGGCTCCGGGAATGCACGCCCGTGCGAGCATCTTCCCCATCGCCCATCACCCACCACCCATCACCCGAACCGCGCTAGCTGACGAAGGCGAGGTTGTAGCTGCCCCCGGAGGCGTCGGAGATGGCGGTGCCGCCGTTGACCGAGAGGCCGAGGTCGGTCGTGTTGGTCATCGAGCCGCCGCTGGCCGCCACGCCGCCACCATAGGTGTCACCGATGCCGATGGCGCTGCCAGCGTTGCCGCCGCTGTTGATATCGCCGATCGACGCGGCGCCGCCGTTCGCCGACGAGGTCGCCACGCCACCGTTCCCGGCGGACGCGATGTCGTCCGGCCCACTTGCGCCGCCTCCGAAGAACTTGTCCTGAATGCGCGTCTGCACGATCACTCCTCCTATCCACTGATTTCGCGGCGCCGTGCGGTCTCCGACGCCTGACACCCATGAGTCCCGAAGCCCTGACGATGCCGCCGGTGGCTTCCCAAATCGCCGTTGCGGTGAGGTGGTTCCCTCGAAGCTGGGCTCGGGAAGATCCCCCTCGTTCCTTCCTATCCCGATCCCCCGGGCCGCCCGAGCGATCGGGAGCTCGACAGCGTCCGCAACCCGGACCAGCCCCTGGCGGTGGATGAAGCCCGCCGGCCGTGACCGATCCAGCCGCGGCACCGCTCGCTGTCAACGCCGTCGGCCGCCGCCGATGCCCCATCGCGCCCATCGCTGGCGCCGCCTGATCGGGGGTCAGGCCGTGCCAGCCGCGCGGCCGCGACCGCGAGCACCGACGGATCGGGGTTTCACCCGATCTGGAGGTAGAAACGCACGAGGGGGGCCATCGGTGCCAGTCGGCCCGCTATCCATTCGTCCGGTTCCCGAGTGGATCGGCCCTGACGGGCGCGGACGCGCTCGTCCGGCCCGCCGGCCAGAAGGCGATGAGCGTGCTCGACTCCTGGATTTCGACGAAGCCGATGCCGAGGGCGAGGACCAGCAGCCAGCGGGCATCGGTCAGGATCGCGGCGCCGACGCCGACGAGGACGAGGCCGAAGACCGTCAGGCGGAAGCCCTCGATCCGCTCCCGCATGCCGATCGGCCGAGGGAGCAGGCCGCGATCTCGCCGCCTGCCGCCGAGCAGCCCGCGCCAGACGTAGGCGAGGCCGAGGAGGAGCGCGCCCCACGCCGCGGCATCGCTCCACGATGCGTCGAATGGGCTGAAGAACGCTGCCATGCCAATCTCCTTTCGCTCCGTTACGAGCCGGCGTCGCCGGCAAGATCCCGCATCGCCTCCGCCGTCCGCGTATCGATGGGGAAAAACGCCTCGATCGCCAGCTCGGAGAGGGTCACGTCGACCGGCGTGCCGAAGACCATCGTCGTGCTGAGGAAGCCGAGGACGCCCCGCTCGGCCCGCACCTGGAACGGGACGGCGACGCCCGCCATCCCGGAAGGCTCCTCCTCGCTGACAGCGATCCCTTCGGGAGCGGGGTAGGCGCGCAACTCGTCGAGCAGCCGGGCGAGGCCCGAATCGGCGCTCACCGCGATCTGTCGCTCCAGCCGGCTCAGGAGGTGCGCCCGCCACTCCGGGAGGTTGACCGTGCGCGAGGCGAGCCCCTTCGGGTGGAGAGCAAGGCGGAGGATGTTGACCGGCGGCCGCAGCAGCGACGGCGCGACGCCCGCGAGCAGGGGCGCGACCGCCCGGTTGGCGGCGACCAGCGTCCACTCCCGGTCGATGGCGAGGGCGGGGTAGGGCTCGTGCCCGGCGAGGACCCGCGCGACCGCCTCCCGGGCGGCCGCCAGCGCCGGGTCGTCGAGCGGGCGCTCCGGATAGGCCGGGGCATAGCCGGCCGCGAGGAGGAGCGCGTTGCGCTCGCGCAGGGGGACGGCGAGATGCTCGGCGAGGCGGAGGAGCATCTCCCGGCTCGGCCGCGCCCGCCCCGTTTCGAGGAAGCTGAGGTGCCGGGTGGAGACCTCGGCGTCGAGCGCCAGCGCCATCTGGCTCAGGCGCCGCCGCTCTCGCCACGCCCGCAGCAGCTCCCCGACCGGCTGATTGCGTTCGGTTGTCAGCGTCATCGTGGTTGCCATCATGCCTCGACGATAGAGCGCGGACGGTCGCGGGGCAATGACCTCGGAGGTAATCGACGGTCGGTCAATCGGCCGTCACCATGGGCGCCGCACTCGCCGGTTCGTGGCGAGGAACGCATGAAACGGAGGAGAGGACTCATGCCGACAACCGCAGCCGCAACTGATGTGGCGGCAATCGTCGATCGCTACATCGACGCCTGGAACGAGACCGACCCGGCCGCGCGCCGGGCGCTGATCGCCCGGACCTGGACGCCGGACGGCCGCTACCTCGACCCGCTGATGGCCGGCGAGGGGCACGACGGCATCGACGCCATGATCGCGGGAGTGCAAAGCCAGTTCCCAGGCTTCCGCTTCCGCCGCACCAGCGAGATCGACGCGCACCACGACGTCGTTCGCTTCACCTGGGCGCTCGGCCCCGCTGGCGGAGAGCCATTTGCCGGCGGCCTCGACGTCGGCGTCCTCGCCGGCGACCGGCTGCAGCGCATCATCGGGTTTCTCGATTTTGTGCCGGGAGCGAAATAGCGTGGCTTGGGCGGGTCGTACCGTTCGTGCGGCTCGCCCCTTGCCCCGGCGATGCATTGTTCATTCCGGAAGTAAGATGATCGCAACCGAGTGTCCACTGCCATAGTGCTATCTTGGCGCGGCAGCAATGAATTGCCATTGAGCTAGCTGCGGCTCAGGAGGACCTTAACTCTGAAGCCGATCACGATTCTCCTGCCATGTCGCTGTTCTCGTCGATGATCGTCTCAATCTTGAGGTTGCGGGGGTGCCGCTCGTCCATGGCTCATTCGGCCATCGGGTCAAGAAGTGCACCTTCGATCGATTTCTTGTTCCCGTCTTGCCGCAAGTAGACAAGGTCGTCTCGAGGCGAGTAGACGTATCGGTCCGCCGATCGAACTGTGCGCGTGTTGACCAGGGCCACAATCTTGCGATCAACCGAATACACGAGCGACTGTCCCCCAAAGCGCCCCATCAGTGCAGTTCCACGATTCAAAGGCATTACGATTTCTGACAGCGGGTGCCCTATCCCGGGAGCTCCGCGCCACTCTTCGACGGGTACCGTCCATGAAAGTGAAACTGGGTGATCCGAACATACGAACTCGCCGGATTGCTCGTTACCCACCAAGAGCGACTACGTGCGATCGGCAAGAAATGGAGCCATCGACTCATAAGCGTCCAATGCATTGTAAGCGTGCAGGGTGTTGCTGATGAGCCGTTGCCGCATCCGCTCGACGAAGTCGCTGTTCCAGACAAATCGGCGTAATTCGCCGTATGGCAGGTCGTCTTCCACTAGCAGTTTGATTCCTTCATAGAAGGGATATTCGGGCGTAAGCTCTCCTGCCTTCAACATCTCCTTTGTTTCCTCCCACCGTTCCGGAGACGAGAGGTACATCTTCATAACGATCTGAAATGGTCGGACCACAGTATCAGCAAAAAAGCGGCGCGAAAGCGGAGTTCGGGCGTGTTGCAGTGCCACGAAGTCCGAAAGCGCGAGGAGATCTTCGCGATTTGGAAGGACGTGCTGGACAGCGATCTGCTTCAGCACCGGCACCGTCCGGGATTCCACCTTGGCAAAGAGATCCTCGACGGCATTCGGATCAAGCCCCGGCACCTCGATGCGGTTGAAATGAGCTTGGGCGGCGGTCTTCGCAGGGCTCGATTTGTACATCTTTGGGCCGTCAGCATCCAAGACCCAGATGCGCCCGTGCTTGGATCCGCTCAATGTGAAACCCGCGAGGTAAGACTGGGGGACGTAGTGATGGAGTCTGGCTCGGCTCACCTTCGAGGTTTTGCCCTTGAACTGGCCCTCGTCAGATGTCATTGGGCACGAACCTAAGCCCTGTCATCACGCCGGGGTGCTGAGACGGTGTCATGCCAATGCCTTCACCTGCCGGATCGAGGTATCGTCGCTCTAACATCAGAAGCGATTCTGGAAGATTCTCGGTGAATCGAGGGTGCAAATATAGGACGGGGTCAGGAATTTGCCTGAACCCAACATTGACGAAGGCCAACACCCCCGCGAGTATGGGTGGTTCGCTGCGCCGACCAGCGAAAAGTCCATCCGGTTGAAATCCCTTCCCAATCACTCCCAGGCGTGGGTCGAACTGTTCGTACGTTCGGCCGAAGAGGGCGACATCGAAGTCCTCGAACTTGCTGCTAATCCCCCCGGCGTTAATTGCAACCAGCGAAGGGCCGTTTGCTGCCCGGGCCTGTCGCTTCTTGCGCAGCGCGGCTCTGCGGATGCGCTGCTCCGAGTTATTCCATGACGTGATAGCTGGCTCCATTAGGATTCTCTGATCACCATCTATTCCAGGATAGAGGCACAGATGAATTCGTCCCTTCGGCAGATCGGCGGTGAAGTCGACTGACCGCGTGGACCTTGCGGGGAGCAATGCCATCATGTTTGCAACTTCCTGCCGAAACTGACGCTTTGAGTCGTTCGGACCAAGGCGCGGAAGTTCCAAGACCATTGCACCCCAGCCCTCTGGCACAAGGGTCTCAATGATGTCGAGCAAAGGAACATGCAGTTTGACTGCTTCCCCGGCCTCTGCATCAATGATGGGCGAAACAGCCTCGATGTTGACTGGCAGATCGGTAAAGCGAGCAGCGAAGTCAATCCGGCTGCCATCGATGCCCTCTGGCTCAGCGCTGATGGAAGCGCCAAGCAATTGCAAAGTACGAGCGACAATCATCTCGAAAAAGGCCGACTGCCAGCGTGACCGCAATGCAACAAATATGACCGACTGAAGGTCGTCGGGTAGTGCAGCCAATTGCGAGTTTAGAAACTGCCTTGCGGCCACTGCGCGCGGCAGCGTGGACCGCGCGAGCCATTCTGCTGGTGACTCACCACGCCGTCCCCACGTGGCATCAGGCACAATAGGTTCTGGAAACCTCGGAGTGGCCATCATCTCGGCCACTCAGTTGAGCTTGGCGCCTTGATGTAGAAGAAGCCTTTCAGTTGAGTCTCGACCGACCCAAAGTTCGGCAACACGAAGCCCATCCGACAGAACCGACGAACTGACCAACTCCGAGCGGTGTTCGAGCTGGATGTAAAGCGAGAGGATTTTAGTGCATACGATCGGTTGGTTGCAGTTCGCAGACGACGTACTCAAATCGATTTGTTGCTGGTTCATCAACCGAAGGTTGAAGCATAGCCCAGCGGCATTCGGGCACTCGTGATTCATGTCCGACCTCTGCCACGCGCGAGCGTTCCAAAAAGTGAAGAAACGAACACGTTGCAGTTATTTCGCGGAAAGCGGGCTGCGCCAATTCGGCGCGGCCCGCTCGGCTCTACCTCGCCACGATCGGGAGCACGAGCCGCGAGGGGTGCTCGGCGTCGTGGAAGATGGTCTGGATGGCGGGGTGCATCTCGGCGTTGGCGCCGAGCTCGTGGCCGGTGTTGAGGTTGCGGTCGAAGCGGGGGAAGTTGCTGCTGCTCACCTCCAGCCCGATGCGGTGCCCGGCGCGGAAGAGGTTGCTCGTCGCCCAGAGGTCGATCGTGTACTCGGTCGGCTCGCCGGGGGTGATCGGCCGCGCCTGATCGGTCCCCTGGCGGTAGCGGGCGCGGATGATGCCGTCGGTCAAGTTGCGGCTGTAGCCGTCGGGGTAAATGTCGACCAGCTTGCCGGTGAAGTCGGTGTCGGGCGCGGTCGTCGCCGCCCAGAGGTGGAGGCGCACCGGGCCGGTTACCTCCGTATCCTCCGCCAGCGGCGGCGTGACGTAGACGAGGACGTCGTGGCGGGCCTCGACCGGCCGCTGGTCGAAGGCCCCTGGTGCGAGCGTCGAGGGGTAGCAGCAGAGCTGGCCGCCGACGGTCGGCACCGGGTGGAAGGGGTCATAGAGGAAGATGTCGGGCCGCTCCTCGCCGGGCGCCTCGCAGGAGAGGACGCCGTCGCCGGCGATCGAGTTGGCGTTGCCGCCGCTGCTGAGGAAGAAGTCAGTCTCGACGGCGCGGGCCGGCGGCCATTGCTCCTCGTTCTGCCAGACGCTCTCGCCCATCGTGAAGAGGCGCACCGGCGGTTGGTCGTACCCCGCCTCGATCCCCTTCAGCCAGCGGTCGAAGAAGCGCAGGGTGAGGCCGTCGATATCCATGCTCAATGGCATCAGACTCTGCCCGGCGCGCGCGCCGAAGTCGACCGCGCCCGACTGCGCCAGGGGCGGCGTGGTGTGCGTCCACGGCCCGATGAGCAAGCGGCTTCCCTCGCGCGCCTCGGTGGTCGCGCCCTGCTCCCGGACGCCGGTGAAGTTGCGGATCGAGCCGGCGAGGAAGATGTCGTACCAGCCGGCGATGTTCAGCGCCGGCACGCGCACCTGGTCGTAACGGTCCTCGATGCTGACCGCTTTCCAGAAGGCGTCGCGCGTCGGGTGCGCCAGCCACTCCCGGAAGTAGGGAGTCCACTCCGGGTTGACCGGGATCTCGCCGAGGGGCAGCGTCATGGCGATCTCGTTGGCGCCGTCGACGGCGTCGATCAGCCGCTCGCGCCACGCGTCGAAGTCGGGCACGGGCTGCCGCGAGTGATGGCGGAGGAGATCGGCCGTGGTCAGGAAGGGGAGAACCCAGTTGACCATGAAGCCCCACTCGAGCGCACCCCCCTGGTAGGTCCACCCCTCGTAGTAATCGGAGGCGGTGAACGCCGGGGCGATCGCCTTCAGGCTCGGCGGCGCGGCGATGGCGGCCAGCCACTGCGTCGCCCCGACGTAGGAGGTGCCATACATGCCGACATTGCCATCCGACCAGGGCTGGCTGCCGCACCACTCGACCGCGTCGTAGCCGTCGTCGATCTCCTGATGGAACGGATTGAAGTCTCCCTCGGAGCGGTAGCGGCCGCGTACATCCTGGATGACGACGGCGTACCCCTTGCGCAGGGCGCGGAAGGTGTCGGTCTGCAGCAGGCCGAGCCCGCCCAGTTCCTTGTTGTAGGGCGTTCGCTGCAAGAGGACCGGAAAGGGTCCCTCGACGTCGGGGCGGTAGACATCGGTCATCAGGATCACGCCGTCGCGCATCGCGACCGGCACATCGCGCTCGACCCGAAAGGCGACCGTCTCCGGCACGGCAGCTCCCTCCCTCTGCGCACACGCCGCCTGGGGGTCCGGGCGGCGACCAACATTCACCGTGATCTCATCTACACGGCAGCGTCGCATCGATTGGGGCAGATTGCAACCGGGTCCCCGATGAATCGATTGACGCGGAAAGGCGCTTGCCGCAACTGGGAGGGGAGGATGGTGGCGACCATGTGGCAGCGCGTGCACGCTCTCGAAGGACGGACGATCTCGACGGTGCCAGGCCGCCTCTTCGATATCGAGGCGGTAGATGACAGACGGGTAAGAACCGTGATCCACGGGACCGGAAACGAACGCGCGATCGACCGCCGCGAGTTCGAGCGCGCCGAATCACTCGGATTGATATCAGCCTGCGTCCGCCCTGGCCACCTCCGTGCAAATGGAGTCTCGGAGCGGAACCCAGCGTGCGTGGCGGGGATTCTCCGAGCAATCGCGAGTCGAGTCCCGGACGACCACGATAGGGTGCGCGGGACGCCCGAGCCAGGAGCCAAGAGCCAGACGTCAGAGGCCAACAACCAATAGCCACCACTCCCTCGCCCTCGCTATGATCTACATCCATGACGCTGCAGCGCCTCAAATGGCTTGCCGTACTCGCCCCGCTCCTCTTCCTCGGCGCGCTGGAGCTGATCCGGCACGTGGTGGCGCCGGAGCTGTTCCACGCCTGGCCGGGCTATCTCCTGCTCGGCGGGGCAGTGCTGCTCGGCACCCTCTTCTTCGCCGAGGCGATCTTCACCGTCGTCAACCGGCTGCAGGAGCGGCTGGCGCGGCAGAACCGGGAGCTGCTCGAGCTGCACGCCGCCTCCCTCGGCATCCTCGGCGAGCGGGATCTGGGGACCGTTCTGCAACTGGTCGTCGATCGCGCCCGCGAGCTGGTCGGCGCATGCTATGGGGCGATCTCGCTCCTGCGCGACGGCGACGGCATCGACGCCTTCCTCGTCTCGGGCATCAGCCCGGAAGAGCGGGCGTTGCTCGGGCCGATCCCCACGGGGCATGGCCTGCTCGGCGTCGTGCTCGACGAGGGAGCCAACCTCCGGCTAGAGGATCTGACGCGGGACCCGCGCGCGGTCGGCTTCCCGGAGCATCACCCGGTGATGCGATCGCTCCTGGCGGTGCCGATCGTCTCGGAAGGGCGGGTGCTGGGGAATCTCTACCTGACCGAGAAGGAGGACGGCGCGCCCTTCGACGAGGATGATGAGGAGACGCTGGAGCGCTTCGCCACCCTCGCCGCGCTGGCGATCGAGAACGCGCGGCTGCATCGGCAAATCCATGCGTTCGCGGTGACAGAGGAGCGGGAGCGGATCGCGCGGGAGATGCACGACAGCCTGGCGCAGGTCCTCGGCTACGTGAACACCAAGGCGCAGGCGACCGGGGTACTCCTCGAGGGTGGGCAGACGGAGCGCGCGGTGGCGCAGCTCGGGCAGCTCGCCGAGGCGGCGCGCGCTGCCTACGCCGACGTGCGCGAGGGGATCCTCGGCCTGCGGGCATCGCTCGGCGAGGATCGGGGCTTTATCGAGACGCTGCAAGGCTATCTCGAGCAGTGGCAGACGCAGAGCGGCGTCGCCGCCGAGTTGATCACCGCGCCGGCGGTCGATTTCGATCCCCACCTCTCGCCGAATGCCGAAGTGCAACTGTTGCGTATCATCCAGGAGGCGCTCGCCAATGTCCGCAAGCATGCTGGCGCGACGCGGGCGCGCGTGCGGCTGGCGCTGGAGCCGGGCGCGGTGACGGTGAGCATCGAGGATGATGGCGCGGGGTTCGACCCCGCCGCGCTCGGGCGGACGGCGCTGCCCCGCTTCGGCCTCTCAACGATGCGCGAGCGGGCGGAGGCGATCGGCGGCACGCTCGAGATTACCTCCGCGCCGGGCGAGGGCACGACCGTCTCCGCGCGCATTCCGGTGCAGGCGGCGACACTCCGAGGAGAGGCTATCGGTGCGCGTACTGATCGCTGACGACCACGCCCTGTTTCGCGACGGCCTGCGCAGCCTGCTGGAGGCGCACGGCGTCGATGTCGTGGCCGAGGCGCGCGACGGCCGGGAGGCGGTCGAGCTGGCGCGGCTGCACCGCCCCGATGTGGTGCTGATGGATCTGGCGATGCCGAACCTGGGCGGGCTGGGCGCGACGCGCCTGCTCACGGCGGAATTGCCGGAGATCGCGGTGGTGGTCCTGACCGCCTCGGAGGATGACGCTGACCTCTTCGAGGCGGTGAAGTCGGGCGCGCAGGGGTTCTTGCCGAAGGATCTGGAGGCCCGCCGCTTCTTCGAGCTGCTGGAGGGGGTGACGCGGGGCGAGCCGGCGCTGACCCCGGCGCTGGCGCGCAAGGTGCTCGGCGCCTTCGCCCGGCCCGCGCCCGAGCCGCAGGCGCGCGAGGCGGACGCCCTGACGGAGCGGGAGCGGGAGGTGCTCGACCTCCTGGTGCAGGGAGTGACCTCCAACCGCGAACTGGCGCAGCACCTCTTCGTTAGCGAGAACACGATCAAGTACCACCTGCGCAATATCCTGGACAAGCTCCACCTGCAGAACCGGGCCCAGGTTATCGCCTACGCGGTTCGCCACGGGCTCGTCGAGCCGCGGGACGGTGCGGAGTGACCTACCCCAAAGGGTAGGCTGTCACCCACCCCTTCCCCCCGCGAAAACTGCCCCGAACGCCGGGGTTGCGCGGAACTGCCCGCGATACCGTTGCTTCAGGTCCGGCGCGGGTCGGCCGAGAAGGAGCAACGGTATGGGGCGGCAATCGCTGGCGGCACGGGGGACGACCCCCCATGACCCCGCCCTGCTGCACAACCTGCTGAGCGATGTCCGCTATGCGCCGCTCTGGTTGGTGCCCCGACTCCTCCTGGGGTGGTTCTCGCTCGACGCGGGATGGCATCACCTACGCAATCTCCCCGTCTCGGCTGACCTCCTGGCCTACGGCGCGCCCGGGCTGGCGGCCATCGCGCTAACGCTGTGCGGGGTGGCGCTCATTCTAGGCGCGCTGACCGGGCCGAGCGCCTTTGTTGCCGGCTGCCTGAGCGCGGGGCTCTGGGCCGGCGAGGCGCTGGCGCCGCTCCACTTCGCGGGGGTCGTGCTGATGGTGCTGACCTGGAAGACCGCAGGGTGGATCGGGCTCGACCGTTGGTTGCTGCCGCTGCTGGGACTCCCCTGGCAGGGCGGGCTCCTCTTCGGCAGGGAGCGCGCGAGCGGGTCGGAGACGGCGGGCAATCACCAGTTGATTACCCGCCCGGAATGAGTGAATCAGGAGACGTGGCGCGGTGCGCCACCAGGGAGAACGAGAACGATGAGTGTCGACGTCAGGAACCGCTCCGTCACACGCCGCAACGCGGCCGGGCTCCTCGGCCTGCTTGGGGTGAGCGCCGTCGGCGCGGCGGTGGCGCCGGCCCGGGTCGAAGTCAGCCTCAACCCGGAGGCGCTGGCCGCCAGCGCGGCCGCCGCCCACGAGCACGACAGCGCCAACGGCGCCGACCAGGCGAATCAGACGGAAGGGACGCCATCCGCTGACGACATGGACGCCATGCACGAGGCGGGGGTGAAGTCCTTCCCGGCCGAGACCGCCGGGTTGGGCGGCCAGCCGCTCGACTTCACGATGGATGGCGACGTCAAGGTCTTCGAGATCACCTGCAAGGTGGTCGACTGGGAGGTGACGCCGGGCAAGTTCGTTGAGGCGTGGACCTACAATGGGGTCACTCCGGGACCGGAGATCCGGGTCACGGAGGGGGACAAGGTCCGCTTCCACGTCACCAACGAGCTGCCGCAGAGCACGGCGATCCACTGGCACGGGCTGATCGTGCCGAACAACCAGGATGGCGTCCCCTTCATCACCCAGCCGCCGATCAAGCCGGGGCAGACCTACACCTACGAATTCCAGATTCGCGAGGGGAACACCGGCAGCCACATGTACCACTCGCACCACAACGCCGCTTTCCAAGTAACGAAGGGGCTGCTGGGGGCGTTCATCGTCGAGCCGAAGGACCGGTCGAAGCTGCCGGCGTACGACCGGGAGTACACGATGGTGCTGAACGACGGCCCGATCGGCGGCTTCAGCATCAACGGCAAGGGCTTCCCGGCGACGCACCCGGTGGTGGCGAAGAAGGGGGAGCGGGTCCTCATCCGCTACATGAACGAGGGGCTGATGATCCACCCGATGCACCTGCACGGGATGCCGATGACGGTCATCGCCCAGGACGGCTATCCGCTGCCGCAGCCCTACATGTGCGACACCCTCAACATCGCGCCGGGGCAGCGCTTCGACACGATCGTCGAGGCGACGGAGCCGGGCGTCTGGGCCTTCCACTGCCACATCCTGAGCCACGCCGAGAGCGAGCATGGGATGTTCGGGATGGTCACGGCGATGATTGTCGAGGAGTAATCGTCCATACTGGAGTGAGCCGCCGGGCGGATGCCTGGCGGCCTCGCCGGCCGCACGCGGCGAGCGCGGGGCGACCGGGAAGGAGCATCCCTCATGGTCGCCCCGGTCGCTTCTCAATCACGACAGCTTCCCGAGACGCCGCCCCTTTCGTCGCGGGATGAGGGCGCCTGCGCCCGCGAGCTGGCGCTGGGCTATCTGCAGTACGCCTGTGCGAGCTGGCGCGGCGAGCCGATCGCCCCGATCTTCGCGACGCGGCTGGGCGCCTACTGGCAGCCGGAGCTGGCGGGCGAGCCTGTCGGCGTGCCGGATGCGTTCAGCCCGCATGGCGGCGGCGGGCGCGGCATCGCCTGGTATCACCGCGGTGATGAAGTCTACGGCTATGTCCTGGGCACGGCAGGCGGTTTCCGCGTGCCGGATGCCGTCATTCCGCGGCTGGCCCGCTGCATCGCCGCCAATCGCGAGGCAGCGTCACCCTCGTGCGGATCGCCGATTCCCCGCGCACACCATCTCTCCGGGCTCTGGATCTGCCTGGCCACCGGGTAGCGCCGTTGCCAGGGATGGTGGCGTGTTGACGCCAGACCGTGTCATGCTGAGGAGCGAAGCATCTCGGGGAGGCGGGCCTGCCTCGAGCCGAGATCCTTCGCAAGCTCAGGATGGCACCGTCGCCGTATCACGGTACTCCGGATGACGCGATTGCTGCATGGCGCTAATGCACAGACGTGACGGCGTTCGGAGCAGGCAGGAGCGTGCGATCAATGACTGAACGCGTTCTGGCTCCGCTCGATGGCTCGGCCCTCGCCGAGCAGGCGCTCCCCTTTGCGAGAGCGATCGCCGGCGAGACCGGGCAACTGATCCTGCTGGAGGTCGGTGCGGACGAGGATGAGTGCGAGCTGCCGCAGCGGCTGCCCGGCATCCCCGCTCGCCTCGAGTGCGCCACTGGCGACCCCGCCGAGCAGATCCTGCGCGTCGCGCGGGAGCTTCGGCCCGATCTGATCGTCATGACGTCGCGTGGCGGCGGCGGGGCGCCCGCCTCGTCGCTCGGCCATGTGGCCGAGGAGGTCACGCAACGCTCCCCTGTCCCGACGCTGGTCGTCCACCCGGTCGACGAGGGGGAGGCCAGCCTCGAGCCGGCGGTGATGAGGCGCCTCGTCGTGCCCTTGTTCGGCTCGCCGATCGCCAGGGCGGCGGTGCCAACCGCGCGATCGCTGGCGAAGCGCTTGCGAGCGCCCCTCCATCTCCTGACCGTCGAGGGTGGCCCAAAGTCCGAGGCGGAGCTGCTGGCGTCGACGCGCGCGCAATTGCAGGCGGATGGCATCGCGACCAGCATAGAAGCGCTGCCCGAGGGATCGTTCGCTGCGATCGCCGCTGCCCTCGGCTCTGGCGATCTGCTGGTTGTCGCCAGCCCGAGCACCGGTGGCGAAGAGGGGAGCAGGGACCTGACGGAGCGGCTGCTGCGGGAAGCGCCCGTGCCGGTCGTGCTCGTGCCGGCCGAGTGAGGGGAGCCTTACCCGGAGGCGAATGCCTCAGGCTAGCGAACGAAAGCTCCGTGATGACGGTTGTTGACGTGGTGTGGCCGCGTAGCGTGAAGGGCCGGCCGCGCTGGGTCCGCCTGAGGCTAAAGACCTCAGGTTATCAAGGAGTGAAAAGGACCCTGAAGGGTCCTGCGAGTGGTGGAAAGATTATCAAGTAAACCGCCATCATGAGACTACAGCGCCGTGCGGAAATGGTGTCATCCTGAGCG
>JADYYO010000188.1 GCA_020853615.1 Thermomicrobiales bacterium
GAGGCGCGCTTCCGCCGGCGTCTGCCGCCCGCGCAACTCCCGCGCCGAGGGGACGTTGTGGCGATGGCGGGTCGGGGAGTCGGGCATGGCGGGAGTGTCGCGGAGGAGCGGCAGTTGGGGCAGGGGGGTGATCCGCGAATCGCCGGGTGCGTAGGCGGCATGGTCCTTCGCCCCCAGCCCTCTCCCACGCAAGCTCTCACCCGCGGCCGCCACCCAACGGGTACCCGGCCCACTGTGCTGGGCGAGGGGAGCGCGTGGCGAGATATCGTGATAGAAAGGGCGGTCGTGCAGGCCGTGGCAATGCAGCCATCCCCATGGATGTGGCGCCGCTGGTGCTTGTGGTTTCCCGTCAACACGCTCGACGAGGGACAGTCTGGGCAAAGACTGCCAACCATCCGCAGGGACACCCTTGGCGGTGTTGGCGGCCTTGGCGCTCTTGCCCCGCGCCGAGTGGTAGCGGTGTTGGTCCAGGTCTGCACGTCACGATCACGGTTCGTGAGTGTATCAAGGCGCATCGTCGCGTCTCGGGAAGACAACGTGCGATTGCTGGAACCGGCTTCGCGTGTTCGCGACTGAACCGTCTATTGTGTCAAGGCGTCGGCCAGGCAGGAACCACAGCGCGTTGTCTGCCAGGCGGCGAGGGGCACGGCACAGTCCACGCAGCGACGTATTTCGGCAGCGCCGGTGGCGTCGATGCCCAAGGACTCGCGTTCCGGAAGGGTAAGGCCGCCAAGGCCGCCAAGGGTGCTACCCGGGGAAGGTTGGCGGTCTTTGTCGTCGTCCGGCTCGGGCAATGCCAGCACCCACTGCCCATGCTGGCCTCGCTCTTTGCGCGCGATGGCTCCTTCCGCGCTTCGCGCTCGCTGGAGCGTCCTGCTCGGGATTCCCCGTGCTGCCGCCTCCGCCTCGATCGCCTTCACCGGCCGTGGCCTGTCCGCCAGCGCCTCGCGCAGCCAGGCGCGCGCCTCCTCCAGTTGCGAGGGGCGTCCCGGCTCGTCGCCCGCCTCGTCCGCCGCGCGCAGCAGTTGCGCCGCCGTCCAGTGCGTCTCGCCGGCCCAGACGATGCGCGCCGCATCACTGCCCGGCGTCGATTCGAGCCGGAAGGCGAGCGACGGGGGCGGCTTTCCCAGGTTCCCCTTCGTTGTCGCCAGGATGCGCCGCTCCGGGTCGTCCGGGTCGGGGGCGAGCAGGAGCCCGCAGCGGGCCGCGCCGATGATGCCGATGCTGCCGCCGCCCCGGTAGAGGGGGTTGGCCCCGGTCGACTTGTTCAGGTGGCGCACCGCCACGATCGCTGCTCCCGTCCGCTCCCCGAGTTGCTTCAGCGCGGCCAGCGCCCGGCGCACGTCCTGGTCGCTGTTGGCGCTGAGGCCGCCCTGCAGGTAGGCGACCAGCGGGTCGATGATCAGCAGCGCCGCGTCGATCCGCCGCGCGACCGCCTCCAGCAGCGGCACATCGTCCGGGATGGCCACCGGTCGCCCCGCCGCCGTCCCGTCCGGGGCCGTCATCAGGGCGAGGACGCGATGCGGGTCGCCCCCGGCCGCGTCGAGCCGGGGGCGGATCGTGTCGCGCAGGTCGTCCTCGGCCGAGAGGAGGAGGACGCCGCGCGGCCGCCCCGCCGCGCCGCCCGGCAGCGCCTCCCCCCGCGTCACGCGCGCGGCCAGCTCGCAGAGGAGCGTGCTCTTGCCGAGGCCCGGGTCGCCGTCGAGGACGGTGATCTTCCCCGCCGCCAGCCGCCCCGGCGAGAGCCACTGCAGCCGTTCCGGCGCCACCTCGCTGAGGCGGACGATGTGCCGTGCCGCCTCCTCCGCCGTGGCCGTGGCGAGGAGATCCCGTCCCGCCGCGCGCAGCCCCGCCAGCAGCACCAGGTCGGCCGCGTGCCGCGCCGCCCCCGCATCGCCAGCGCCGGCAGGCCCACGCGAGATGTCGGGGCCGCCTCCCGAATCGCGCCCCGTCTCCCGCCCGCTCCGCTCTCGCGTCGCGCTGAGGATCGCGCGCAGCTCCTCGCGCCGCTCCGGCGGCAGGGCGCGCAGAAAGCCGTGCAGTGCGTCGTCGCGCCCGGGTGGCATCGTCTCCTGCGTCGTCACAGGATCTCCTCCTCCCCGCCCCAAGCGCCATCGGCGGCATCGTCGCCACCTGCCAGCACCCGCCACTCCCGCTCGGCGGCTCGCGCCCACGGGTCGGCCTCAGCACTTGCCGGACGGGGCGTCCGTACCGGCGCGGGCCCGGGCGCCGGCTGCGATGGGGATGGCGGGCTGCCCAGCGCGTCTGGCATCCGGGACACCTGCCGCGCCCGCCAGCGCAGCCAGGCCATGTGCTGCCGCCGCTCGATCTCTCGCTCCACCTCCTCGGCCGCCTCGCGCGGCGAGTTGAGCGGCGCTGGCGGGGGGAGCCGGCGGGGAGCCGCATCGGTGACGCCCTGCGCCGGCTGCCCGATCACGCCCCGCGCCGCCAGCTCCGCGTCGATACGCCGCAGCCGCTCCTCCAGCCAGCGGCGGTTCGGCGCATCGCGCTCCAGACAGGCGCGCAGCAGCGCCCGCTGCTTCTCCAGTGCCAGCTCCAGATCGCCCAGCAGCCGCAGATCCTCGTGGTAGGCCCGGTGCGGGTTCGCCCGCCCCGCCAGCGCGTTCGGCACGGGGCAGACCCGCTCCATCAGCGCCTGCCACAGCTCCTCGTGGCCGTCGTCGTCCCGCTCCCACGCCCGATTCCCGCGCATGCTCGCGCCTCCGAACTCCTCGACGGGCCAGATCGCCCAGACAGAACATATGTTCTATTAATAAAGACACATTTGCCCCGGCAAAATGAGACACCCTGGAGAATATTGGCGTGGTTATGCGGGTTTTTGAGGGAGGTTGGTGGACAATAAGTGGGAGTTTCGGGGGGACTGTGCGGCGAACGGCCCTCACTCGCGGCCCCACGCAAACCCTCACCCCCGGCCCCTCTCCCACCGGAGTGGGAGAGGGGCCGGGGTGACGGATTCAAGGCGGCCGGGGTAAGAGTTTCCCAGGAGCCAGGGTGAAGGCTGTTCCCCCGCCACTGCCGACCCATTGCCGCACTTGCCACGGCGGCCGCCGTGCCGCACTATGCCGGGGAACGCCCGGCTCCTTCCTGGCGTGTGTCGCGCTCTTCGCCCGGAGGAATCGCCATGCTCCCGCTCCGAGGACTCTCCCGCCGCGCCGCGCTGACTCGCCTCGGCGGGGCGGGGCTCGCCGCCGCGCTCGCCGGCCGGGGCGGGCTCCCGGCCGCGGCCCAGGACGCCACCCCCGTGGCGACGGAGGCCGGAGAACCGCTCCCCGGGGCGATCACGGCGATCATCGAGCAGCCGAAGTACGCCTTCGCCCGCTGGGGGATTCACGTCGCCGATCGCGCGACGGGCCAGACGATCTACGACCTGCGCGGCGACGAGCGCTTTCTGGCCGCCTCGACGACCAAGCTCTTCCCCGGCGCGGCGGCGCTCGCGGCCTACGGAACCGACTACCGGTTCGAAACGCCCATCTACCGCACCGGCGACGTCGACGCCGATGGCGCGCTGGCGGGCAACCTCGTCCTCGTCGCCAGCGGCGATTTGACGATGGGCGGGCGCACCACCCCGGATGGCCAGATCGCCTACACCTCGATGGATCACATCTACGCCAACGTCTTCCCAGAGATGGCGACATTGACCCCGGAGAACCCGTTGGCCGGGCTGGACGAGTTGGCGCGGCAGGTCGC
>JADYYO010000189.1 GCA_020853615.1 Thermomicrobiales bacterium
CCCAGAAGACCCCCTCGGCGAGGTATTCGTCGCGGTCCTCGGGGTCGGCGCCGAGCTCCGGGTGGGCCACAATTTCGTCGTATCGCTCGGTGAAGGCGTCGGAGATGTACTTGAGGAAGATCAGGCCCAGGGCGACGTGCTTGTACTCGGCGGCGTCCATGTGCCCGCGCAGCCCGTCGGCCATCGCCCAGAGCTGTCGCTCGAAATCAAGCGTCGCCCCGCCAGACGTGGCGTCCCCCCCACGCTCACTGACGCGTGCCATCCCCCCGACCCCTTTATGGTCACAATATGGTTGAGCCAGAAGGATACCATCTAGGGGAGGGGGTTCCCCCATCACCCATCACCCACGTCAAATCCCCGTCAACTTCCCATCCACCAGCGGCTGGTTGTCGACGGCGGGGATGGTGTCGGGGGTGAGGTAGATGTCGACGGCGCGCAGGTCCTCGTCCGCGCGGTCGCCGACCCCCTGCTCTGGCTGGAAGAAGACGGTGACGCCCGGCCCCATCTCCTCCCATTTCGCCGCCTTCAGCGCGCTGCGGTGGAAGAAGTACTCCTCGCCGTTCGGCCCGATGATGAAGCCGAACCCCTCGTCGGGCACGACCCGGTCGATTGTTCCCTGCATGATGGAACCTCCTTGTGTGCCGGCGCGGCGTGGGCTGGCCCGATCGCCGCGCCTCTGCCCCAAATCGTTGCAGACGATGTGCCACCACCCGCCTGCCCAACTGGCACGCGGCATGCGACCCCGAAGGAGAGGCCGGGACGACGCCCCGGCCCCGCTGCCCGATCCCGTCACCCATCTGAGCCTGAACTGACGGGCGCCGGCTCGGGCGAACTCCCAATCTCACCCATGCGACGAGGAGGTCCCGCGATGGCCCACACGAAGAAGAGCGACCAGCAGACGAACGCGAAGCAGAGTGGCCAGCAGGCGAAGCAGGCGGGGAACGTGCCACACGGAGGTAACCCGGGTGATGGCGCTGGCCGCACCTACGACCCCGAATCCCAGCATTCGGGCGTCTTCCCGGTCTCCGGGCCGCCGCCGGACGACCCGAACGCGACCTTCCAGGGGATGGCCTCGTTCGGGCAGGGCGACCGCGGCGCAGCCGGCTACCAGGACAGCGGCCAATCCGAGATCTTCACGATGCCGCCGGACGGCGAAACCACTGATGACGAGGCCAGATCCTGAGGGAGAACCGAGGCTCAGGACGGAGTGAGGTGCTACCGCCTGGCAGGCAGCGCGATGCGTCGAAACGTGACACGGAATCCGGGTCATGACTGCCGCCCTGGCGCTGCCCACCCTTACCCCTGGCCCCTCTCCCTGTGCGCAGGGAGAGGGGAGCTTGGCAAGTGGCAAGGCTAGCAAAGGGGAAGCCTCGAAGCGGATTCCGAATGACATCGCCCGGCGGCGGAAACACGCCGCCGGGTACGGATCGGCAGGCGTATCGCGGAATAGAGCAGGGAGGCGCTCGTGGCGGAATACCAGCGGGAGCGGCATATCGACGTGGCGCCGGACGATGTCTTCGCCTTCGTCTCGGACGTGAACAATCTCCACACCTACGTGCCAACCGTGAAGGAGGCCGAGTCAATCGGCGATGGCCGCATCCGGGTGCGCGGCGAGATCGGCGGTCAGCGTTACGAGGACGAGGGACAGTTCAACGCCGAGCCGGCCCGGCGGCGTATCGAGTGGCGCGTCGAGGATCGCGAGTACGCCGGCTGGCTGAGCGTCCATGGTGACAACGGCGGCTCGCTGGTGACGGTGCGGCTTCTGGCATCCCCCTATTACACCGAGTCGGGCCGTCCCATTACCGGTGTGGCGCCGGCCGAGAAAGACCCGATCGAGGATGAGCTGGAGGACGCGCTCGATGAGTTGCGCCGGCTGATGGAGGGCTTCGGCGGGACGGTGCATCCCGCCGCGACCGGCTGATCTCCGGGCGGGGGATGGAGGCTCCGCGCGAGAGCCTGGAGCCGCTGCACGGGGTCGACAGGCCCTGGCGGCACCGGCTCGACCTGAAGGATGAGCTCCTGCTCGCCCTGCCGCCGCCCCTGACGGTCCTCGCCGTCCTCGGTCTCCTCGAGGCCTTCAGCCGGCAGCGGCTCCTCTTCGGCTCGCTCGCCTCCAGCGCCTTCCTCGTCTACCTCGACCCCCTCCACGGCGCCCACACCGTGCGCACGCTCGTCTCCTCGCACCTGATGGCCATGACGGCGGGCCTGGTCATGTTTCTGCTCCTCGGTCCCGGCTACCCGGCGGCGGTGAGCGCGATGATCATCACCATCGTCCTCATAGTCTTTCTCGACGTCGTCCACCCGCCAGCGGTGGCGACCTCCCTTATCTTCGCCCTGCGCAGCGGCGACGAGAGCACGCCGATCCTCTTCCTCTTCGCCCTCGGCATGACGGCCGGGCTGGTCGTCCCGCAGCGGGTGGCGACGTGGTTGCGGGGGCGGGCCATGCGCCGGACGGCAAGCCTCTGTCGATAAATGCGCTGACGGTGGCACGTCGCCTGCAATAGACACGCCCGGCGACCCGGCCTTGCCCATGGGCCGCGCGACGACAACGGGAGGAGCACGATGGCGATCAACCCGATCCAGATCCAGAAGTTCCTGAAGGGGGTCGACTACCCCGCCAGCAAGGCGGATCTCGTCGAGACGGCCGAGAAGGAGGGCGCGGACGAGAACGCCCGGCAGGCGCTGGAGCAGTTGCCCGAGCAGGAGTTTCAATCCCCCGCCGACGTCAGCGAGGCGCTGGGCAAGATCGCGTAGAGGATTGCATGACACATACGAAGACGGCGCCGGCGACCGACCAGCGGCGGCGGGTGCGTCGGGCGGCTCGCGCCCGGCTCGGGCACGAGGAGCTGCGGCCGGGGCAGGAGGAGGCGATCGCCGCCATCCTCGACGGTTACGACACCCTGGCCGTGATGCCGACCGGCTCGGGGAAGTCGGCCATCTACCAGATCGCCGGCTCCCTCATCCCCGGCGCGACCGTGGTCGTCTCGCCCCTGATCGCCCTGCAGCGGAATCAGGTCGAGGCGATTGACGAGGAGGATGTCGGCGGCGCGGCGCTGCTCAACTCGACGCAGCGGGTCGCCGAGCGGGAGGAGGCGCTCGCGGAGTTCGAAGAAGGGGATGTCGAGTTCCTCTTTCTGGCGCCGGAGCAGTTCGCCAACGAGGAGACGCTCGCGCGGCTGCAGGAGGCCGGTCCCTCCCTCTTCGTCGTCGACGAGGCGCACTGCATCAGCGACTGGGGGCACGATTTCCGCCCCGAATACCTCCGGCTCGGTGCGGTGATCGCGGCACTCGATCATCCCCGCGTGCTGGCCCTGACCGCCACCGCCTCCCCGCCTGTGCGCCAGGAGATCGTCGAGCGGCTGGGGATGCGCGAGCCAAGGATCATCGTCCGCGACTTCGACCGGCCAAATATCCATCTCGCCGTCGAGGGCTTCTCCGACGAGGAGGAGAAGCACGAGGCGCTGATCGCGCGCGTCGTCGCCGCGCCGAAGCCGGGCATCGTCTACGCGGCGACGCGCAAGCATGCCGAGGATCTGGCCGCGGCGCTCGGCGAGCGGGGCGTCAATGCTGTCGCCTACCACGCCGGCCTCGCCGCGGCGGAGCGGGAGCGCCTGCAGGACGCCTTCATGGACGACGAGGCGGAGGTGATTGTGGCCACGACCGCCTTCGGCATGGGGGTCGACAAGCCAAACGTCCGTTTCGTCTACCACCTCGACATCAGCGACTCGGTCGACGCCTACTACCAGGAGATCGGCCGCGCCGGCCGCGACGGCGAGCCGGCCGAGGCGATCCTCTTCTACCGGCCGGAAGATCTCAACCTGCGCCGCTTCTTCGCCGGCAGCGGCCAGGTCGATGCCGAGCAGATCGAGCAGGTCGCCGCGGCGGTCCGCGACGCGTCGGGGCCGCTGGAGGTCGGGGATCTGGCCGGGGAGGTCGACCTGTCGCGGGCGAAGGTGGAGACCGCCGTCAGCCGGCTGGAGGATGCTGGGGCGGTCAACGTGCTGCCGTCAGGCGCGGTCGTCGCCGTCACCGCGGACGCGACCGCGTCGGCCGAGGAGGCGGCCGAGGCCCAGGAGCAGATGCGCGAGTTCGCGCGGTCGCGGATCGAGATGATGCGCGGCTACGCCGACATGCGCGGCTGCCGCCGCGAGTACATCCTCAACTACTTCGGCGAGGGGTACGCGCCTCCCTGCGACAATTGCGACAACTGCGAGGCAGGGCTGCCCGCCGAGCAGGAAGTGGAGCACCCCTTCCCGATCAATAGCCAGGTCGTGCACACGACGTGGGGTCCGGGGATCGTGATGCGCTACGCGGGCGACACGATGGTCGTCCTCTTCGACTCCGTCGGCTACCGCACCCTCGGCATCGATCTGGTGCTGGAGGAAGGTCTGCTCGAGGCGTCGTCGTAACGAGACCCCGCGGTCGGTAGTCATGCCTGGTCCACGAGCGTGCCGCTGGCACTTGCCATGCTACGTCTCAGGTATGCGCGAGCGCGGCGCCCCGTGGCGGCGCGAACAGCGCGGACTCGCATCCCGATGCCGCCCCGGCCTGCCTGGTCCCGCACGACATCCCGCGGAGATCCGCATCGCTCACCTGTCGCCCGGCCGCCGCGATCGTCTGTTCCGGAATTCCACGGGCCATCGCAAAAAGGAGGCGACATGCAACGCGTCTTGCGAAACGAACCGGCCGCGGATGCCAACCTCGGTCAGCAGGTCCTGACCCTCTCATCTCCGCTCGAGGAGAGCGACGACCTCGATCCACTGCTGGAGCGGATCGGCGATGCGCGCTACGTCCTGCTCGGCGAGGCCTCGCACGGTACGCACGACTACTACCTCTGGCGAGCGCGCATCAGCCGCCGCCTGATTGAGGAGAAAGGCTTCCGCTTCATCGCCGTCGAGGGGGATTGGCCCGATTGCTACCGGGTCAACCGCTACGTCCACGGCGAACTGCCGGGCCAGACCGCCGAGGAGGTGCTCGACCAGTACAACCGCTGGCCGACCTGGATGTGGGCCAACTGGGAGATCGTCGCCCTCGCCGAGTGGCTGCGCAATCACAACGCGGGCAAGCCCGAGGATGAGCGGGTTGGCTTCTACGGCCTCGATGTCTACTCCCTCTGGGAGTCGCTCTACCAGGTCATCGGCTATCTCCGGCAGCACTACCCGGATTCCGTGGAGGCGGCCTACCAGGCCTTCCGCTGCTTCGAGCCGTACGCCGAGGATCCGCAGGAGTACGCCCGCGCCACCCTCTTCGTGCCCAACGCCTGCCGGCAGGAGGTCGAGGATCTGCTGCGGACCGTGCGCGAGAAGGCGGCGGCGACCGTCGATGAGAACCCGGCCAGCCTCAACGCGATCATGAACGCGGAGGCGGTCAAGGGGGCGGCGTCCTACTACCGGGCGATGGTCGGCGGCGGCGCCGAGTCGTGGAACCTGCGCGACCGGCACATGACCGACACCCTCAACCGGCTGATGCGCTTCTATGGCCCCGACGCGAAGGCGATCCTCTGGGAGCACAACACCCACATCGGCGACGCCCGCTACACCGACATGGCCAGCCAGGGGATGTTCAACGTTGGCCAGATCGTGCGCCAGGAGCACGAGGCGGACGGGGTCGTGCTGGCCGGCTTCGGCTCCTACCAGGGGACCGTGGTCGCCGGGCGAAGTTGGGACGCGCCGATGGAGGTGATGACGGTGCCCCCGGCGCGCGCCGGGAGCTGGGAGAGCGCGCTGCACCAGATGGACGCGCAGAACCGGCTCCTCCTCTTCCACCCGCCGGTCAATGCCGGCAGCGCGCTGGCCGTCCCCCGCGGGCAGCGGGCGATCGGGGTCGTCTATCACCCCGAGTTCGAGTTCGGCAACTACGTGCCGACGGTGCTGCCGCTCCGCTACGACGCCTTCATGTACCTGGATCAGACTGAGGCGCTCCACCCGCTGCACATCGAGCCACGGGTCGGCCCGCCGGAACTCTACCCGTGGGGAATGTAGGGTCCGCCCCTACCGCGCCGTCCGCGCCGTCCGCGTCGCCCCGGCCAACACGGCCACCATCGCGGCGAGGAGGGCGATGATCCCCATGATTGCCCGCAGCGACGTCAGCTCGGCCAGCCAGCCGAGGATGGGCGGCCCAGCGAGGAAGCCGCCGTAGCCCATCGTCGCCACGCTGGCGACCGCCCGGCCGGGCGCGAGTTGGGGGTGATTGCCGGCCGCGCTGAAGACGAGCGGGTAGACGACCGAGAGCCCGAGCCCGACGGCGCCGAAGCCGGCGAGCATGACGACCGGCTGGTTGAGGATCACGGCGATGCCGAGCCCAGCCGCCGCCAGCAGACCGCCGATGCGCACCAGGCGAGGCGCGGCGAAGCGGCGCACCAGGGCGTCGCCGGAGAAGCGCCCGGCGAGCATCGCCACGGAGAAGACGGCGAAGCCCAACGCCGCAAACCCGCTGCTCGTGCCGAGCACGTCGCGCAGGTAGAGCCCGCTCCAGTCGCCCATCGCCCCCTCGCCGACGGAGGTGCAGAGGGCGAGGGCGCCGAGGAGCCAGAGCGCGCGCGGCGGGAAGGCGAAGGCAGGCCCAGGCTCGCCCGTGCGCGCAACGCGCCGATCGGGGATCAGCCAGCGGCGCACCCACCAGAAGGCGATGAGGCCCGTCGCGCTCACGATCGGGAAGTGAATTTGCGGCGGCACACCGACGTGCGCGACACCGGCCCCGATCGCCGCGCCGGCGAAGGCGCCGAGGCTGTAGCAGCCGTGGAGCGAGTTGATGATGCTGCGGCCGCAGAAGCGCTCGACCTCGATCCCCTGCGCGTTCATGGCGACATCCATCCCGCCGTTGCCGAAGCCGAGGACGAAGAGGGCGGCGATCAGCAGCGGCAGGCTCGGCGCGAGGCCGACGAAGGGGAGCGCGAGGAGCATGATGAGCGCGAAGAGGGTGACGGTCGTGGCGCTCGACCGCGTGTCGACGAGCCGCCCGGTTAGTGGAAAGGCGACCAGCGCGCCGGCTGCCAGGGCCATCAGCGCCATCCCGACCTGCCCCGGGCTCAGCGCGAGGCGGCCGGCGATGGTCGGGATTCGCGAGATCCACGAGGCGAGCGTGACGCCATTGATGAGGAAGACCGCGGCGATGGCGAGCCAGGCGGCGCGCTGCGCGGAGGGTCGTCCCAGGTCTGCGACATGCGGGTCGATGCTCTGGCTCCTGTCCACGCGCGATCGTTTCGCGAGCCTTGCTCAGGACGGCAATGCCCGCGAAAGGGAGCGGCGCTCCTCCGATCTTCGACAGCGCTTGATGATACCGCCGATGCGAGAGCGCACGGCCATGTCATCTGGAGGGCGAGCAAGAATTTTGACGGTACGAGGAGCCTCGGGGATGATGGCGTCCGGGTTCTCTGCGTCAAGACAGTTGTCCGAGGGGTTGGTTGCCCCCGTGCTACTGGCTGGCAGTACAATTACCTTGCGAGGAGCATGGAGCTTGGAATTCGAGTGGGATCCGGGGAAGCGCCATGCGAACCTTGACAAACACGGCATCGACTTCCGTAGGGCGATTGACGTTTTTTCTGATCCGGAGCACATCAATGAGGATGCAACTCGGCCTGAACATGGGGAAATCCGCGCAAAGCTATAGGCCGGGTTGGGCAATTCATGTTCTGTGTGATCTATACCGATCGCGGTGATGTGCGCTGCATCATTTCGGCTCGAAGGGCAAGAAGAGATGAGCGAGAGCGATATCGTCAGAGTGCAGAGGCTCTCTGACGGTACGGTTGTTCAGATTCTGGCAGACGGCTCGACCCAGCCTGTAGAGGACCGCACGGACTGGGCCCGGGTCATGACGATGACCGAGGAGGAGATCGAGGCGAATGCGCTGGCCGATCCGGACAATCCGTCCCTGACCCAGGAAGAGTTGGCGCGCATGCGCCGCGTGCCGAATCCGCGCGAGATCCGGCAGCGACTCGATTTGACCCAGGAGCAGTTCGCCGAGCGCTTCGAGATTCCCCTGGGTACGCTGCGTGATTGGGAGCAGGGGGTCAGTGTGCCGGATCGCGCCGCGCGGACGCTGCTGCGCGTCATCGAGGAAGACCCGGAAGGGGTCCGTAACGCGATTGTCCGGAGTTACCACCGGAAGCCGGCCAGAAACGAGTCGTGAGCCAGGGAAGGGTTCGCGATCGAGTCGCCCCGCCGCTATCGACGCTTGCGGCGCCTTGCCACGGCGACTGTCCCGACTGCTGATGCATTCGCCATAGGGCGTTGAGCGTCAGTTGCAGACCAGAGAGGGTGCTCGCTACTTTCCAGGACCCATCACCCATCACCCACGCTCCGGCTGTCGCCAGCGAGCGACGGCCAGCGGACGGTAACGACGATCGCCGGCCCCTCGGCCTGCCAGAGGTGCGGCACCCCCGGCTCCCAGAGAACGTAGTCTCCCTCGTGTGTCAGGAGAACGTCCCCCTCGGGGAAGCGCAGCCGGAAGCGGCCGCGAACGAGGATCGCCAGCGTGTGGGCGCGGTTGTTGACCCCCCAACTGGCGCGTGTCTCCCCGCCCTCGTAGACGGCCCACTTCACCTCGACGTCGGAGGTCATGCGCGGCCCGGCCGAGGGGTCGAGAAACTGCCCGACCAGCCAGCCGCGATGTCCCGCGCTGTCGTCGGCGGCGTTGCCGCGTGTCACCCCGGCAATCTGCTGCACCCACATCCCTCCTGCCATCGGCCGCAATTCCTGAGATGATCGGCGCGCGGGCGTCACCGCGGCGAAGCGGAGTGTGCTTGAGCGCGGACAATCCGCCGCCCGGCTCCGCGCGGCAATAATCGTGCCTCGGGGCCAGTCCGGATCGATGGCCCGTGGAAACCAGAGGAGCGGGGGGCGGATGGAGATCGTTGCCGGGAAGATGGTGTGGCTGGTGAAGGCGCTCGCGCGGTCGATCGGTCTCGGCGTCATGCTCTGGAGCGCCCTGGTCCCCGCGCTGGCGCCACGCTCCGCGGTCTCCGCGCAATCGGCCACGCCGCTGCCCGATGTCGCGCCCGGGTTTGTCGACACGCCGCTACGCACGGTCTACGGCAGCCCGACCGATCTCGCATGGCTTGAGGATGATCTCCTGATCGCGACGCAGGAAGGGTGGCTCTTCCGGCTCGAAAGGGGATCGCCAACCGCGACCCCGACGATGATCCTCGACCTCTCGCGCAGCATCGGCACCGGGCAGGAGCAGGGGTTGCTCGGCGTCATCCCCGACCCCGACTACCCCGCGCGGCCGTACATCTACGTCTACTACACCCAGGACCGGGGAACCGGACATTGCGCCGTGGCGCCCGTGAACTGCCGGAACCGGGTTTCGCGGTTCACCATGGGTGCGGACGGCTTGCTCGATCCCGCCAGCGAACGGGTGCTGCTCGACACAATCATGGTCGGCTCGCTGCACAATGCTGGGGATCTGGCATTCGACGTCGACGGCCTGCTCTACGTCACGGTCGGCGACGCCGGATACTGGCCGAACGCGCAGGACCTCGCCAACCTCAACGGCAAGATTTTGCGCCTCGATCGGGATGGCCTTCCGGCCGCAGGCAACCCCTTCGCGACCGAGGGAGCGATTCCCTGCCAGCAGGAGCCGCGCCGGCTGGCTATGGAGCCGTGCCCGGAGATCTTCGCCTGGGGGCTGCGCAACCCGTTTCGCATCACCTTCGACCCGAATGGCACGGGCAGCGAGTTCTACATCAACGATGTTGGCCAGGAGAGTTGGGAGGAGATCGATGTCGGCAGGCTGGGCGCCAACTATGGATGGCCGGAGCGCGAAGGCCCCTGCCGCACAGCGCAATTGCAGGGATGCCATGCCCCCGGAGTGATCGCTGAGCCGATCTACACCTATTCGCACGAGACCGGCTGCTTCGCGATTACCGGCGGCGCCTTCGTTCCCGCGGAAAGTTCGTGGGGTTCCGACTACCGGGGGAAGTATCTCTTCGCCGATTGGGGGTGTGGCAAGATCTTCGTTCTCGACCGGAACGAGGATGGCGCATATGAGGCCGTGCCATTTGCCTCCGGCCTCTCTACCATCGCCCCGATCCTGTTCAGCCGCGATGGCGACGCCCTGATCTATGGCCGGGAGGGGGGAGTCGTGCGCATGATTCGCCGCGGCGTACCGGAGGCGACCCCGGTTGAAAGCCCGTTGGAAGCTGACGCGTGACACGATTCTTGCGTCGGTTCACCCTGCATGATTCTAACGGCGCGACGACCTGGCAGGCATGATCGCCGGGGCGTGCAGGAGGGCGAACATAACATGACCTCGAAATGCTTTGCATGGCTGCTGGCGATCGCGCTGCTGGCCAGCAGCGTCACCGTCCTGGCCCAGGCGCAGAAGACGCTGATGTTGATCCCCTCGACCAGCGAAGGATTCGGCTACGAATCGGTCGTCCCCGAGGGGTGGACCGACGTGGGGAACGGCATCTTCGCCCGGCAGCGGGATGCCGCCGACACGACGCTCATCGCGCAACAGTCGGCGCCGCTCCCTGCCGACGCGCTGCTGGTCTCGCTGCTGCCCCAGCTCGGCCTCAGCGAGCCACCCGCGAGCGTCGGCGAGCATCAGGGCGGCTCGCTGACCTGGACGCTCTACCGGGTCGACGTGCCCTTCGGCTCAGGCAGCGTCGCCGTCGATCTGGCGCTGGCGGCGCAGAACGGCGTCACCTACCTCGTTCTCGTGCAGACGTCGCCAGAGGAGGAGGCCACCCTCCACGACGCGCTCTTCCTGCCGGCACTCGACGCCTTCGCGCCCCTTTCGGCCCCGGAAGAGCCGGTTCCGTACCACGTGGAAGAGGTCCACGTTGCCAATGGCGATGTCACCCTGGCCGGGACGCTGACGCTCCCCGCGACGGCGGGGCCGCATCCCGCCGTCGTGCTGGTCACGGGGAGCGGCCCACAGGATCGCGATGAGACGCTCGGCGGCGGCATCGCCATCAAGCCGTTCCGCCTCCTCGCCGATGCGCTCACCCGCGCGGGCGTCGCCGTGCTCCGCTACGACGATCGGGGCGTCGGCCAATCGACCGGCGACTTCGCCAGCGCGACCATCGCCGATTTTGCCTCGGATGCCGAGGCGGCCATTCACTACCTCGCCGGCCGCGACGAGATCGATCCGGCCCGGATCGGCCTCCTCGGGCACAGCGAGGGCGGGCTGGTCGCCGCCATGCTCGGCGCACGCCACGAGGGGCTCGCCTTCATCATCTCGCTGGCCGGGCCGGGGGTGAGTGGCCGCGACGTGCTGCGCCTGCAGAATCGGCGGGTCATGGAAGCGGAGGGCGCGAGTCAGGAGCAGATCGACGCGCAACTGGCCTTCATCGACGAACTGATGACGCACGTCAACGATCCGAAGGCGATGGAGGAGTTGATCTACCAGACGACTCTGGACCAGGCGAAGTTGCTGCCACCGGAGGAGCGCGCGAAGCTCGGCGATCTGGAGCAGTACGCGCGGAGCGTGGCCCGGCTGTCGGCGGAGCAGACGAGCTCGGCCTGGTTCGCCTCGTTCCTGAACTATGACCCGGGGCCAGATTGGGCGCGCACCACCGTGCCCGTCCTCGGGGTCTTCGGCGGGAAGGACACCCAGGTCGATGCCGCGCAGAACGCGCCGGCGATGCTGGAGTCGTTATTGAATGGGGGAAATCACGATGTGGAAGTCGTCGTGCTGCCGGAGGCGAACCACCTCTTCCAACGCGCCATGACGGGGGGCCCCTCCGAGTACACGACCCTCCCGCCGGAATTCACCCCTGACCTGTTGCCGGCGATCATCAGTTGGCTGGATCGCCACGTGACGGCCCCGGTTCTTCCGGCAGCGACGCCAGTGGCCGGCACACCGGTCGCTGCCACTCCTCCTGCCACGGTGCCAATCATGGCGACGCCGGTCGCGTAGGGGCGACGCCCGCGTCGCCCGCCGTCGCCACCGGAACGTCCCATCCTGGCAACGCTGTCGCCATCATCCGCATCGTGGCGGGGCGGCCCGGGCGATGCCTGCATCACCCCTACGTGCGGGGAGCCTGGCACAGATCGCGCGACCCGCCGCCCGAGTGTATTCCCCCGAGCGGCGGGTCCGCCGCTCTGACGACCTATTCCCCCTCGCTCGCCTTCCCGGCTGCTTTGACGCGGTCCAGGAATGCCTGATCGGCCGCCTGCAACGCCTGCTGCTGGCCTTCGAACGCGCCGCGCGCGTAGTTGGCCCGGATCGCCTCTACCAGCTCGGGGAACTGTCGGTAGCCGCGCATCGTCCGCTCCTTGAGCGCGTCGGCGCGTGTGCCGAGCGCCTGCGCCTCCGCGCTGGCGGGATCGAGGTCGTAGTTCGCGCGAATCTCGCTCAGAAGCTCGGTCCACCCCTGCTCGATCGCCGCGATCTCCTCGGGCCCGACGGCCTTGCCGACGGCCTCGAACTGCTGCATCTGTTCCGGCGTGAAGTGCGCCATCATCTCCTCCTCGTTTCGCGTCAGGCCGGCGCTCGCCGCCCGTGACGCATCGATCGCCAGCTCCCAGGACCACTCCCCCGTCGCCGCCTGCCGTTCGAGCAGGGCGTCGATGGCGACAGAGAGCCGCTCCAGCTCCGCGCTCCGCTCCTGCAGCACTTGGCGCTGCACGCGGAGCGAGGCGACCAGATCGAACTCCGGGCGGTCCAGCAGCTCGCCGATCCGTTTCAACGGGAAGCCGAGGTAGCGCAGGGTCAGGATCTGCTGCAGGCGGAGCAGATCGGCATCCCCGTAGAGCCGGTAGCCTCCCGCGGAGTGTGCCGCCGGGCGCAACAACCCGATCCGGTCGTAGTGGTGCAGCGTCCGGACCGAGACCCGCGTCAGCGTGGCCACCTCTCCGACGCGGTAGTTGCGCCCCATGCGTCACCTCCTGACGGGAGGGTACGGCCTGACGCAACGTCAGGGTCAAGGGGCGACTGGACAGCGAGTTTGCGCATGGAAGAATGGCCGCCAGGATCACCCTGACGGCCATCGAACGGAGCGCGAGGGCCGATTCAGGCCGGCCGCCGGCTGACCGCCCGCAGGTGCTGGTAGAACTCGCCCATCAGCGGGCCGAGGCGCTCGCCGGCGGCGTCGAGCGTGACCAGGGTGACACCGGGGCGACCGACGTCGCCGCGCGCGCTGATCTCACCCGTGACGCGAGGCAGGATCCCCTCCCGTTTCCCCATCACAAAGACCTGGTTCGGCCGCCCGGTGTGCCCCGCCCGGTAGCCCCGCTCGTTGAAGAAGGCGATCGCCAGCTCCAGCACCTCCGCCGCGCCGAGTCGGCTGACCGCCTTCTTCTGGAACGCGGTGCGTCGCAGCTCCTCGTCGAACGGATTCGTCGCCGGGCGGGGAACTCCGGCTCCCTCCTCCGCCATCACGGCATTAGCCCTGAGCCTGCCACGTCTCGCCGGGCGCGAGAATCACGACTCGTGACTCCGGAGCGCGCTTGGCCACCCTGGCGCGGAACGTCTCCGGGTCCTGCCGGATCGGCGGGAAGGTGTTGTAGTGACAGGGGATGACCGTCTTCGCGCCGACGAACTCCGCCGCCCGGGCGGCGTCGGCGGGGCCCATGGTGAAGTGGTCGCCGATGGGGAGGATGGCGACGTCGATCCCCTCGTCGCCGATCAGGCGCATGTCGCTGAAGAGCGCGGTATCGCCAGCGAAGTAGAAGGTGACTCCGCCGAAGCGAACGACCAAGCCGGCGGGAACCCCGTTGGCCACCAGTTGCTCGCCGTCATTGTAGCTCGAAGAGTGCCAGGCGGGGACGATCTTCACGGCGCCCCCAGGGAAGGCCGTGCTGCCGCCATGGTTGAGGCCGATCACGTTGCCGACCCCCTGCTCCTCCAGCCAGTCGGCCAGCTCGACGATGGTGATGACCCGCGCGTCGTTCGCCTTCGCCAGGTCGACCGTGTCGCCGACATGGTCGTTATGGGCGTGGGTGATGAGGATGGTGTTGGGGTGGACCGCGCTGGCGTCGATCGTCGCCGCCGGGTTGCCGGTGATGAAGGGGTCGACCACGACGACGTTCCCCTGGTCGTCCTCGAGCAGGAAGGCCGAATGGCCGATGTAGTTCAGGCTTGGCACGAGAGATCCTCCGCGCTAGTCAGAAACCAGGGCGCGGCCGCTCTGCCGCGCCACTCCCCATAATCGTGGCACAAGGCGCGAGGGAGGGCCATAGGAGACATTCCAAGATCCAAGATGGAGAGCGCCTGGGCGGGACTCCAGCCGGAGCGCTCTCCGGGCGTGACGAATCCGGCGGCGCTCGATGGACGTGGTCTCCCTCCGGCCGCCGCGATTCGACAGCGTGTCGATTACGACCCGGCCGGCGGGGTGACCGTCGCCCGCTCGGCGGCGATCTTGGCATTCTCCTTGACAATTAGGTAGCCGAACATCCCAGCCGCCTCATGCCCTGGCTGGGTGCAATAGAAGTAATAGGTCCCCGGCTTCGCCTGCAGCGTCACCGAGAGCGTTTTGCCAGGATCGACCGGAACGTGAATATTGAGATTTTCCACGTCCGGGTTCTTGTGGTCGGTGACCGTGAAGTCGTGCAGCGCCACGCCCTTGTTCGGGAGCACGATCGTCACCGGCGTATTCGCGGGGATGGTGACGAGGTTCGGGTCGAAGTAGATGTCGTGCAGGCCGATCGTCACGCAGTTCCCCGCGGTTGGCGTCGCCTCGGGCATAGCGGCCGTCGTGGCGTCAGCGGTCGCGGCCGGGGACGGCGCGGGCGTGACATCGGCCGGGCATTCGCCGACGCTGGGCGTTCCTGACTGCGCTATGGCGCGCGGTGTCGTCGCAGAGCGGCCCAGCATCAGGACCAGTGCTCCGGCCAGTGCGCCGACACTCTGCCGCCGAGTGAGAGAGAGCTTCATCGAAGATGACTCCTTTGCCTTGATGAGCGAATGACGATCGTGCAAGCTCAGGTTGGCGCTGCGTCACGGGAGATGCGCCAAGCGGGCGCGGTCATGCACCGGGTGGCGCCCGGCCGCGCCGCACCCTGCGCGGATTCGGCGTTCGCGGTATTTCCCGTCAGCTCGCGCCGCACGCGGCCATTGCTGCCCAGGCGAGGCCTTCCAGCCAGCATTCACCTTTCTCTCGAAACCGGTCCTGGTCGATTCTTCGCGCCGCCGTGGGCAGGAGGAGGTTCACGATCGCGGCGATATCCCCGTTTGGGAGGCACGCATTCGCCATGCCATGACGAGGGTGCTGGGGTGATAGGGTGCTGGGTGATGGGAAGACGGGACGGCGTGGGGCGTGTTTCTGTCATCGGCCATCTGCCATGCAGCATCAACACCCCATCACCCAGCACCCCATCGCCCCAGCACCCTCGTTCACCCTTCGCCCAGGCGCTCCCGGCCGACCTCGCGCATGCTGGCGGTCGCCTCGGCCTCGAGGCGCTCCCGCAGTTCCTCGTCGGTCAGGTCGCGCTGGTGGGCTTCACCGTACGCCTCGGCCTCGGTCTGCAGCGCCGCCTCGCTCTCGCGCATCTCCTCTCGCGCGTCCTTGTAGGGCTGCTCACCCTTGTTCCGCTTCTCGCGGGTGCGATCCTCTGGGTAGGGGTAGGACATGGGTTCACTCCTCTCCGGATGTGTCCGAAGAGGAGTGGCAAGAACCATGCCGAACGGGATGGATCGTGGGAAGCGCCTCGCGCGGGACGCGTTTCCGTCCCAACCGCTACGCGGTTCGTCAGGAGTTGATGGAGCGCTGAGTTGCGCAAGACGCTTCCCGCACCTCGTGCCTGAACGTCATGATCGAGCGCCAGCGCACGATCGCGTGGCGCATGGCCGCATTGAGCTCTGGAGGATTGGCCATGGCCGCAAGGGGCGATCCAGACGTATTCCGATTGCGCGGACACACGTTGCTGCTCGCGCCTCAGCGTCTCACGATTCGAACGCGACTCGCCCATCGAGCACCGTCATCTCGACCTGGAGGGACGGCAGCTCCTCGGGCGGGATGGCGCGGGGGTCGCCGGAGAGGACGACCAAGTCAGCCAGCTTGCCCGGCGTGATGCTCCCCTTGCTCCCCTCCTCGAAGGAGGCGTAGGCGCCGTTGATGGTGAACATGCGCAGCGCCTCGTCGATGGTCACCCCCTGCTCTGGCCCCATCCGCTGCCCACTCTCCGTCAGCCGCGTTACCGCCGAGCGGAGGTTCACCAGCACGTCGCAGGCGACGACCGGGACGTCGGAGGAGCCGGCGGCGACGATGCCCCGGTCGAACCAGGCGCGCCCCGGGTAGGCGAGGGCGAGCTGCTCCGGCGTGAAGTTGCAAATGTACGAATCCCCCAGCTCGTA
>JADYYO010000190.1 GCA_020853615.1 Thermomicrobiales bacterium
CACGTATCGAGCAAGGGGCGTCGCCGCCGGCCCGCCGGAGGCTTTCCGCCTCCGGCTACCAGGCCGGGAAGGACCCTGATGGCGGTTGCTGAAATACTGCGGCGACCGTATCCAGAGCCCTTGAGGGTCCTTCCGTTGGGCGTAGCCGGAGGCGGAAAGCCTCCGGCGGGCCGAGGCAGCCACTCCCTCCTGGACAGGTGCCCTCATCACCTCATCAAGCTATAGGGATTCCTGCCGCTACCGCAGCGGCGCCCGGCGCGAGAGGGTCATCTGGACCTGCATCTCCCGGCTGCCACGGATGAACGTGAC
This sequence comes from Thermomicrobiales bacterium, assembly GCA_020853615.1. GTDB lineage: Bacteria > Chloroflexota > Chloroflexia > Thermomicrobiales > UBA6265 > JACCXM01. Next base: position 310 of record JADYYO010000190.1, read on the forward strand.
CGTGACCGTCTCGCCCGGCTGGTGCGCGAAGAGCGCCTCGGTGAAGGCGGTCTGGGCGTTGATCTGGTCGTTGCCGATCGCGGTGACGATATCTCCCTGTTGAATCCCGGCCTTGTCAGCCGGACCGCCCGGCTCGACGCCCGTGACGTAGGCGCCGTAGTCGACCGGCAGGTTGTTCTGCGCCGCGAGATCGGGCGAGATCGGCTGGTATTCGACGCCGAAGTAGGGATAGGCGACCTCGCCATTCTCGATGAGCTGACTGACGATTTTGGCCACGTGGTTCGAGGGGATGGCGAAGAAGAGCCCCTGCACCGGCGTGTAGCCCGATTGCGGGATGCCGAGCGTGTTGACCCCGATCACCCGGCCGGTGATATCGAAGAGCGGCCCGCCCGAGTTGCCGGGATTGATCGGCGCGTCGTGCTGGATCAGACCGGTGTAGATCCCCTCGCCAGTGCCTCCCCCCAGATCGTAGGGGAAATCGCGGTTGAGGGCGCTGACGATGCCGCTGGTGACGGTGCCCGTGAATTCACCCAATGGCGACCCGATCGCCAGCACCGGCTGCCCCTGCTGCAGCGTGTCGGAGTCGCCGAACATCACCGTCGCCAGCGGCGATCCCTCCATGCGGACGACCGCCAGGTCGCTCAGCGGGTCGGCGCCGATGAGCTTGGCGCTCCGCTTCTCCCCGTTGGAGAGGATCACCTCGAACGCCGTTCCGCCCCGGACGACGTGCTCGTTCGTGACGACGTCGCCGGCGCCGTCGATGACGAATCCCGTCCCGCGCCCGGCCTCGATCTGGGCGCTGCCGCCACCGAGTCCCGAACTGAACTGCTGCTCGTTGACGACCGTCACCACCGCCGGCATCACCCGCTGGACGATTTTCGAGGCGTCGAAGGTGACGACGAAGAGCTCCCCCTCCGCCGGCTTGGCGGCGGTCGGGCTGGCCACGATGACCGCGCCGACATTCTCCAGGTTGACGGTCACCGGCACCGCGGTCGGGGTCGGTTCTGGCGTCGGTTGCGCGGGTGGGCTCTCCACCGGCGAGCAGGCCGCGAGGAGCATCATTACCGCGGCGCCGCTCGTCACGGTCGACCGAAGATTCTTCATCGCGTATATCTCCCCTGCACGGGCAATTCCGGCCCGCCCGACGCACGCCTTCAGCCCGAACGGACGACGCGCGTATCGTCGCACGCCCGGCCCGTCGGGAACACCCAAAGCGACCATGCACGACAACCATGCACAGGACGCCAGAATGTCGACCTGGCTGGAGCGATCCCGCGCCGACTGGGATGCCCGGGCCGCGCGCTGGGATGCGCGCGCCGAGGAGAACGCCCACGCCGCCGCCCGCGATGCCGATCTCGACCGCGCCTGGGAGGCGCTGCGGCTGCGGCACGGCGCATCGCTCCTCGACGCCGGCTGCGGCAGCGGGCAGTTCGCGATCGCCTTTGCGGAGCGTGGGGCGCGCGTGACCGGGGTCGACCTTTCGCCGGAGATGATCCGGCGAGCGCGCGAGCACGCGGCGGCGCGCGGCGTCGAGATCGCCTGGCGCGTCGGGGACCTGAGCCGCCTCGCTGATCCCTTCGCGGTCTACGATGCGATCCTCGCCCGCGTCTCGCTCCAGTTCGTGCCGGACGTTCCCGCAGCCCTGCGTGAGTTCCGCCGGGTGCTGAAGCCGGGTGGCCGGCTCCTCGCCAGCGTCCCCGGCGCCCTCTCGCCGATCTACCGCTTCTCCTGGCAGCGGCACATGCCGGGCGGCGATCCCGGCATCAACTACCTCCTCCCATGGGAGCTGGAGAGCCTGCTGCAGCAGCAGGGGTGGCGCATCCTCGATGGCTGGGGCGAGTGGGGGACCGATTTCACGGGGACGGCCAACGAGGCCGCGGCGGGATCGGCCGCGAGCAACCGCGCCGTACAGCAGGCGACCGCGACGACCTGGACGATCGTCGCCGGCTGACGCACCGCGTGGCCGCCCGCTCGCGCCGCCCACTACAATCGCGGCAGGGGTTCCGCGCGCTGGCGCGATGAGGGGCATGATGACGCGACAAGACGCTGCTATCGGAGAGACCCGCGACGCCACACGGGCGACGACGGCGGCAACCCCGGCCGCCGCGACGACCGACGGACTCTCCCGCGCCCGCCCGATCCCGTTCGGCGAGACGGCCCATGCCGGCCCGCTTGAGCTGCGCGTGCGCGATGCCCTGATCGGCCCGGACGCCGTCGCCGCGATCCTCGCCGCCTCGCCCCACAACGAGGAGCCGCGCGACGGCTCGACCTACGTCGCCGTCAATCTCTCCGTGCGCAACAGCGGCACAATCCCCCTCTGGCTCGACAACGACGATTTCGCCATCACCGGCGATTCGGAGCTCACCTACCGCTTCCTGGGCGCGCAACCGCCCGATCCCGCGCTCGACCGGTCGGTCGCGCCGGGGGAGACGGCCGAGGGCTGGGTCGCCTTCGGCGTCCCCGTCGACGAGGGGGCACTGATCCTCCTCTTCGACAGCGTCGAACTGGGCGGCGTCTGGGCCGATCGCGCGCTCGCGCTGCAGGAGGGGGCCACGATCCCCGATGCGCCGAAGCGCTTCGCCGCCCGCAACAGCGCCGGCAGCAAGCCCGATCGCGCGCTCGGCATCGGCGAGGCGGCGGTCACGGACCAGTGGTCGGTCGAGCTGCTCGACGTCGTCTCCGGCGCGCCCGCCTTCGACCTCGTCGACTATCGCACCGGCGCCCTCGGGGTCGAGGATGCGGCTGGCAACGACGGATCGATCTGGGTCGCGCTCCGCTTTCAGATCCAGAACGTGCAGCCGGGCGGCACGGCCGCCTACTTCCCCGCCAACGCCTTCGCCCTCGCCGACGAGGCGGGGAACCCGGTGCTCGACATCGCCACCCTGACCCCGCCCCGGCCCGACGCCGCCGGCGACTACTATCCCGGCGCGGCGCGCGAGGGATGGGTCATGTTCGATGTCCCGGTCGATTACGCGGCCGGGCTGGTTCGCTTTCTCCCCTACGCCCACACCGCGACCACGCACGATCCCCGCTACTTCCGCGTCGGGTGATCCGGCGCGGCCGGAGAGGCAATTTCGACCAGCACCCGCACCGCGCAAATCGTGTCATCCTGAGCGAAGCGAAGGATCTCGACTCCCCGGAGCCATGTCTCCCCTGAGCCGGGATGCTTCACTTCGTTCAGCATGACACGTCGCTGATCCGCCGTACGAACGGCGTGGTTCGGGTATCGAGAAGGAGAGATTCCGTGGTTGGCCGCCCCTGGGGCTATCTGCCCGCCGACGCGAGCGCGATCGCCGTCGACCAGCCGTTCTACCAGCGCATCGCCGAGGAGACGGCCGGCCACACGCTGACGCACCAGCACGTCGTGCCGATCCGCACCGGCTATGCGTGGCCAATGAAGGCGGGTCAGGTCTGCCGCATCGTCGCCGTCGAGGGGCCGCAGGTCGTCGACTTCAATGCCTGGAACCTGCACAACCCGCGCGAGCGCTTCTGGGCGGCGCGCACGCGGCAACTGGAGAGCACGCACCTGACCACCTTCAACCGCCTCTGGTCGACCCTCCCCTACCTGCGCCCGATGCTGACGATCACGAACGAGACGATCCAGTATGGCGAGGATGCCGACGGCGGCCGCTGCCACGACCTCCTCGGCTCGCGCTGCGATCCGTACGTGACCAAGCTCCTCTCCGGCGAGACCTTCAACTTCAACTGCCACGCGAACCTGACGCGCGCCGTCCTCCCCTGGCATCTCGCCGAGGCGGACGTGCACGACGTGCTGAACATCTTCCAGGTCACGGGGCTGGACGCCGACGGGCGCTACTTCATGAAGGCGAGCCCGGCCAAGCAGGGCGACTTCTTCGAGTTCCTGGCCGAGATCGACCTCCTCTGCGCGATCTCGACCTGCCCCGGCGGCGATCTCTCGGTCCCCCTCTGGGGCCCGAACGCCGGCGACCCGCTGCCGACCTGCAAGCCGATCGGGGTCGAGGTCTACGACCTCCCACCCGAGCTGCTCGACGGCTGGCAGTCGCCCAGGCCCTCCGACTACGACGGCCTCTTCGGCCTGCGCCAGCCAGTCTGGGGCGAGGAGGACTGATCACGAATCTGGGCCATCATCGCCCTCCTGGCACGGCTGCGCTCCCCCCTGCCCCGCATGGGATTGTGTCTGGGCCTGGGACTCAGGTCCAGAAGACGGTGCAATACAATGGACGCATTCGCCCAGACAGGCTCCTCGCCGCTGGAGGTCTTTGGTGTTTCTCCTTCGCCTCTTCGCCGTCATGGCCATCGGCGCCGTGATCGGTCTCGCCACTCCGGCCAGAGCGACAACCGAGCAGGCAACAGCGGGTCCTGTGACAGACTCGCCGCGGTTGACACCACTGCTGGCGAGTGTTCTTTCGCCTCCCCGTTGGTTCACCGGCACTGATGGCGCGGTCCACCTGGTCTACGAGTTGGTGTTGACCAACGCGCTGCCGGCGCCGGTCACGGTCAGGTCCGTCGAGGTGCGCGACGCCGCGGGCGCTCCGCTCGTGCGACTGGCCGATGAGTCATTGCGGACAGCAATGTCGCTGGCCACCTCGCCGGAGGTCCCCGCCGAGATCTTGCCGCCGTCAGCCGTCGGTGTCGTCTGGCTTGATATCTCCCTCGCCACGCAGCGCGATATCCCGGAGACCATCACGCACCATCTGACCATCGATCCCCCGCCCGAGGTGCCCGTGCCGGAATCCTGGTTGTCCTTCACGGCAGCGACAACGGCCGTCTATCGGCGCCCGCCGATTGTGCTCGATCCACCCCTGTCGGGTCCGGGCTGGGCGGCGCTTGGAAGCTGCTGCGATGGGCCGCATCGCCGCTCGCTCTATCCGATCGACGGCCGGTGGTACCTGGCGCAACGCTTCGCCATCGACTTCAACCAGTTGGACGCGCAGAATCGGCCAGGCACGGGCGATCCCGCGCTCCCCACCAGTTTCCCCACATTTGGTCGGCCCGTGCTCGCGGTGGCTGAGGCGACCGTCGTCGAAGCGGTCGATCGCTACCCGGATTTGTTGGTGGGCGCAGCACGGGAAGAGGTGACGCCGGAGAGCGCCGGCGGCAACCGCATCGTGCTCGATCTCGGCGAAGGGCATTATGCCGTTTACGCGCATCTGCAGGCCGATAGTGTGGCGGTCAAGCCGGGGGACCGGGTCACGCGTGGGCAGGCGATCGCCAGAGTCGGCAGCTCGGGCACCACCGGCGGCCCGCACCTGCACTTTCAGGTGACCGATCAGCCATCGGTTGTGGTCGGCGACGGGCTGCCGTACGTCTTCGCCACGTTCGACCTCACCGGGCAGACCCCGCCCCTAGCAGCGGTGATTCCGTACTACGACACGATGGAGCCAATCCCCATCACGCGCGAACGGACTGGCATGCGCCATGACGAGTTGCCTTTGGGCCGTGATGTGGTGACGTTCCCGGCGCCCGAGGCTGGTAACGCGGGCCAGGATCAGATGGGGAGCTGAAGAAGACGTCCCATCCGTTCGTCAGGTTATTGGCGTCCGTCTCGCAGGCCGTCGCTCCCGACGCCGAGGGATGAGTGGCGAGCGACATCAGGAGGACAATCGCGGCATGGCCCTCTCCCTCTTCGCCGGCATCCCGGTCAACGACTACGCGGCGGCATTGACCTGGTACCAACAGCTATTCGGGTCCCCGCCCACGTTCATCCCAAACGACAGGGAAGCCGTGTGGGAGCTCGCGGATGATCGATCGGTGTACATCGAACTGCACCCCGGGCACGGCGGCCACGCCATGCACACCATCTTCGTCGACGACCTCGATGCAGTCGTCGCTCAGATCGCCGAGCGGGGTCTCGAGCCGGCCAGACGGGAGACGTACGAGAACGGCGTGCGCAAGATCACCTACCGCGATCCCGACGGGAACGAGATCGGCTTCGGCGGCGTCCCACACTGACGCGACTTTGGAACCACCGGGCAGCAGGACGCGTTTTCTCGCAATCACTTGCGTTGTCCAATGGTGGACGTGGGGAGCGGTCGGGCCATGCAGAGCGAAACTATCCTGCGCCGGGTCGCGCTGGGCTGCGCCATCTTCATGCTGTTCGGGCCGCTCGGGGGCAGGACGATGTGGGTGAAGGCGAACGGGAGCAGCACGACCGACGCTGGCTTCTACAACGCCGCTGCGGTCTTTTCCGGTGTGGTGGCCCTGCTCGCCCTCACCGTCGCGCTCAACATGCGGCCGCGCGTGGTCGTCCCTGCCCTCACCGCCCTTGCGGCAGCCGCCGCCTTCGGACTCTCGGTTTATGTCTCCGGGCTCTACGTCTGGGCCCGCTGGCAGGGGGAGATCTGGTTCTACGGCGCCGGATGGTTCGCTGAAGACCCGGGCCCGAAGTGGATGGTCTCCCTGCCCTGGGGGCCACCCTACTTCGCGCTGGCCGCCCTCGCCGGGGCCCTGGCCTCGCTCGCCCTCGCGGTGACGTGGCTGTGGCGCCCGCGCGGCGACCCCGACGGCGGGTCCGGTTCGAGGGCGCTTGACTTCCCCCAGTGAGCGCTAACGCGGAAAACACCAGAA
>JADYYO010000191.1 GCA_020853615.1 Thermomicrobiales bacterium
ACCTGCGTGGCAGAGTCGAAGTTGGGATCGAAGAAGCGCGCGGTGGCGCAGAGTTCTGCTGCCCCCTCCTGGACGCCGGCCCACGTTGCCTGGGCGAAGCCGTTGGCGGCGGCGAAGCCGAAGAAGGCTACATTGATCGGCTCGACGGTCGAGCAGTCGAGGGCTGCCGCCGGGGTAGCGTCCTGGGCCACAGCGGCGGGCGTGCCGAACGTGGCGAGGCCGAGGGCCAGGGGGGCGATCGCCAGGACGGCGAGCGCCTGCTTGAATCGGGTGAACCTGTTCACGGATCTCCTCCTGCGCTGAACGACGAACGAACGTGACGCGCGAATGGCCAGTTGCGCCGGGGCGGGTCTATTCGACCCCGTACACCTCCCGTGCTGCCTCAGGCGACACGTGCCGGTTGCGGACATCGGCGCGGACGGCTTCCGGGTCGCGCTCGGCGGGGTTGCCGAAGCCGCCGCCGCCGCCGGTCATGGTGCGCACGACGTCGCCCTTCTTCAGCATGACGCGGCTGCACTTGAGCATCCGCTGCTCGTCCGGGCGGCCCGGGTTGACGACGACGATGGGGGGCGTGGCGTCCTGGCCGCCAAAGAGTCCCCAGCCGGGGGTCTTCGAACGTTCGAACCAGAGGAACATCATCGTTTCGTCGCCGTCGAGGGTGTATTCGCGGATGATGCCGTTGCCGCCGCGCCACTGGCCGGGGCCGCCGGAATCGGTGCGGTAGCCGTAGTGGGTCATGCGCATCGGGTACTTGGTTTCCAGCACCTCGATGGTGAGGTCCTTCAGCGACCCGTTGACGTTGTTGATCAGCCCGCTCTCGCCGTCGGAGCCTTCCCAGCCGCCCCACCCGCCGACGGTCGGCTCCAGATCGAGCCAGGGGCGGCCGTTGCGGGGATCGACGCCGGAGAGGCTGATCACCATCGAATCGCCGTAGCTGGCGGCGGCTGCCTGTTGCGGCATGACATCCGCCAGAGCTTTCACGACGAGGTCGATGAGCAGGCCAAGCTGTGAGAAATACCACTGGCACGGGGCAGGCGGCTGGGCGCCGAGCATCGAGCCGGGGCGGACCGTGACCGAAAGGGGGCGGAAGCCGCCGCCGTTCGGCGGGTTGTGCGGGTTGATGAGCAGCTTGTAGGCGACCCGGCAGGCGGAGATGGCCTGCGCCTCGCCGCAGTTGACCGGGCCGCCCCGGGAGTCGTCGGTTTTCGAGAGATCGATGGCCATCTCGTCGCCGCGAATCTCGACCGAAAGGCGCACCCAGCAGGGCTCCTCCGAGTTGCCGTCGTTATCGAGGCACCCCTCGGCGGTGTAGACGCCGTCCGGGATGGCGGCCACGGCGGCGCGCTCGAAGCGCTCCGTCTGGGCAAAGATCGCCTCGCGGGCGGCGGCGATGGTCTCCGGGCCGTAGCGCGCGATGATGGCGGACAGCCGGTCCTGGCCGGTGCGGGCGCAGGCGATCTGCGCGCCGAGGTCGCCGATGGCGGGGTAGGAGAAGCGGCTGTTGCGGCCGAGCAGATCGGTGACATCCGGCTTCTGCACGCCGCCTTCGACCACCTTGGTGGGGCCGAGGCGGATCCCTTCCTGAAAGATCGAGGTGGAATCCATCGGGCCGCCGGGGTCCTTGGCGCCGACATCGAGCCAGTGGGCGCGGGAGGCGGCAAAGCCGACCAGTTCGCCGTCGTGGAAGATGGGGCCAAAGACGGTCATGTCGTTGAGGTGGGTGCCAGTGAGGTAGGAGTCGTTCATGATCCAGACGTCGCCCGGCTGCCAGACCTCGCGCCCGTACATCCCCTCGGTCAGTTTGGTGCAGATTTCCAGGTTGCCGAGGAAGATCGGCAGGCCGGCAGACTGGCCCAGGACCTGGTGTTCGGCGTCGAGCAGGGCGACGGAGCAGTCCTTCATCTCGTAGATGACCGGCGTGTAGGCGGAGCGGATGAGCGTGGCGTTCATCTCGTCCGCAGCGGCGGTGAAGGCGCTGCGGATGATCTCGGTGGTAATCGGGTCAATCTCGACTGTCGTTGCCATCTCGTTGCTACTCCTTGCCGGCCGCGATGACCAGTGAGCCGAAAGGATCGACGCGCAGGGTGGCGCCGGGCGGTACGACCGTGGTTGCCGTGGGCTCGGAGACGATGGCGGGGCCATCAATCACCGTGCCGACCGGCAGATCGTCCCGCTGGACCATGGTTGCCGGCAGCAGAGTGCGCCCGAAGATCACCTCGGCGGTGGTTGATGGGTAGGTTGGCGCATCTGCCTCGGGCAGGGGCGCGGGCTCGATGCGGCCGAGATCGCCGAGCGCCATGGAGCGGACAACCACGAACTCGACCGGCGCGCCCGAGTTGGAGTGACCGAAGCGGGTGTGGTGGGCGGCGTGGAAACGGTCAGATACCGCCTGATCGAAGCTTTCCTCCAGCGGCTCGCCCGCGCCGGTGAGAGGAATGGTGAGCGTGTACTCCTGGCCGACGTACCGGATGTCCACGGCGTGAATGAGGCGGCCCGTCTCGCGCGTGATCCCTTCGTCCTGGAGGGAGGTGAAACCCTCCGCCTCCAGCTCCGCCAGCGTTCGCGCCAGATCGGCGTGATCCAATGCGGCGAGCGGGGTGTAGTAGGTGCGGCTGAAGTCCTTGCGGATTTCGGTTTCCAGCATGCCCCAGGCCGAGAACGCGCCGGGGTAGGGGGGCGCGATGACCTCGCGGATGCCCAGCTCCCGCGCCAGGAAGACGGCGTGCATGGGGCCAGCGCCGCCAAAGGCGACGAGCGCGAAGTCGCGCGGCTCGATGCCCTTCTCGACCGTGAGCGTGCGGATGGCCTGGGCCATCTTGGCGTTGATAACGTCGCAGATGCCTTCGGCCAGCTCGACCGTGGTCAGGCCAAGCTCGGCGGCGAGGGTGGCGACGGCGCGCTCGGCGGCCGCGCGGTCCAGCGACATGCGCCCCCCGGCGAAGGCGGCGGGATCGACGCGGCCGAGCACGAGGTTGGCGTCGGTGACGGTGGGGCGCGTGCCGCCCCGACCGTAGCTGGCGGGGCCGGGATCGGCGCCGGCGCTCTGCGGGCCGACGCGCAGGCCGCCGGCCTCGCTGTAGGCCAGCGAGCCGCCGCCCGCGCCGATGGTGTGAATATTGACGACCGACATCAGGAGCGGGAAGCCCTCAAAGGTGGTCTCCGAGGCGACATCCGGCTTGCCATCGACCACGAGGCTGACATCGAAGCTGGTGCCGCCCATATCGACGCAGATCAGGTTGGGTCGGTTGAGGATGCGGGCCAGGGCGACGCCGCCGACAGTGCCGCCGACGGGGCCGGAGAGGATCGTTTGCAGGGAGAGATCGCGCGCCGACTGGGCGGTGACGATGCCGCCGCTGGACTGCATGACGTGCACCGGCACGCCGAGGCCGCGCCGCGCCATCTCCGCCTCCAGCCGCTCCAGGTAGCGGCGGACGACGGGGGCGATGTAGGCATCGACGACGGTGGAGGTGGTGCGCTCGTACTCGCGCCACTCCCGCGCGACCTGGTGGGAGAGGGAG
>JADYYO010000192.1 GCA_020853615.1 Thermomicrobiales bacterium
CTCAACCACGGCTACTTCTTCGCGCCCGACCCCTCGAGCCAGAAGGCGTGCACGATCGGCGGCAACGTCGCCGAGAACTCGGGCGGACCGCACTGCCTCAAGTACGGGGTGACGACGAACCACATCCTCGGGCTGGAGGTGGTGCTGCCGGATGGCCGCATCGCCTGGACCGGCGGCCGCGCGGCCGGGATGCCCGGGTACGACCTGACCGGGGCGATGGTCGGCTCCGAGGGGATGCTCGGCATCGTCACCAGGGCCCTGGTCCGGTTGACGCCGGCGCCGGAGGCGACGCTCGTCCTCCTCGCCGCCTTCGGCGACATCGAATCCGCCTCGCAGGCGACCTCCCGCGTCATCGCGGCGGGCATCGTCCCGGCCGCGCTCGAGATGATGGACAACCTGACGATCCAGGCGGTCGAGCCGGCCTACCACGCGGGCTACCCGCTCGACGCCGGGGCGGTCCTCCTGATCGAGATCGACGGCATCGCCGACGACGTGCTCGACACCGGGGAGGAGATCGCCGCCATCTGCCGGGAGTGCGGCGCGACCGAGGTGCGCAGCGCGACCGAGCCTGCCGAGCGCGACCTCCTCTGGAAGGGGCGCAAGATGGCGCTGGGGGCGATGGGCCGCCTCGCGCCGAACTACTACCTGCACGACACGGTCGTCCCCCGCTCCAAGCTCCCCGTCACGCTCACCCGCATCGAGGAGATCTCGCGCGACTTCGATCTGCCGATCGCCAACGTCTTCCACGCCGGCGACGGCAACCTCCACCCACTGATGCTCTTCGACCGGCGCACGGCGGGCTCGACCGAGCGGGTGCTCGAGGCGAGCAAGGAGATCATCACCTACTGCGTCGAGGTCGGGGGCACCCTCTCTGGCGAGCACGGCATCGGCACCGAGAAGCGAGGCTACATGACGCTCGTCTACACGGCCGAGGACCTGGCGGCGATGGCCGGGCTCAAGCAGAGCTTCGACCCGGCCGGCATGTTCAACCCGGAGAAGGTCTTCCCGAAGGGCTACATGTGCGGCGAGGTCCGGGCGCTCCGCATGCAGGCGATGGCACAGAAGCTGGGGATCCATGCGCTCTAGCGACACCGAGCAGCGAGGCCGGCCGTTGACGATCGATGGCGTCACCCCGGCCAGATATGCCGCGCCAGCGGATGCTGGCGAGGTCGCGGCGATGCTGGCCGACGCCGCGAATCTGAAGCAGGCCGTGGCGCCGGTCGGCGGCGGCACCGCCCTCGCCCTCGGCAACCCGCCCGAGCGGGTCGACCTGGCGCTCTCGACGGGGCGGCTGGCGGGCATCATCGACTACGAGCCAACCGATCTCGTCCTCTCGGTCGGCGCGGGCGCCCGGCTCGGCGACGTGCAGGCGGTCCTCGGCGAGCATGGCCAGCGGCTGCCGATCGACCCGCCGGGCGGCCCCGACGCGACGATCGGCGGGCTGATCGCGACAGCGCTCTGGGGCCCGCTCCGCCACGGCTCCGGCACGCTGCGCGACCTGCTGATCGGCATCGAGGTCGCGCACCCGAATGGCACGGTCTCCAAGGCCGGCGGCATGGTCGTCAAGAACGTCTCCGGCTATGACATGCCGCGCGTCTACCACGGCTCGCTCGGCACACTCGGCGTCATCACCTCGGCGAACTTCAAGGTCCTCCCCCGCCCGCGCGCCGAAGCGACCCTCCTCGCCAGCTACAAGCGGCCGGACGACGCCTTCGCGGCGGCCAGCCGCATCTGGGTTGGCCACCAGCCCGCCTCGGCGCTGGAGATCACGCGCCAGAACGGGTCGTGGCAGCTCGCCTGCCGCATCGAGGGACGCGAGCAGACAGTCGATGTCGTCGCCCGACGCATCGCCGACGAGTGCCGCGCCGAGACGACCCGGCTCGACGGCGCGGAGAGCGCCAACTGGTGGATGGCCTACATCGATCGGCAGCGCCTCGATACGGCCGACGAGTCGGTCCTTGTTCGCTGCGCCGTTCGACCGAAAGAGGCCAGCATCCTCGCCGAGGGGATGGCTAACGCGCTCGAGCAGATCGGAGTCGCCACGTCTTTCCTCGGCGCCTCGCCCGGCATCGGCAGCATCATCGCCCGGCTCGATGTTCAGGGGAATGGCTCGGCGGAGCGCCTGGCCGAGGTGCAGGGCATCCTCCTCGCGCTCGCGGCGACGACGACGATCCTGGCCGCGCCACCCGAGTGGAAGCGCGGCATCGACGTCTGGGGCCGCCAGCCGGAGGGATTCGACGTGATGCGGTCGCTCCGGGCGCAGTTCGACCCGGAATCGACCATCAATCCCGGCCGGTTCGCCGGTTTTCTCTAGATCACCCCAGATGCGAGCGCGCTCGCTCGCCGGAGGAACGGTTTCAGATGGCAATTGCGGTTGAAGCGGACGCGGATATCCTCCGGCTGGGCGGATTCTCCGGGACCGACGTTCCCGAGGACGATCTGCTGCGAGCCTGCGTCCACTGCGGCATGTGCCTCTCCTCCTGCCCGACCTATCGCCTGACCGGGCAGGAGATGTCGTCGCCGCGCGGACGTCTCTGGCTGATGCGGGCCGTCGCCGACGAACGGCTCGACTTGCTCGACCCCCTCTTCGACGAGCAGATGTACCAGTGCCTCAACTGCCGCGCCTGCGAGGCGGTCTGCCCCTCCGGCGTCCACTATGGCCCACTCGTCGAGGCCTCACGCGCCCAACTCGAGCAGCATCGGCCGCGTCCGGCGCAGGAGCAGATCGCACGCAAGATCGGGCTCGACTGGCTTTTCGCTGACGCGAGCCGCTTGCGGAAGGTGGTGCACGCGCTGCGGCTCTCGCAGAAGAGCGGACTGACCGCGCTCGCGCGCAAGTCCGGCATCCTCAAGCTGCTCGGCATGGAGGATCTCGAGGCGCTGACGCCGAACATCTCGCGCAAGCCGCTCATCCCCGGCGACGAGCGCTGGGAGGCCGACCCGGTCGCCGGCGAGCCGGCGCGCGAGGCGCATCTCTTCAACGGCTGCGTGATGGGGACCGTCTTCGCCAACACCAACCGGGCGGCAGCGCGGGTCGTGGCGCGGAACGGCGCGGACATCGACGTGCCGGTCGGCCAGCAGTGCTGCGGCGCATTGCATGTCCACGCCGGGATGATGGCCGAGGCGCGGCGGCTGGCGCGGCAGAACATCGACGCCTTCGAGGGATCGGGCGACGACGCCATCATCGTCACCGCCGCCGGCTGCGGCGCGGCGTTGAAGGAGTACGGCTACCTGCTCAAAGATGACCCGGAGTACGCGGAGCGGGCGGCGCGCTTCAGCAGCCGCGTCCGCGACTTCTCCGAATACCTCGGCCAGCGGGATCTCGTCCCGCCAACGCGGATGGTCAACCGCACGGTGACCTATCAGGAGCCCTGCCACCTCGCCCACGCGCAACGGATCGGCAGGCAGCCGCGCGAGCTGATGAAGGCGATCCCCGGGCTGAAGCTCGTCGAGATGAAGGAGTCGTCGCTCTGCTGCGGCAGCGCCGGCATCTACAACATCATTCGCGAGGAGATGGCGAACGACCTCGGTGACCGCAAGGCGCTCCACGCCATGGAGACGGCCGCCACCGACGTCATCACCGCCAACCCCGGCTGCCAGATGCAGGTCCGCGCCTCGCTGCGCCGCAACGGCAGCGCCCAGCGCGTGCGCCACATCGCCGAGCTGCTCGACGAGGCCTA
>JADYYO010000193.1 GCA_020853615.1 Thermomicrobiales bacterium
GCGGCGGCGCAGCGCGGCGAGCGCCGCCAGGGGCCAGAGGAGCGCGGCCCCGACGCCGGTGGCTGGCAACGGCGAGGGCGGCCCGCCAGCGCCCGACCAGAGCGGCCCGGCGCCGGTGTTCGGCGGGTTCTTCGGCCCGAGGCAGTCGAAGATCCAGACGCTGGCGCGCGCGCCGGCGTTCACGACCACGTTGCCGTTGCCGTTGACGCTGTCCGATTCGGCGTGGCACCATGCCGCGTCGACCTCCTGCAGGTCGTAGATGCCCGGTTGCAGCCGGGTCAGGCGGAGGATGCCGTCGCCGTCGGTGGCGCCGATGGTGGCCGGCACGAACTTCGTGCCATCCCACGCCGAGAGGCTGAAGCGGACGCCCGGGCCCTGCGGATCGCAGCGGTTGAACCAGTCATAGCCGGTCGGCGCGGTCGTCACCGGGCAGGCGTACTTGTAGACGGTGATGGCGCCGGTGCCGGCGGTCAGATCCTCCGGCACGTCGAACCAGTGGCAGGTGACGAGCTGTCCGGCCGCGAGCTGCAGCGCGGCCGTGTCGCCGACGGAGCGGCCGTCCGGGTTGTTGGCGTCGAGGCCGCAGAAAGCGTAGATGGCGACGACGCCGGCGGGCGCTTCCTCCTGCAGCCGGTAGCTGCCCGACGGCAGGCCGGTGAAGCGCGTCACACCGCCCTGACCGCCGTCGCCGGTCACCCGCCGCACTCCGACCGGGCCGGTGAGGCGGAAGCTGACGTCGTTCGTCAGGTTCTGAACGCTGGCGCAGGCATTAGCGAAGTCGGCCCAGATGCGGCCTTGGAAGCCGGGATCGCAGGTGTACTTGATCACATCGATGGTCGCCGGCTCCTCTCCTTGTGGCTCGACGTAATTGACGACGACGACGGTGGTGAGCGTGTTGACCGAGACGGTCAGATCCTCGTGTGCGCCGGTGGCGCGCTCGGTCAGGACGTAGTCGCCGGCGAGCAGGGTGCGCTGGAACCTGCCGCCCGTGCCGGTGCGGAAGGCGAGCGGGCCGGAGGGGCCGTCGAGGCTGAAAGCGGCGTCGCCGAGGGTGCAGCCGGCGGTGCGAGCCAGCCCGCCGCCGTCCGGGTCGGAGGAGTCGACGAAGACGATGCCGCCTCCGCCCGGCAGGGCCGGGCAGTCGAACTTCACGACCTGCAGGGAGCCGCTGTCGGGCGGCGGCGGCGCGGGCTGGTTGACGACGTCGATGGTCGTCGTGCTCCCCGGCCGCACCGTGACCGGGTCGATCTGGCTCAGCATCAGGAAGCCGGACGGCGCCTGGGTCTCGACGACGGTGTACGTGCGGGGCGGGAGGTTGGCGAAGAGGAGCTCGCCATCCTCGTTGGTGCAGGCGGCGCCCGCGCTATCCTCGACCAGGTCGAAGCAGGCGTTGGCCAGCGGGTTACCGTTCGGGTCGCTCTTGCGGATCAGGATGCGGCCGGCGCGCAGCCGGTTCTCGATCTCGATGTCGGTCGTCCGGTTCTCGGCGACGCTGACCGCGACGTCGCTCGCCGCCTCGTAGTCGGCGGAGGGACGCCGCGTTTCGCGCAGGGTGTAGTCGCCGATGGCGACCTGCTCGATCAGGATCACGCCGTTGTCGGCGCCGTCGTCGGCGTCGCAGGTCGGGTGGACGATGTTGCCGTTGGCGTCGACCAGGGCGAAGCAGGAGCCAGCCAGCGCCCTGCCCTGGCTGTCGACCTTGGAGACGCGCAGATTGCCGGTCCGCTGCGGCGGCGGGGCGGGACGGTTCGCCACGTTCACCTGCAGCCGCTGGTTGGCCGTGATCTCGATCGGCTGATCGGCCGCGGGGAGGAATCCCGAGGGCGCGCGCGTCTCGCGCAGGGTGTATCTCCCCGGCGCAACGGTGCCGAGGAGGATGACGCCGTCGTTGCGGTTGCCGTCGCTGGCATCGTTGTCGCAGATGGCGTAGAGGGTCCGGTTGCCGCTCAGGAGCGCGAAGCAGGCGTTTGGCAGCGGCTGCCCCGTCGGGTCGGTCTTACGCAGGAGCAGGCTCCCCGGCCGCGCCTCGTTGACGATGGTGACGGTCGTCGTCTGGCCGGCGTTGAGGAGGGCAGTCGTCGCGCCAGCGAGGGCGTAGCCGCCCGAGGGCGGCCGCGTTTGCCGGACGACGTAGGCGCCCGCCGGCAGCTCGGCAAAGTGGGTGACGCCGTCGCTGCCAGAGTCGATGTCGCACGCCTCGGTCGAGGCGACGCCCTTGACGGCGGCGTAGCAGGCGCCAGGGAGGAGATTCCCCTGCGCGTCGACCGTTCGCACGTCGAGCGTTGCAGGCTGCTGGCGGACGAGATGATTGGTGACGGCGACCTCGCGCACGTCGCCGGCGGGAACGCGCACCGTCTGGTCGGCCGCCGGGGTGTAGCCGCGCGGGGCCGTCGTCTGGGTCAGGGTGTAGCGGCCGGCGCGCAACCCGGTGAAGAGGATGCGCCCCGCCGAGCTGTTCCCGTCGCCATTCCGGTTGTCGCAGACCTCGGCCGATGGCGCGGTCTCCCCCTCCGGAATCAGGGCGAAGCAGGCGCCGGCGAGGTACGTGCCGTCCTGGTCGCGGACGCGTACCAGCAGATCGCCCCGCTGGCTCTGCTGCCGGCGGACGTTGAAGACGGCGCGCGTCGGGCGGTCACCGCGACGGATCGAGACGGAGCGGCGCGGCCGCGCCTGCTGCTCGAGCGTGGCGCCTGGCTGCTCCGGGTTCGACTGCAACACGGCCTCGTACGTGCCGGCGGGGAGCCCCTGCACCACGAGGACGCCCGGTTCGCTGGAGGTATCGCCTTCGCCCCCGTCGCAGAAGGGGCCGAATTCGCCGGCCCGGCCGCTGAGCGTGTAGCAGAGGCCGGGGATGCGATTGCCATTCTCGTCGACGGTCTGCAGCTCAACCGCACCCGTCTCGGTCGGGGCGCGCGGGGTGGTGATGTCGATCAGTTGGTCGCCGCTGCCATGGTCGAATTGGACCGGCGCGGCGGGGGTGAATCCCTCGGGAGCACTCGTCTGCGTGACGGTGTAGGCGTCGGTGGGGAGCGCCCCGAAGGCGATCACGCCGAGCGTGTTGTCGAAATCGCCGGCGTCGTTGTCGCAGCGGCCGGCAACGACCGCGCCGTCGGCATTGGTCACGTTGAAACAGCCGCCTCCGAGCAGGTTGCCATCGGGGTCGAGGTTGACGATGGTGAAGGTCCCGCCCGCCGGCTGCTCCATGGTCGCCACGGGCGTCGGCGAGATAGCCGGGGCGATCGCGGGAGTCGCGGTCGCCGTGGGCGTGCTGGTCGGCGTCAACGTCGGCGCGGCCGTGGCCGTTGCGGTCGGCGTTGCCGTCGGAACCACGGTTGGCGTGGCCGTTGGAATCACGGTCGGCGTTGCCGTCGGCACGACGGTCGGCGTTGCCGTCGGCGTGACGGTCGGGGTCGCGGTGGCGGTCGGCGTCGGTGTCGGGATCAGCGGGTTGACCAGGGTGACCTCGACCGTCTGTCCCGCGTCGACCGTGACGGTTTGCGGCGGCGCGATCTCCCGGTCGGGCGCCGAGCGGGTCTGCACGATGTCGTAGGTATCCGGCGGAAGGTCGGGGATATTGAGGCGGCCATCGTCGCCCTGATCGCAGATGTCGGCAAATCTCCGCGTCGGGCTGGTGATCGTGAAGCAGGAGCCGCCCAGCCGCTGGCCACTCGGGTCCTCGACGAAGAGGACCATCGTGCCGTTCGCGGCGGCGAGGGCGAAGTCGACCTGAGTGGTCGTCCCGGCCTCGACCGCGATCTGCTGCTGCGCGGGCGCGATCGTCCCCTCCGGCAGGCTGGAGAGCCCGACCGTGTAGGAGCCGGGGGCGACCGCGTCGATGAGGACGTAGCCGGTCGCCGGGTCGCTATCCTCGGCCTGGTTGTCGCAGACAGTGACCGGCTGCTCGCCTCCCGTGACGTCGACGCAGGCGGAGACCGGGTTGCCTGCGGCGTCCTCGATGTGGACGTCGATCGCGCCGCCCGCCGCCTGTTGCGCCTGGGCCGCGTGGCGGAAGGTGACCGTCGTCTCCTGGCCCGAGACGATGTCGACCGTCTGGCGCGCGGGATCGGCAGGCTCGGCGCCGGCCGGGGCCGTCGTCTCGACGACCGCGACCTGGCCAGGGGTGACCCCCTGAACCTGGACCATGCCGTCGCCGTCTTCGTCGCAGAAGGGGCCAAATGCCTGGCCGCCCGGTGGCGCCTCGACGGTGTAGCAGGCGCCCGGGAGCAAGCCGCCCGAGTCGTCCTCGGCGACCATGGCGAGCCGGCCCGGCCCTGCCTGGGCCGGCGTGGCCGTGAGGGTGACGTCGACTGTCGCCGTCTCGCCGGCGACGATGCGCGCCGTCGTCGCGGCGGGCGCGGTGAAGCCCTCCGGCGGGACGACCGTCAGCGTGTAGTCGCCCGGGGCGAGGCCGGTCAGGTCGATCGCCCCCGGATTGCCGTTCTCGTCCTGGGTGTCGTTGTCACAGACGGAGAGCCGCTCGCTCCCCTGATCGAGCGAGATGCAGGCGTTGGCGACCGGCGTGCCATTGGCATCGACGATATCGACGGCCAGCGCGCCCTCGTTCGCCGGCGTCGACACCTGCCCCTGTGGCGTGCCCTCTCGCTCGTTGACGAGGGGCAGGTCGATCGTCTCCCCGGAGGGGACGGTGACGGTCGTGGCGGGCGCCGGGGTGAACCCGTCGGCCGTCCGGGTTTGCGTCACCGTGTAGTCGCCGGCGGGGAGATCGGGGAGATTGAGCCGACCGTCGTTCTCCTGGTCGCAGACGTCATTCAGGTTGGCCGGCCCCTGCAGGTCGAAGCAGGTGTTCGGCACCCGCTGTCCGGCCGCGTCGGCGACGGTGATGACAAGCCGGCCCGGCGCGGCCGCGGCCCGCTCGTACGCGACGGTCAGGCGCGCGGTCTGCCCCGCGGCGGCATCGACCGTCTGGCGGCCTGCCGGCTGGAATCCCTCCGGCGTCCGCGTCTCGTCGAGGCGGTAGCGGCCGGGCGAGACCGCGTCGAACAGGATCGCGCCATCATCGCTGCCATCGTCGGCATCGCAGCGCTCCAGTGACGCGCCGCCGCGCTCGGAGAGGGCCCAGCAGGCGCCCGTCACCGGGTTGCCATCGCGATCCTGCAGCGTGAGGAGGACCTGGCCAGCCCCTTGCTGAGGCGTCTCGGTCGGTTGCGATTGCGGCGTCTCCTGCCCCACGATGGGGGGAGCTGCTTGCGTCGCGGGCGGCGTCTCCTGACCACTGACGGGCTGCTGCGGCACGAGGAGGCGCATGCCGCTCGGGTCGACGGTGATCGGGATATCGGCGACCGGCTCATACCCGGCCGGCGCGGCGGTCTCGCGCAGCGTCAGCGGCGTCGAGGGGACGGCGTCGAAGACGACCGTGCCGTTCTGGTCGTCGTCGCAGAGCTCGAAGCCGAACTCGACGAGGGCGTAGCAGGCGCCCGGGAGCGGCTGCTGGTTCTCGTCGACCGACTCGACGATCAACTGCCCAGGCTGCTGGCCCGGCGCGACGACCGGCTGCTCGGTCGCCTCCTGACCCGCCTGCTGAATGACGGGCGGCGCGGCTTCCGTGGCTTCTCCAGTCGGCGTCTCCTCGGCCGGGGAGGCGGTCGCGGCCTCGGCCGGCGGCGTCTCCTCCCCGCCGGGAGCCTGCGCGGCGGCCGTGAACTGCCCCCGGCCGAGCGCGATGCGCTGATCGGGCGCGGGCGTTGCCCCAGCCGCCGTGGCGGTCTCGCGCAGCGTGTAGTCCCCGTCGTCGAGGCCGTCCGGGACGCGCAGATTGACGACGCCGTCCGCCTGCCCATCGTCGGCGTCGCATGCCTGCGCCATCAACCGGTTCTGGCGATCGAGGATCGCGAAGCAGGAGCCAGGGCGCGGCGCGCCGGCGGCATCGGTGGCGGTGACTTGCAGGGTGGTGCCGCGGAGGGTGTCCTTGGTCGTGACCGCCCCGGTCTGATCGACGGCGACGATGACGCGGCTCGGGCTGTCGAGGCTGACGCTGTCCTGACTGACGGGCTGGCCATCGAAAAGGACCTGGAAGCCGTAGGTTCCCGGCTGCGCATCCCACGTGACCTGGTAGCCGCCGCGCGTCGGGGCCATGGCGTACTGCTCGCCGAGGTCAGTCTGCAGGACGGCGGTGGCGGCAACGGGCTCGGCCGTAATTTCTCCGGTCAGGCTGTCGTAGCGGAAATAGGCGCCGCCGGCGTTGGCGGGGACGCTGAGCGTGAGATCGGCGCCGTTCGGGTCGCCGCCCGCGCCGAGAGAGCGATCGGTGTCGCTCGAGGCGACGACGCGGAAGGTGTAGTCGCCCGGCGGCACCGGGAGCGCCGCCGACCAGGAGCCGTCCCGATTGTCGTTGAGCTGCGTTTGCGGGCAGGTCGGGTCGAAATCGGCCGGGCAGCCGAGCACGGTCTGGAACGAGCCGGAGAGCGCCACCCGCGACGGTTGCGGCAGGGGCGGCGGGAGCTGGCTGCCGGTCTGCGCGGCGGCGGGGAGCGCCGGCGCGAGGGGCGCGAGCAGGCTGACCAGAAGCGAGAGGATGACGAGGAGCTGCGGCCCGTGCCACGAGGCGCGATGGCGACGTGGCGAGCGACTGGACGACGGACGCATGCGACCTCCCCGTGGAACGACTGGCAACCGGGTCGGACCCGACATAACGACGGCCGGCGGGCACGAGGCGTCCAGCCGCGATTTGCCCACGCTGTACCCTAACACGGTCGCCGCGAGGCGCGTACGCCCGTTCGCCGCGCAACCTGTATTCGTGTAGACGCGCGTGAGCGGGGAGATGTTTCCGGGCCGCGGCGGGATGCTCCTTCTGGATCGGGTTCGGGGGCCGATTGGACCGGGGGCGAGGGATTACATGCGCTATGCAGGATGTTGTGGCAGGAATCAACGCCGCGTTGTCACGGCCGGCCCTCACCCCCAACCGCCACCCAGCGGGCGCCCGGCCCAGCGCGCTGGGCGAGGGGAGGGTTGACGTCGAGATTTCGGGACAGCAGGGACGTACTGGCGCTCGACGCCTTTCCAGCGTGCAGGTCGCTCCGACACTGTCACGTCGTTTCGCGGCACGCTCCCCTCTCCCACCGTGGTGGAAGAGGGGCCGGGGGTGAGGGCAAGCGTTGCCAGCGCCCCCGCTGATTCCAGCCATAGGGTCCAGATACGGTAGGCAGCCAACCGACAGGAGGAGAAATGGAAGCCGAAGCGCGCGTGTTCCGGATCGCGGTCATTCCGGGGGATGGGATCGGCGTCGAGGTCATCCCGGAGGGGCTGCGCGTCCTCGACCGGCTGGCCGAGCAGAGCGGTGGGGCGTTCGGCTTCGCCTATGAGACCTTCCCCTGGGGCTGCCAGTACTACCTCGAGACCGGCCGCATGATGGACGAGGATGGTCTCGCGCGGCTGCAGGGGTTCGACGCCATCTACTTCGGCGCGGTCGGCTGGCCGGGGGTGCCCGACCATATCAGCCTCTGGGGGCTGCGGCTGGCGATCTGCCAGGGGTTCGACCAGTACGCCTGTGTCCGCCCAGTGCGGCTCCTGCCCGGCGTGCCGAGCCCGCTGCGCGACGCGACCCCGGAGCGGATCGACTGGGTGGTCGTGCGCGAGAACAGCGAGGGGGAGTACGCCGGGATCGGCGGGCGCAACCTCGCCAGCCGCGGCCCCGACCGGGAGATCGCGGTGCAGACCGCCCTCTTCACTGCGCAGGGATGCGAGCGGATCATCCGCTACGCCTTCGAGCTAGCGCGCACGCGCAAGCGGCCGAAGGTCACCAGCGTCACCAAGAGCAACGCCCAGCAGTACGCGATGGTTCTCTGGGACGAGACGTTCGACCGCGTGCGGCGCGACTACCCCGACGTCGAGACGGAGCAGTGGCTGGTCGACGCCATGGCCGCCCGCTTCGTGCTGCGGCCGGAGACGCTCGAGGTGGTGGTCGGCTCGAACCTCTTCGGCGACATCCTCTCCGATCTGGGGAGCGCCATCGGCGGCAGCCTCGGCATCGCCGCCAGCGCCAACCTCGACCCGGA
>JADYYO010000194.1 GCA_020853615.1 Thermomicrobiales bacterium
GGCTGGGGGTGAGGGCCGGCCGTGGCGTCGCGACAGGAATTACCCGGATTTCGTATCAGAAGCGCGCGTTGAAGATGGCCCAGCGCAGGAAGTAGACGAGGAAGGCGAGCGCCACGATATAGAGCGCCGGGTGGACCTCCCGCCCCTTGCCGCTGGCGACCTTGATCAGGACGTAGCTGACGAACCCGGCGCCGATGCCGTTGGTGATGCTGAAGGTGAGCGGCATCAACAGCATCGTCAGCACCACCGGCAGCGCCTCTTCCAGATTGCGGAAGTCGATCGCCCCGCGCCGCGTCACCGTCCCGTCCGGGGCGGTGCGGTCCCCTTCCGAGAGGACGCCGACCATCAGCACGCCGACCACGATCAGCGCCGGGGCGGTGGCGACCGAGGGGATGGCGGTGACGAGGGCGACGAAGGGGAGGGCCAGCAGGAAGAGGATGCCGGTCACCACCGAGACGAGCCCGGTCCTCCCCCCGGCCGCGACGCCGGCGGCCGATTCGACGTAGGTCGTCGCCGACGATGCGCTGACCAGCCCGCCGGCGACCGCGCCGAGGGAATCGATCAGCAGCGGCCGCTGGGCGTCGATCAGGTCGCCCTTTTCATCGAGATAGCCCGCCTCGCTGCCGACGCCGATCAGCGTGCCCATGGTGTCGAAGAAGTCGGAGAGCATGAAGCTGACGACCGCCAGCACCGCCGTCAGCAGCCCGAGTTTGCCGAAGAAGCCGAAGCTGACGTGGCCAATGAGCGAGAAGTCGGGGCCGGCCAGCGCGTGCTCCGGCAGCCGGGCGACGTTGCCCGGGACGAGGAAGGCGATCACCGTGGCGACGATGATGCCAATCAGGATGGCGGCGGGCACCCGGCGCGCCATGAGGACGATGGTGACCAGCAGGCCGACCATCGCCACGAAGATCGGCCAGGTGTTGAGGGGGGTGAGCGAGAGGAGGGCGTCGAAGGTGCCGGTCTCCCCGGGAATGAAGGTGATGATCCCGGCGTTGCGCAGCCCGATGAAGAGGATGAAGAAGCCGATGCCGACCGAGATCGCGCGGCTGAGGGCGAAGGGGACGACATCCATCACGTACTTGCGCACGCCGAGCAGAACGAGCAGGGTGATGAGAAGCCCCTCGACGACGACGACGCCCATCGCCTCCGCTGGCGTCAGTCCCATCGTGCCGATGAGGTTGAAGGCGACGATGGCGTTGAGGCCGAGCCCGGGCGCCAGGGCAAAGGCGCGGTTGGTGTAAATCCCCATGGCGATGGTGAGGAGGCCGGCGACAAGGCAGGTCGAGGTTGCCACCGCCCGCGCGTCGAGCCCGGCGGCGCCGAGGACCGCCGGGTTGACCGCGATGATGTAACTCATCACCACGAAGGTGGTCAGCCCGGCGAGGACCTCGGTCCGCACGTCGGTGCCATGTTCGCGCAGGTGAAAGAGGCGCTCAAGGCCGCCGGCCGAGCCTCCGGCATCGCCGGCGAACGCGTGGTCCTGACTCACGATGGCCCCCAATCACGACGACCTGGCGAAGATGCGGGGCGGGTTTGCCTCGTAATTGTACGAACCGGCGCCAAACGGCGAAAAGCAGATTCGAGGCCGCATCGCGAGCGATCTCCGTGCGTCAGTCGGCGAGCGCCTGGTAGGTCAGGGTCCAGAAGTCGGCGAAGGCGCCAAGCACCCCGGAGCCGTCCCAGACGTGCTGCGTCAGCAGGATGCCGATCAGCTCCTCAGCGGGATCGACGTACCAGGAGGTGCCGTAGCCGCCGTCCCAGCCGTAGCGCCCCGGAGTCATCGAGATGAGGTCGCGCTGGGCGTCGATGGCGACGCCGAGGCCCCAGCCGTGGCTCGCCCAGAAGCCGGGGAAGAAGTCGTTGGCGGAGATGGCCTTCTGCTCGGGGGTGATCTGGTCGGTCGTCATCAGCGCCACCGACGGACGGGAGAGGATGCGCCGGCCGCCATACTCGCCATTGCCGAGCATCATCTGGCCGAAGGCGAGCAGATCGTCCGCGGTCGAGACGAGGCCGGCCGCGCCCGACTCGAAGACGGGCGGGCTGGCGAAGCGGCTGTCGGCGATCCCGTCGAAGACCTCGAACTCGCCGGTCGCCAGATTCGTCCAGTAGCTGCCCGCCAGGCGGTCGAGCTTCTCCGCCGGCACGGTGAACCCGGTGTCCTTCATGCCGAGGGGCGCAAAGATCCGCTCCTGCAGGACATCGCCCAGGCGCTGCCCCGTGGCACGCGCGATGAGGACGCCCAGGATGTCGAAGCCGCTGTTGTAGAGCCACCCCTCCCCCGGCTGATGGAAGAGCGGCAGCTCGCCGAAGCGCTGCATCAGCTCATCGGCTGACAGGTCGGGGATGTGCGGCCCCGGCGCAACGCCGGCCTCCTCCATCGCCTGCTGGATCGGATACTGACCGGGCGCCGCGAAGATCGCCCCGTAGCCGAGGCGCATCGTGAGCAGGTCGCGCAGGGTGATGGGACGGTTGGCGGGCACGGTGTCGTCAAGCGCGCTCTCGCGGGTGCGCAACACCTTCCGGTCGGCCAGCTCCGGCAGGAAGGGATCGACCGGGTCGTCGAGACGGAGCACGCACTCCTCGACCAGGGACATCGCCGCCACGGCGACGATCGGCTTGGTGATCGAGGCGATGCGAAAGATCGTGTCGCGCGCCATCGCGTCGTTGCCATCGAAGGTAAGCGTGCCGATGGCGTCGGCGCGCGTCTCGCCGCGGCGACTGACGAGGGTGACGAGGCCGGGGAAGAGGTCGCTCTCGACGTGGCCCGCCATCACCTCGTGCATCCGCTCCAGCCGCTCCGCGGAGAATCCTCGATAGTCGTTCATCGTCATCGCTGCTTTCGCTGTCACCGGCGCCGCGACGTCCATCTGGACGGCCCGGGCCGACGCCGGGCCGTCCATCCAGGGGGAGGCAATACCTGCCACGACGCCAATCGCGCCCGTTCTTACCATGGCCCGGCGCGTCAGACCGCCGGAAATTCGATCGTTCAGCAACTCCCGCACGATATCGCCTCCAGCATCGCAGGCCTACCCCGCGTCCTCGGAAAGATCGAACGTCAGCCAGCGCTCCGGCTCGATGGTGAAGAGGACGATGCGGGACGCGGGGTTCCCCAGTTCGGCGTCGACGAATCCGCGCGCCGGCTCCTCGGGCAGGTATCGGCGCACGATCGCCAGCATCTGCTCGGCGGTTGGCGGTCGGTCCACCCCCACGACCCGCCCTTCGACGGTGGCGTAGCGGTATGGGAAGGTCTCGCGCTGCACGCAGAGGCTGACGACGCCCGCCTGCCGAATGAGATCCGTCTTGCGCGCCTTCCTCCCCATCGTCTCGGTGAAGAAGGTGATGGCCGAGCCCGGCTGGTAGCCGTACCAGACGGGGACGGTGAGCGGTGGCCGGCCATCGCCGCTGGCGACGCTCAGCACCGCCACATGCGGTTCGGCAAGAAGGGCGTCGCGCTCCTGCTCGGATAGGGTCCTGGGCATGCGGCACGCTCCTCCCTAGCCGATCGACCCGGAAAACGTGGAACGGGATGACCCGCCGAGCGGGGCTACCTTCCAGCGCCCCCAGGCGACGAAGGCGGCGAGGAGCCCGACGACCAGCGGCATGAGGGCCACGGCCGGGTCCATGAGGAGGAGCGTCGAGACCGTGGCGCCGATCATGATGATCACCAGGCCGGCGGCGGCGAGCGGAGTCAGGCCGGGGCGGATGCGGGCCAGCCCGGGCAGCACCATCCCCAGCGCGCCGAGGAACTCACAGACGCCGATGAAGCGGACGAAGAGGAGCGGAAAGGGGAATTGCCCAGTCAGCAGTTCGGCGGGCATCGTCAGCTTCATCACCCCGTTCATGAGAAAGAGAAGCGCGAGAAGAATCTGCGCGATCCAGAGCGCCCTGTTCATGGTCATGATCGATCTCCTTTCAAGATGGTGAAGACGAACGTGTCTCGTGGCCTGGCCGTTCAGGCGGACTCTGCCGGCGCGATGTCACGCGGGGCTACCTCCTCCCTCGCCGCTTTTCCGGGCGGCCGCCACGTCTCCCGGCATGTTGACCGCGGATCGAGCTCCCGCA
Organism: Thermomicrobiales bacterium; assembly: GCA_020853615.1. Taxonomy (GTDB): domain Bacteria; phylum Chloroflexota; class Chloroflexia; order Thermomicrobiales; family UBA6265; genus JACCXM01. The sequence continues at coordinate 4,063 of JADYYO010000194.1, forward strand.
GCGGCCGCACCTCGATGCTGCCGTGTCGGGCCGGGGGCATCCGCGACGCGATCCGGATGGCGTCGTTCAGATCCCGCGCCTCGATGAGGTAGAAGCCGCCGACCTGCTCCTTCGTCTCGGCGAAGGGGCCATCCGTAACGGTCACGCGGCCATGCCGGACCCGGACCGTCGTGGCGCACTCGACCGGCTGCAGGGGCGACGAGGCGATGTAGGCGCCCCGCTCGCGGAGCTCCTCCCGATAGGCGAGAACCTCGTCGACCATCGCCGCGTAGTCGGGGTCGGCGTAGGCTTCGAGGATCGTCGCGTCGTCGTAGACCAGGCAGAGATACTTCATCGCTCCTCCCATGACGGGGAATGGCTACTCACCAGGTAGTCGCACGGGGAGGAGCGAAATCGACAAACGCGATTCTGTCGGGGCGACGACGGTGTGGGAGGAATGCCGATCCCGGCGGGATTTTGTGAAATCCGGGAAGTCAGCGCCGCGTTGCCACGCCGAGTCCGCACCCCCAGCCGCCACCCAGTGGGCCGGGGACCCACTGGGTGGCGGCTGGGGGTGCGGGCAGGCCGTGGCTACAGCGCCGTGCCGAAATGGTGTCATCCTGAGCGGAGCGAAGGATCTCGGCTCATCGAAAACGATCTTCTCCTGAGCCGAGATGCTTCGTTCCTCAGCATGACACGTCTTCTGCACGCCGCTCTA
>JADYYO010000195.1 GCA_020853615.1 Thermomicrobiales bacterium
GCGCCGGCAGGGCAGGGGCGAGGCCGCCGGCGGCGAGCGCCGCGGCAAACAGGGCGATCAGGATCGGTCGCATTCGGGGAAACCTCCTCGAGCGGCAGGGCCGCGCGTTCATCTGGCTGCCTGTTGAGACGCGCGAGCGGGTGGTCTCGTTCCGGCAACCCCGTCCGCGGCGCCCAAGAGCGATGCCGGAGTGCGCCCATGCCTACTCGCCCGCGAGATCGAGGCGGGCCACGATCTCCCCGTCCTCGATCTCGCCGGTAGGGAGAAACCCGGCCTGGGCGTAGAGGCGTTCGGCGACCGCGTTGCCCGGCACGTAGCCAAGGAAGATCTGGCGGCAGCCGCAGCGCTCGGCCATCCGCGCGATCAGCGCCCGCAGCGCCGCCCGCCCGTACCCCCTCCCCTGCTGCCCCACGTCGATCATGAAGCGGATGATCCACCAGCGATCGGTCTCGGGGTCGTGCCCGTACATGGCGAAGCCGACCGGCTCCTCACCGGCGTAGATGGCCAGCGGCGTCCAGGTCGCCTCGACGTAGGCCTCGGCGATCGAATAGAGGTTCGGGGCGACGAACTCCTCCTGCGCCGGGGTCACCTTCAGCCGGACCATGGCGGGGAACTCCCGGCTCGTGACCGGGCGAAGGGTGATGTCCATGTTGGCATTCTCCGTCGCGCTCTCAGCAATCTGCATGGCAACGCGCACCGGAAGGGTGTTGTACGGGGCGTGGTGTTTGAAATATCAGCGGACGTGACGGCCAGCAACCCTCACCCCCGCACGCGGGTGGCGGCCGGGGGTGAGGGTTGCTGGCGACCGCGACGATGATTTCCGCCAATACCTCCCTTTGCCAGCGCGAACAGTGAAGAGAAGCCGGGGGTGAGGGCATGCGCCACTGGCCAGGGCAATCGGGGAACGGTGTTCGTCCAGAGCCCGGAAGGGAAGGGACGTGGCTGGTGTCCGGGCCGGCGACACCGCTCCCCCGATTGCCTCTGCAGCATAGGGCGGTCCTCCTCCGCGCCGCTGTCAAGCCGTTGACGCACGGACGGTCAATTCGACGACACGCGGAGCGCTTACCCGCCGCAACTCCTCCGCGTGGCGCAGATGAAGCCCGACTGCACCGCGCAGCAGACGAGCCCCGGCGCGCAGGCGCTCGGGTCGTGGAAGTCGCACTCGCACCCCTCGCCATCGCAACCGGAGGGCGGGACGCCGGTGCAGAACCCGCTGTCGCTGCAGCGCAGCCAGCCGCAGCAGCCGCCATCCCAGCCGCAGCGGCCCCCCTCGTAGGCGCAGCAGCGGAAGTCGTCGGTCTGTCCGATGTAGTCGCAGGTGAGAGCCGTGTCCGCCGCGACGCACTGCGAGCTACTCTGACACCGCTCCCCGGGGCCGGCGAGCGACGCGCTCGAGGAGCAGAAGCCGTTGATGCAGGAGGCGCTGCCGCAGCAGCCGCCATCCCAATTGCATCGGCTCCCCTCGTAGGCGCAGCAGCGATAGTCGCCGGTGGCCATCACGTAGTCGCAGGTGACCGCGGTGTCGGCGGCGACGCAGACGGAGACGTCGGTGCAGCGCTCACCCTGCGCCGGGTAGTCGACCAGCCGGGTGCAGACGCCGTTGAGGCAGACGGCATCGCCGCAGCACGCCTCGTCGAAGCCGCAACGGCTCCCCTCGAAGGTGCAGCAGTTGAGCAAGCCGTCGTAGGTGAAGCCGTTGTCGGAGCAGATCATCGGCGCGTCGGCGGCGACGCAATCGCTGTCGGTGCGGCAGGGATCGCCGGGCCCACTGCGGCCATGGTGCGCGGTCGCCTTCGTCGCGCGACCCGCCACGAGGAGCGCCGCCGCGCCCGCCAGCCCGCGCAGGAGCCCCCGCCGCGAGCCGCCGCCCGCGACCGCCCGCGCCAGATCGTCAAATCGGTGATCGTCCACGTCTCCTCTCCTCCCAGGGCGGCTCGGAGCACGGGTCGCCCACGTCTCACTCTCCGTATGACGCCCTGCGGACCGTGTCATCCTGAGCGAAGCGAAGGATCCCGGCTCCTTCGAACGACGTTTCCCCTGCGCCGGGATGCTTCCTTCGTCAGCATGACACGGCGTGCGCCGCTCTACGACCAGGCCGTCGTCACGTCGACCAGCGTCGTCGCGTAGTCGCCATTGGCGAGGTAGGAGACGACCCAGCGCGGCTCGCTCCGGTCCGTCATCCCGACGACCGAGCCGCCGTTGGCGCAGCCGTAGTTGACGACCTGCCCGGCAACCAGCGTCAGGGTGCCGCGCAGCAGGGTGCAGCGCTCGCCGTTCGCCAACTCCAGCGCCCAGGGGAGGTCCCACGGCGCGAGGTCGACGTTCTCCTCGCCTCGCCGTGCGGCCTCGGCGGCGGCTTCGGTCGTCTGCGCCTTCTCGCGCGACAGCGGCTCGGTCAGCGTCAGCACGACGATATCGGTCGAGAAGGGGGTATCGAAGCAGGCGACCTGCTCCGGCTTCCCCTCGCCGACAAAGGGGTTCTCGAAGCAGGGATCGTAGACCTGGTCGCTCTCGCCGAGGCAATCCCAGGCATCGGGGCGCCCGATCGCCGCCGAGGAGGGGTCGGCGCAGATCCCCTGCTCCTCCTTGACCGAGGCGACGAGCCCTGGGTTGAGCCCGTCCGGCGTGAAGGGGGAGATGTAGCGGGTGTTCGTCCGGTCGAGCGCGGGCGCGACCGCGCCGGCGGCAGGAGTCGCCTCCTGCGCCAAAATCGACGACGGCACAAGGCCAAGGGCGAGCAGCATCCCCAGGGCAACCAGCAGACGACGCATCACGGCTCCTCTCTTGACGGGGGTGATGGGTGATGGGGCCGTCGGGGCGACGCCGGCGTCGCCCGCCGTCGCCGCACCGAACGCCCCGTCCTGGCCACGCCGTTGCCATCATCGACGTTCGCGGCGGATCGGCC
>JADYYO010000196.1 GCA_020853615.1 Thermomicrobiales bacterium
CGGAGAAACCTCCGGGGGTATGCTGGCGTTTACGACACTGAGAGCGCCCCCGCGGCGCCCGTTCTGGTTGCCCGAGGACCGGAGGCCCCGTGTACGGCTCACCGACACGCATGCGCATGGAGCAGGACGCGGTCCGACGCAACACCGCGCCGGTCGTCATCTCCAGCATCCTCTCCCTGCTCGTCGTCGGCATCGCGATCGCGGCTGTCGCCTGGCTGGTGCTGCGCGAGCCATCGTCGGCGGTCGATTCCGCCGAGCGCCTGGAGCCGGTCGGCACCGCGCTGCCAGCCCCGACCGAAGCCCCCGCCCTGCCCACCGCCGTGCCGACGAAGGATGCGAAGCCGGAGCCGACCGCGCTCGGCTTCAGCGGCGAGGCGCCGCCCGTCGCCGGTTTGCCGACCGTCGTCCCCGAGACCGTCGTCCCCGAGGTCGATGCCGGCCCCACGCCGACGCCGCGCGTGATCGACCTGCCGACCGCCGTGCCGACAGCGCCGCCTCCCCCGCCGCCGACCCTGCCGCCCCCGGCGCCGGAGAACAGCGTCCCGGTCGTGGCGCTGCAGCCGGTCGACCCGGCGCCGCCTCCGCCGACGGCCGCGGCCCCGTCCGCGCCCCCGGCCGAGAGCGTGACGCGCCAGCCGACGCCCGTGCCGACGCCGAATCGGAACGACAACGACCCGTTCCATATCTTCGACAACACGAGCGAGTCACGGATCGTGCCGGCGCTCGACAATCCGGTGCCGCGCGTGCGCGACAGGCAGGACGGCCAGAGCAACGGCGACACGAATCCGGCAGCCGGGCGGGTCATCCAGCCGTCCGCCGACCCGCTTGTTATCCCGACGATCGCCATGCCCGCCGTTGTTGTGCCGACCCCGGACATCCCGCCGATCGTGCCTTCGGCGGACGCGCCGATCTCGTCGAGCCGCGACAAGCCGGTCGAGGTCGTCATGCCCGATGTCGACGCGATGATCGACGAGATCACCGCTCGCACCCTCGACCCGAACCGCAACCCGAACGTCGGCGATGCCGGCCGTAGCGTCATCGATCGTGACAACAACAATCGCGACGCGAATAACCGCAAGAACGCACGCGATCGCGGGCGGGCGAAGACCCCGACGCCGCGCGCCGGCGTGCCGAACATCGTGCCGTCGTCACCCCGCGCCAACCCGCGACCCGGGCAGAGCCAGGGGCAGTGCGACAACCCGTTCGCCGCGCTCCCGCCTGACAAGCAGCCGAAGAACTTCCCCTTCGATAACTGCTAGGCCGCACCGCCGCGGGGAATCGTGAGTGATATCGCTTGGCGTCAGCATAGCCTGAGGCGTTCAGCCTCAGGCTATGCTGACAAAAAGCCCCGTAAACGGGGCTGAGATGCGCTATACAGTGTGGCAGTTCAGCTATTGGCGGTTGCGTTACAGCGGCGTGCGCAAGACGTGTCGTGCTGAGGCACGAAGCATCTCGGCCCAGGGGAGACGGGGTTGCCGGGAGTCGAGATCCTGCGCTGCGCCCAGGATGACACCATTTCCGCACGGCGCTGTAATGATCCCGGCCACCACGTCTCCGTGCTCTTATGGCGGTTTCTGAAATACCGCGGCTACCGCGCCCAAGGCCCCTATGGCCGCTGCAATTAATAATCCAGCCGCCGCGAATTAGGGCCCTTCAGGGTCCTTCCGTCGTTCATAGCCGGAGGCTTTCAGCCGCCGGCGGGCCGGCGGCGACGCCCCCTGCTCGACACCTGGCCGCATCAATAGAGCGACCGCCATTAGAGTCCTTCCGTCGTTCGTAGCCTGAGGCGTCGCTCGTAGCCTGAGGCTTTCAACCTCAGGCGGGCCGGGCGTGGCGTGCCCTCTCCCCACGCGACCACCGCATGTTCGCAATCGCCGTCATGGGGCGTTACGTGAGTGACTGGAGGTTTTTTTTACCCTCCGGCCGCCTCGATGGGCCGGTTTGCAGCGCCGTGGGCCGGACCATGGGAAGCTTGCTCAGCCAGTAGGCGCACCCCCGTGACCAGCCCCCAGGCGCCGGCCAGCATCATGTCGCCGTGCGGCGCGGCCTCGTGGTAGCCGAGCCCGCGCGCCAAGCGGCGGTTTGGCCCCGTCACGGTGACGAAGGTGAAAGGTCCGGTCTCGCGGTAGTCGGGGGCGAGCGCCGCGCCGTGGCCGTCGAACCGCTCGCGGAAGCGCGCGGTGTCGAGCGTGCCGTCGCGCAGGCCGTCGACGAGCGAGGCGACGATCGCGGGTGTGATGCCGCCCGTGTGGTGCTCGAAGAGCCCGTAGAGCCGCCGCCCGTGCAGCAGCGTGGCGAAGGTGTGCATGTTGCCGACATTGACGAGGATGGCGCCCTCCGTCTCGGCGGCAGCCGCCACGACCGGGTCAGCCAGCGCGCCGAGGACCGCCGCCGCGCCCGTGTCCATCAGGACGATGCCCGGGTGCTGCCGGCACAGCGAGGCCATGCGCGTCATCTCCGCGGGAGGGTTGGTGTAGACCATTTGGCGCAGGTCGCCGCCGCCCGCGAGGAGTCCCTGCAGGTAGTCGAAGCGGACCTCGTTGTTCCCCGCGCCGGGGAGGTAGCCATGGTCCTGCACGGCGACCGCGACGCGCGTCGGGAGCTCGACGCCGAACGGAGCGAGCGCGGCTCCCAGCATCTCCAGGTTGATGTCCGCGGCTTCGATGACGACCGCATCCGGCGGCGGGTCGGGCCGGATCTCGACGCCGAGCGCCCGCACCCGCGCCAGGTCGTTGTGGATCGTGCGGGCGGCCTCCTCCGTCGCGGAGAGGGGGAGCCCGGCGGCCAGGTGCGCCTTCATCGCATCGCTCGACGCGCCGCCCCCCATCGTCGCGCCGGTGAGGTGGATCGCCTGGTCGGCGGCGGTCGCGGCGCGCACGCGGCTGCCAACCACCCGCGTTTGCGAGGGGAGGACGAGTTTCAGGCAGTTCTCCGGCTCCTGCCTCGGGTCGAAGAGGAGGATGTCCTGCGTCCCCGCGCCGACATCGATGGCGAGCATCGGCTCGGTGCGCGGATCGACCGTGGGGGAGTGCGCGTCGTTCATGCGGTGCAGTGTACGAGCTGCCGGGAGCGGTGAACACGACATGGCGTGTCCCTACCCGGTGCACGCCGCGTTGCAGGAAGAGGGCATGGGGCAGCGCGGGATCTGGTGCCACAATGGTTGGCGCGGGTATACTGCCGCGTGTCGCGGGCGCATAGCTCAGTTGGCCAGAGCGCACGGTTCACATCCGTGAGGTCACAGGTTCAAGTCCTGTTGCGCCCACCCCCGGCGGCCGTCTCCAACGACGGCCGCCGTTGTCGTTTTCAGCGCCTTCCGTGGATGGGGTTGGCCGCACGCCCCGCGGCGTTCTCGGGTACCATGTCCCCGGTGCGCGAACTGGGGCGGAGCCCGCTTTGCGGGGAGCCGGGAGCGCGCAACCTTGACCGGTTCTGAGGTGGCGCGGACAATAGCGCCGCGCTCATCGCGCCTCGCGTCCGGCTGGCACGTCGGGGCCCTGATGACGTAACGCATCCTCGCGTGCAGCGGGGAGAGTGGATCGATCCAACGCGGAGGACGGTATGGCACGGGAACAGACGCTGGCGGACAAAATCTCCGGCTCGTCCGTGTGGCGGTCGGTGGTGCGTCACGGCTACCCCGATACGCAGCGGAACCAGGCGCTGATCATCGCGAGCAACGTCTTCCTGCACATCCACCCGGTCAAGATCAAGCGGTACGCGACGAAGGTGACCTACACCTTCTGCCTGGGCGGCCTCTCCTTCTTCATGTTCCTGGTGCTGGTCGGCACCGGCGTTCTGCTGATGTTCTATTACATCCCCTCCGCCGATCAGGCATATCAGAGCATGAAGGACATCCAGGCGAGCGTGACCTTCGGCCAGCTCATGCGCAACATGCACCGCTGGTCGGCGCAGGGGATGGTCATCGTCGTCTTCCTCCATATGTGTCGCGTCTTCTACACCGGGTCATACAAGCCGCCGCGCGAGTTCAACTGGGTCGTCGGCGTGCTCCTGCTGGTGACCACCTTCCTCCTCTCCTTCACCGGCTATCTGCTGCCGTGGGACCAGTTGGCGCTCTGGGCGATCACGGTCGGCACCGAGATCGGCGGCGCCGCCCCGGTTGTCGGGCGCCAGGTCGACCTCCTGCTCCGCGGCGATTTCGAGATCGGGCAGCCGGCGCTGATCCGCTTCTACACGCTGCACGTCCTCTTCCTGCCGCTGGTCGCCGCCTTCCTGATGGCGGTCCACTTCTGGCGTATCCGCAAGGACGGCGGCATCTCCGGCCCGCTGTAGCGCGGGTGATGGGTGTTGGGTGATGGATGATGGGTGGCAGGCGCCGGATGAGGGGCGGTCGGCCGGAGAGGCCCGGCGACGCTTGCCGGCTCGCCGACTAGCCGGCTTGCCGACTCGACTGAAAGAGGCTCAGGATGGCTGACATCGTACAGCAGCAGATGCCGGGCGGAGCCCCGGTCACGGCGATCGACGAGGCGAAGCGCCAGAAGCTGATCGAGCTGGTGCGCGGGCGCGCGCTGGCCCGGCCGACCGACCTGGCCGAAGACGAGGTGATGGTCTGGCCGTCGCTCGTCGTCGTCGAGGCGGTCTGCGCGACGGTCTTTCTCCTGCTCCTCCTCGCGGCGTCGGTCCTTTTCAACGCGCCGCTGACGGCGCGGGCGAACCCGAACCAGACGCCGAACCCGTCGAAGGCCCCCTGGTACTTCCTGAACCTGCAGGAGCTCCTCCTGCACATGGCCCCGGGGCTCGCGGGCGTCGTCATCCCGACGATCGCGCTGCTGGCGATCGCCGCCATTCCGTACTTCGACCGGTCGCCGCTCGGCGTGGGCATCCTGGGCACGTCGGCGAAGGGGCGCAGAATCGCCGGGTTCACCGC